>JBIKNA010000172.1:0-14084 GCA_044358965.1 Polyangiaceae bacterium
GCTGCTGCTGCACGATGTCGGCGGTGCGAGGCGCAGCAACGGTGACGGCACCAAAGCGAACGGTGCCTCGGGCGACGGGAGCCTCTTCGGTGACGGCGGGGCTCGCAGGCCACGGTTCTTGCGCGTCGCCACCTAGGCCACCGTCGGAGGTGAACATGGGGTCGACATCGATTTTGCCCGGACGCACCGGAGGCCCCTGCGGTGCGGCGACGGTCACCGTCTCGAGCGCGCCGGCCACCGGTGCGGGGGCCTTGGCACACCCCAAGGCACAAGCCGCGGACACCACAAGGCGCGTTACGGAGCGGAGCACAGTAGAAACATGACAATGCCGAGGGCCCAAGCGCAAGCAATGGGAACAAATTTTGTGCCCCGTGGCGACTGGAACCCACGCGCGGGGCAGGCTAAGAGTCTCGGCGCCATGTGCGCGCGAGACGCCCTTTCGTGACAGAACGCAGCCTGACAGCCAGCCTAGGCGACGCCTTGGGCACCAGCACCGAGGCGTTGTCCCAAGCCCTCAGCCAAGAGTTCGACCCGCTGCCCCGGGTGATCCCCGAAGACCCGGCCGGGATCTCGGACGTGGCCGGTATCACCTCGGTCTTGCGGGCCAAGGGCCGCGCCGATGTGGGTGGCGTGCGTGGCAGCGCCGGAGTCATCGCGGCATTCATGGTCGCACGCTCGCTCGAGCGCCCACTGGTGTTCGTGGTGGCCGATGCCGACCACGCCAAAACCGTGGCCGCAGACTTGGCCTTCGCAGCGGGCCGCGCCCGGGACGCCGACACCGCGGACGTTGCCGTATTGGACGCTCCCGATACGTCCCCCTATGCCGAAGTCGCCCCAGACCGCCGGGGAGCCATGCAGCGCATGGGGGTGCTCCACCGCCTGCGCACCCAGACGCCGTCGGCGATCATCGTCACCGGCGCGGCGCTGGCTCGCAGACTTCCGCCGCGGAGCGCCCTTTTGGCGCATACGGCAACGCTGCGCGCCGAAGGAGAATGTGTGCCTGGGGAGCTCGCGCTGGCGCTTGCCACGGCGGGCTACCTCCGGGTTCCACTGGTCGAAGACCCGGGCTGCTTCTGCGTCCGCGGAAGCATCATCGACGTGTGGCCGCCGCATCTGCCGCGACCGGTACGCGCCGAGCTCTACGGCGATCTGGTGCTCTCGCTGCGCACCTTCGAGCCCGACGATCAGAAGACCACCAAAGAGGCCCCCCTGGCCTTGGTAGACATGCCTCCGGTGCGCGAGGCGGTGTTGGCTTCGGACACCGTACGCCGGGCGCGAGAGCGCATCGGCCAAGCTTGCGACGCCATCAACTTACCCACGCTCAAGGCTCGGGCCTTGCTCGGCGATCTCGAGGCTGGACGCGCGTTCTTTGGCGCCGACGCCTACCTCGCCTCGTACTACGAGGCGCTCGATACAGCCTGGGACTACCTGCCCACGGACGCCCTCTACGTCGTGGACGAACCCTCGGTGGTAGACGCGAGCGTGCGCGCGTGGGTCGAACACGCCAAGGCCGACGAACATAGGCACCCCGATCGACCAGCGCCGCCGCTGCACGACCTGGTGCTCGATGCGGAGGAGGCCTTGGGCAAGCTTCCCGCGCGCACTTTGCTCACCCTGGCGCCGCACCTGGTGCACGGCGATCAAGACGGTGGCATCGCACAAGTGCAGGTCCCCATGGATCTGGCCACAAGCGACCAGGACGATTTGGCCCGGGCCATGAAGAAGGCCCGCTCGGCCAAGGGCCACGCGTCCGCCCTCGAACCACTGCTGCGCCGCATCGATCACTTCTTGGCCCATGGGCTCACGGTCTACTTGGCCGCACGCAGCGAAGCGCAGGCCGACCGACTCGGCTCGCTCCTCGGGCATCGGGGCGCCCAGGTCCGGCGGTCCAAAGAGAGTTTCGAGGCCCCCACAACGCGAAGCCTCACGCCCCGCGCCGAGATCGTCGTCGGGCCCCTTGCGCGCGGATGCATCTTGCCGCTCGATGGGCTGGCGCTCATCACCGAAGAAGAGATCTTCGGGTCGCGGGCGCATCGCAAAAAGGAGCGCAAGGCCAGCGCCAGCAAAGGCCAAGCCTTCAGCGAAGACCTACGCAACCTGGCCGTGGGCGACTACGTGGTCCACACGGAGCACGGCATCGGTCGCTACGCGGGGCTTGTGCACCGCAGCGTTGGTGGGCAAACGGTAGACCTGCTCAGCGTGGAGTACGCCGGGGGCGACAAGCTCTACCTGCCCGTGTACCGCCTGAACCAGGTGCAGAAGTACAGCGGCGCCGAGCAAGGCGAACCCAAGCTCGACCGGCTAGGCGGCGCCACCTTTGCCAAAACCCGGGCCAAGGTCGAGAAGGCCGTTCGACAAATGGCCGACGAGCTGCTTCGCCTGTACGCCGAGCGGCAAGCTGTGGTGGGCCATGCGCTCGAACCGGCAGGCGACGACTACACAGCCTTCGAGGCCACATTCCCCTTCGACGAGACGCAAGATCAGGCCAAGGCCATCGAAGACGTCAGCAACGATCTGAGCGCCGAGCGCCCCATGGACCGCTTGGTCTGCGGTGACGTGGGCTTCGGAAAGACCGAAGTGGCGCTGCGCGCAGCCTTCCGCGTGGCCCAAGCCGGTCGCCAGGTGGCGGTGCTGTGCCCGACAACGGTTCTCGCGCAGCAGCACCTTCGCACCTTCGAACAGCGCATGCGCGACTACCCCATCGTGGTGCGAGGCATGTCCCGCTTCCAGACCAAGGGGGAACAAGATGCGACGCTCAAGGGCCTCAAGGACGGCACCGTCGACGTAGTGGTAGGCACGCACCGGCTCCTGTCCAAAGACGTGCACTTCAAGAACCTGGGGCTCCTCGTAGTCGACGAGGAGCAGCGCTTCGGTGTGACGCACAAGGAGCGCATCAAACAGCTTCGCACCAACGTGGATGTGCTGACGCTGAGCGCCACGCCGATTCCGCGCACGCTGCAGATGGCCGTGAGCGGCCTGCGGGATTTGTCGCTCATCACCACCCCGCCGTCAGACCGGCGCGCCGTGCGCACGGTGGTCAGCAAGATCGATCCGGTGGTCATCTCCGAGGCCGTGCGCCGAGAGCTTTCCCGGGGTGGTCAGATCTTCTACGTGTACAACCGCGTCGAAGGGCTCTACGAGCGTGCCCAGCGCTTGGCCGAACTCGTGCCCGAGGCTCGAGTGGCCGTGGCGCACGGCCAGATGTCCGAGACGGCACTCGAGAAAACCATGCTCGACTTCGTCGATGGGGCCTTCGACATCTTGGTGGCCACGGCCATCATCGAGAGCGGCCTCGACATTCCTCGGGCCAACACCATCATCATCGATCGCGCAGACTTGTTTGGCTTGTCGCAGCTGTACCAGCTGCGCGGGCGCGTGGGCCGCTCCAAAGAGCGAGCGTATTGCTACTTGCTCGTGCCCTCCCCCAAAGACATCAGCGACGAAGCGCGAGCGCGCATCGATGCCATCGAGCGGCACTCCGAGCTGGGCAGCGGATTCCAGGTAGCGCAGCTCGATCTCGAGCTACGTGGCGGCGGCGATCTGCTGGGTGCGGAGCAGTCTGGCAACGTTGCCAGCGTGGGCTTCGAGCTGTTCTGCCAGATGCTCGAGTCGGCGGTGCACGAACTGCGGGGAGAGCCGCAAGTACACGACGTGGACCCGGAGCTGTCCTTCGACGTCGATGCGTTGCTGCCCGAGAGCTACATCGACGACGTGGGCGTGCGCCTCTCGCTCTACAAGCGACTGGCGAGCGCAAACGACGAAGCACACGTGGCGGATCTGGCCGCGGAGATGGAAGACCGCTTTGGTCCCCCGCCCGACGATGCGCGCAACCTCGTACAGCTCATGACGCTGAAGGCCGAGCTTCGCCGATTCCGCGTGCTGGGTTGCGAGGCCGGTGCACGGATGGTCACCTTGCACCTGCGCGAGGACACACCTCTCGACGCGCAAAAGATCCTGGCGTTGGTCAACAAGCCCAAGAGCCCCTTCAAGCTCACCCCGGACATGCGGCTGTCACGTCGTTTCGAGGGCGGCAACGGGCTTGGCAACGCCGAGGTGTTGCTGGGCGAGCTGGCCCACTGCCTTCGCTAAGGTGACCGTTTGCGGTAGCATCTTCGAACGATGTTTCCGGGGGTGGAGGTTCGGCTGGACGAAGCGCAAGTGCGTTGCGCCGATATTCTGCGATTCACCCTGGTGCTGACGCCATTCCTCGACGAGGAACTGCCCAGTGCAGAGGTGTCTGTACGCTTCGAGACCAGTGGCAGAGGCGACACCGACGAGGGCGTCGTGTTGCTGGAGAGCCTGGCCGGGGGCGGTGCCACCGAGCTATCGCGAAGCTACGCCGTGCGCATGCCCTTGGTGCCTCCGAGCTACGAAGGCAAAAACCTCAAGGTCGACTGGATGGTGCGCGTACGCGTCCTCAAGCCGCTTGGCGAAGACATGGTGGTCGACACGCCCTTTACCGTCGTGGTGCGCAATGGCTAGCGGACAGCGCCTGCGCTCACTGATTGTGCTCACGGTCTTCACGGTGCCCTTTGCGCTCATTGGCCTCGCCTTGTTGGTGATGGGCATTCGAGACCGGAACATCCTGGCGGCGCTCTTCGGCGCGGTATTTTTTGGGTTCCCCGTCGCAGGCCCCCTCAAGGACTGGCTCGACATCGGAAAATCCCAAGAGCGCTTGGCCGCCGGCCGTCGGGGGAACCTGCTGCGTACACCCGAACCGCCGGCGCTCCCCGACGGCCCGACGGGCTACCGAAGCTTGGCCCGTATCGAGCGCACCGAGACCATCGCGCTCGACAAGCTTCCGCTCCCATCCATTCCTCGGTCGCCGGGCAAGTCGCTGCCGCACGCGCTGGCCGCCACTGGGGTCACCCTAGAGGTCGTGCTGAGCCACACGTTCTTGCTTGTGTTTGGTGGCAGCGTGCTGGCGCAGGTATTTGTATTGCTCAAACAACAATCGGCAGTGCAGATTCTGTGTCTGGTGGGGTTCACTCTCGCCACACTGTTCTTGTACTTCTTTGCCCAGGGCACGCGCCGCGAGCTGCGCCTGCGTCCGGTTGTAGAGGTCAGTGCGGAGCCCGCGACCATGGGCCAGCGCCTAGACATCCATGTTCGGCTGCCCGCAGGTCTGCGCACGCAGGCGCTCGACATCGCAATTGTTTGTGAAGAGATCGCCGTGAAGTCGACCAGCGACGGCAACACCACGCACACCGAGGAGCTTCATCGGCAGACGCTGTGGTCGGGCCCCGTGGCTGGGGGCACGTGGAGCAAAGAGGTTCGCGGCACACTGCCCAAGCGCACTCCGCCCTCGTTCGACCTGGGCTCGAACAGGGTGCAGTGGTCCGTGGAGATCGGATTCCGCGAGCCCGACGGCGAGCGCACCAAGCGACAGATCCCCTTCCGTGTGCTGCCCAAAGCCCCGCCCGGCGTGCCGCTGGACAAGACCGGATCGAAGCCCTCAGCAGCGACCTAGGGCCTGCGCGCTCAGTACGTGCCGCCGCCGTTGCGGCACTGATCGCCAAGGAGCCTCTCGCGCGCGGCGTCACCGCGGCTGCGCGCAATGGCGGCTCCGTTGCAAGCGAGCTGCGTGGCCGTGCTGACGGGAGGCCTGGGCGGCGGCGTGGGCGTGGGGGGCGGCGTGGGCACCGGCGTCGGCGTAGGCCTCGGCGTGGGCACCGGCGTGGGAACTGGCGTGGGCACCGGCGTGGGAACCGGCGTGGGCACTGGCGTCGGCGTGGGCTTGGTGGTCGGCGTGGGCGTGGGCGTGGGCGTGGGCGTGGGCGTGGGCACCGGCGTTGGTTTGCCGGCGTCGGGCGGGCCAAGGGGCGTGGTGGGCCTGGTGGTCGGTACCGGGATGTTGAGCGGGCCGGTGCCAAGTGGAGTGACCACGGGGCCGGTGCTCGTGGGGTCGACGACGGGGTGATCGGTGCTGGTGCTGGTGGCGGTGCCGGTGGTGTTGGTGCCAAGGTCGGTGACCAACGGCGTGGTCTCGGGCTTGCGCGGCATCATGGCGAACGCGATGAGACCGCCGCTCACGATGGCCAACACCGCAGCCGCCAGCAGAAGCGGCTTGCGGCTGGGGCGCTGCGGCTCTTCGGGCTCCGCACGTTGGTGGCCTGCGTAGTTGGGCACCGCATGATTGCCCGCTGCAGGTGTGCCGTAGTGATGTTGAGGCTGCGGCGCGTATGCCATGGCGGGCGCCGCCGCAAAGGCCGGAGCCACGCCGGGGGCCGTGAGTGGCGCCCCCACCTGGGTCTGCCCAGGCGTGGGGGTATACGAGGGGCCCGGCGCGATGTACCCCGCCGCCGGCAGAACGGGCTCGCCGATCTGGGTCTTGCCCTTGAGCGCTGCGGGCGCGGGTGCCGGCGTGGGCGCCACTGCGGGAGCAGCGTCACCGCTGACAAAGTGCTCGGCAAACTCGCGAACGCTGCCGTGCCGTGCGTCCGCTGCCTTCTCCAGCGCGCGGCGAATGGCGCGACGCATGCCTTGGGGAATGCGCTCGCCATTGGGGGTCTGTTCGATGGCCATGGGCGACTGGGTCATGTGCTGCGTGGCCCATTCCCAGGCGGTGTTGGCCGTAAACGGCAATCGCCCTGTCAGCATCTCGAAGGCCATCACGGCCAGCGAATAGATGTCGCTCCGCGCGTCGATGGTCTTGCCGGTGAACTGCTCGGGGCTCATGTACGGGGGCGTGCCCAGCACAACGCCCTGTTGCGTGAGCTTGGCCTCGGCGCGCTGCTCCTCGCCGTGTTTCTTGGCGATGCCGAAGTCGAGCACCTTGACGAAGTCCTTCTGGCCCGCGCGGTCCGTGAGCACGACGTTGTCGGGCTTGAGATCGCGGTGCACGATGCCTTGGGCGTGCGCCTCTTCGAGGGAGCCACACACTTGCGTGATGATGCGGGCCACGCGGTCGGGGCTCATGGGGCCCTCGCGCTCGAGAACCGCGGCCACGCTTGCGCCCTGCACGAACTCCATGACGATGAACAGGGTGCCGTCCGGCGTCACGCCAAAGTCGAACACCTGGATGGTGTTCGGGTGTTCGAGGCTGGCCAGGGTGCCCACCTCTCGTTGGAAGCGGGTGCGGATGGCCTCGTCGAGGGACAGGTGCTTGTGGAGTGTCTTGACGGCGACACGCCGCTTCTTGGTGCCCAGCAGCTGCTCGGCCTCGTAGACGCAGCCCATGCCACCTTCGCCAAGCAAGCGGTGGATGGTGTACTTGCCCAAGAGCACGGTGCCGAGCAACGGGTCGGGCCCGGTGCTGAGCTGGGTCCCGCAGCTCTGGCAGAACTCTGCGCTGGCGTCGTTCGGGTTCTGGCAGCTCGGGCAATTCATGGTCGGATGTAGCGTAGCGTAGGCACCGCCCTGCAAAGGAGCGGAAAAAGTAGGGCGAATACTGCCCACGGGGCCAGCCTGGGGCTTCAGGCTGTACCTAAGGGTTGGACGCAGGAGCCCACGAAACGATCCACCCAGCGCAGCGTTGGCTCCCTAACCTTACAGAACTTAAGGATTCACCGACCAGGCACACTGCCCCGTTCGTGCCTCGAAACCCTGGCCAGGTGCCCCTGCCCCGCGCGGCGCATCAAGGCCTTGGCGCCCCCGAAAGCGCACGAAAAAAGCTCCAAGAGGCCTCGGCGCCCGAGTCCCACACCCAATGCCCCAATGGGGCGATTTCACAGAAAGCCACTGGCGCACCTTTGGCGCAACCTCGGTAAGCGCGGCACTCCTCGTAGCCAGTCGTCTCCCAGGCGCGCGTGTCGCACTGATTGATGTACGCCCAGTAGGCCGCGTCGAACTTGCCGCTGGCCAGGGACACGCCAAAGTCGACCGTCCCGTGCATCACCAAGGTGGGCGTCGGACGTTGCCCCGGGCACTTGGGGTAGCCATTGGGCCAGCTCTCGCTGCGCTTGTAGGGGGCACCGCCCGCAGACGACGAGATCCCGCGCAGCAGGCCCGGCCGGTGGCACGCGATCAGGTTCGAGAAAAAACCGCCGCTCGAGTACCCGACGGCGAAGAGTTGCTCGGTGTCGACCGGATGCTCCGACTTGATTTTGCCGAGCAGCGCATCGACAAACTGGAGGTCCGGACCTTCGCCCTGGGAGTCGAGGTCCCACGAGCGACCCCGTCCGTCGGGATAGACCAGGATGGCCTCTTCTCCGGAGCCGCGTTCGAACGGGAACCCCTCGTGAAACCCGTCGGCGGTGCCCCCATCGCCGTGAAACACAAAGACCAGTGGATACTTGGCGTCGGGCGCGAGCTTTTGCGGCAGCAGCAGCAACGCTGTTCGCACCGTGCCCTGCACCACCAACGAAAGCTGCTTGCGCCGCAAGACCGTGCCGACCACTGGCGCGCGCTTTCGCAAGACCTCGCCTTCCCCCTCGATACGCACGGTGCTGGGGTCGCCGCCGCCCGCGTACCTGCGGTACACGAAAAGGGCTCCCAGCAGCACGAGCGACAGTACGCCGAGAAGTACCTTGGTCGTGGTCCGCATCAAGGGGACTTTAGAGTACGCTCGGCGACAACGTGCGTCAGTGCGTAAAGAGGCCCTGGTACTGCGCGGCCAGGTTTTGGGTGATGTCGCGGGCCTTGACCACCTGGGCGAACACCTTGCCAGACTCGCGCACCGTGCGGGCCTTGGTGACCTGGTCTACGTAGTACAGGCCCATACGGGTACGCATGCCGTGGTTCCACTCGTAGTTGTCCATCAAGGTCCACGCGTAGTACCCGCGTACGTCGATGCCATCGTCGATGGCCCGCTTGGTCTCTTGCATGGTGCGCAAGGTCCACGCAGCAGCCCTGCGTTCGTCGTCTTGCTTGTAACCCGTCTCCGAAACCACCAACGGGCGACCAAATCGTTTCGCGCGCTGCAGCACGTCGTAGAGCCCGCCCGGCCCTTCGCCGTCGAAGGGCTGCAGCATGTTGAAGTCGATGTGTGGCGAGATGAAGGGCATGGTGTCTACCACTGTGGCCTGGGCCTTGAAGCCGAAGTAGTAGTTGACCCCAAGCCAATCGAGACGATTGGTCAGGTCCGCGCGCACGGGTCGTTTGGCCGGGTCCAGGTCCCAGTTTTCGTCGACTTTCCCAAAGGCCATGCCGTCGAGCATCATGTCGTGGAAGAAGTACTCGGCGCTCTTGGCTGCCTTTGCGTCGGCTTCGTTGTTGGTCAGTGGCTCGATCTTGGTGAACGCGTACACCGTTCCCACTTGCGCGGCTTTGCCGTCGCCATCGGCGTCGATGGTGTCATTCTGCTTGAGCGCGTCGTAGGCCCGCGCATGCGCTTCGATCATGGCCAGGGTCGCCGTCTTCGCGGCCCCAACATTCATCCATGCGCCCGTGAGCCCCGGGGGGTTGCTACGCATTTCCGTGGCCATCAGGTAGCCAGCCACCACAACGGCAGAGAACGGTTCGTTGAGCGTGGCCCACTCGTCGACCTCGGCGCCGAACTCGCGCCCCAGAAAGCCTGCGTACTTGGCCATCTCGTTGACGATGCGCGATCGGTTGGGATCGGCCCAGCCCGCTTTGCCGGCGGCGATGCACTTGCTCAACCCCGAGCCCGGCACCACGCCTTCGTTGCACATGTTGCCATCGTGGATCCACAAGGGCAGCGAGTAGTGATTGATGGTGACCGACGGACGCATGCCGCGGGCCCGGAGCTCCTTGAAGACATCGTGGTAGAAGCGCAGGGCGTCGGCATCGGCCAGCCGCTTGAGGTCATCGAACGTGGTGACGCCGAAGGTGGCCTTGGGAAACAATCGACTCCACTCGATGCTCATGCGCAGGACCTTGCTTCCAAGTTCTCCTTCCGCGGCTCCGCCGGCGCGCCGAATGTCGTCCTTGTAGAGTTCAAAGAATCCGGGCCCCATGGTGGGGGCGTGCTTGGACATGTGCAGCAGGTTGTTGTCCAAGATGCGCTGCGTGGTGATGAACTGGTACCAGTCCGAGTTGCGGTCTTCGCAGATCGCCGCTGGCGTGCTCGGGCAACCCATGTCCACCTGAAAGCCCGCGATGGCCGTGCCGAAGGCGAAGTCTTTGGGGAACGATCCGACAACCTTCTCGCCCGGCGGCGGCGCCGAAGGGGCTGGCGGAAGGCCCGTGTTGCCTGGCGCTGGCGCGGGCGCCGGTGCGGCTGTGCCGGCGGGTCCGGGCAGCTCGGCAGGTTCCGATGACGACGAGCCGCAGGCCGCAACGAAGGACACCGCGGCAAGAACACCGAGAGCAAGGGAGCGCATGTCCCACACGGATGCACATGACGCGCCGAAGACGTATTTCAGCGATTCCCTATATTTGACCCATCGGCCGAATGTATTCGGACCGCGTCTGGCGGATCACCCAAGCACCACCGCACCGAGGAGCGCTCACGCCTCGAGACGCCGGAACGCACGTTCGACCGCAGCGTGAAAGTGAGGCCGGTGCCCCAAAAACCCAATCGTGTGACCGGCGTCGACGAACGTCAGGTCTTGGGCGCCCCAATGCTGCGCGAGGCGCGCAGACTCGACGGGCGGCACAAATCCATCGCGGCCGCAGGCGACGATGGCCGCGGCATCCGGTCGACGCGGCGGCGCATACGTCGAGGTGTCCCGGCTGAGCAGGCCTCGGAGGCGAGCCTTGGCCGCCGCGGGCGACGGCGGCAGCGACGACCACGAGACCGAACGCGAAAGGTAGTGGTCGAGGTACACCGGGGCCGGCGAAACACCTCCAGCGATGATCACCGCAGCAACGTCGAAGGGGCAAAGCGCGGCCGTCATGGCTGCCATGTAGCCCCCCATGCTAAAGCCCGCGACGCCGAGAGCGCCTGCAAACCCTTGGCGCACGGTGGCCAACATGGCGCAAGCCTCTTGAACCATGGCCAGATGGAGCAGGAGCTGCTCGGCAACGGAGCGCACCGACGCAGACGTTTGCGCGCGCGCGCGGCGCGAGCCGTAGAACGGAGTCTCCAAGAACACCAGCTCGTAACCGCGCGCAAGCAGCTTGCTCCAGGCCCAAGTGCGAAGACCAAAGCCCTCTTCGCGAGAGCTGCCGAGGACGAGCAGTCGTCGTTCGGAAACGCCACCGAGCGGCCGCAGCCATCGACCTGCAACCCGAGCACAGTGGGGCTCGGCGAAAAGGTCCGCCAGCGGAGACACAAAGCTGAACTCTTGCGTGTGCCAGCGAGCAGACGAAAGCGCGTCGCCCAGCGACAAGGTGGCGGGCACGCTCTTCGTTTCGAAGGAAACCCGACCGTGTTCGACGTCGGCCAGAAGCGCACTGTCGCCCCATCCATCCAAGAACATGGGGTCTCGCGCGCTCGAACGGGACACCAGATCGTCGACGAGGCGCATGGTAGGCCACGGTTTTGCGCCAAGTTGGGCGCGAGAGCAAGGCGCACTGCAGGCGACTTGCCCCGGGGCAACCCCTGGCGCTAAACGTCGAGAGCATCTTCATTCCGAAAGGCCCTGCCGTGACCAAGCTCGCATTGTCATCCTTCGCCCTCTGTCTCGTGGCTTGCTCGTCGGGGTCTGCGTGGACACCGTTTCCGTCGTCCAGCTCCGGCAGCAGCGGCGACACCACACAAGATCCGTCGGGTTCGTCGTCTTCGACGGATCCCGCCGCTGGGTCCTCGTCGACGTCCACTTCCGGCGCCGTCACCTCGTCGGGAGGTTCTGGCGACAGCTCCATTTGCGACACCAAGAGCAAGTGCGCCAAAGACCCAAGCTCTTCGAGCGCCTGCAAGTCGGTGATCAGCGGCAACTGCGGCTCTTCGTACGCTGCGTACTATGCGTGTTACTTCGCCAAACAGACGTGCACCGCGCAAGAGGTCACGGACACACTGGCCATCTCCAAAGCATGCAGCGCAGAGCTCAATGCCGCGGCCAGCTGCGTGAGCAAGAGCAGTTCGTCCAGCAGCTCCGGCAACGACTAGCCGGTAGCATCAAGTGGACAAGCGCGCCGTCCTTCGCAGACTGTCACTCTTCGCGAGCTTCTCCGACGCGGATTGCGACGCAGTGCTTGCGGTACTCAAGGCCCGGCGCGGCGTGCCGGGCGAGGTGCTGTTCAAAGAGGGCGATGCTGGCGAGTCCATGGTCATCGTGCTCGAGGGCAAGCTGGTGGCCCGGGTCAACACCCTGCAGGGCCCGCAAGACATCGCCGAGATCGGCCCTGGCGAGGTGGTCGGCGAGATGGCCTTTCTCGACAACGCACCGCGTTCGGCGTCGGTAGCAGCGCCGACGGGCGCGCTGGTGCTCGAGTTCTCCCGGGCGGCCTTCATGTCGCTGTGGCCAACGGCCCCGCATGTTGCCGGGGCCATCTTGCGCAACGTTATCTTCGACCTGACCCGGCGCCTGCGCGAGGCCAACAGCCGCACATCGCTGACGCCCGAGGCTCCGCGGAGTCAGGCGCGCCCCGCCCCACAGGCCCAAAGCGCTGCCACCGTGGATTTGTTGCGTCGCTTGCCAGCTTTTGCGGCCTCCCCGGAAGAAGAGCTCGCGCTTCTCGCCAGCATCGGCAAGCTCGAAGGCTTTGGCACTGGGCGCGTGCTCATGCAAGAGGGTGCCCTGGGTACGTCGTGTTGGCTCATCGGCCAGGGTCAGGTTCAGGTGAGCCGAGGAACCCCACCCACGCCGCTGGCCACCTTGGGCCCCGGAGCGCTGGTGGGGCAGCTCGCCATGGTCGATCTGGCACCGCGTACCGCCACGGTCAGCGCACTCAGCGACGTGTGGGCACTCGAGCTGGGCGCCGCCGCGTTCGGCTCGCTCATGCAATCGTGCATCCCCTTCGCGCTACGCTTTCAGTGCCAAGTGGCCGTCACCGGCGCACAGCAACTGCGACTCGAAACCAAAGCCCTCGCCGAGCTCGAGGGGCGCAACTCGCAGCTGCCGGGATCCATGCGCATGCTCGACGACTGGGACGCTGGTCCCGCCATGAACATCGAGCTCGCCGTCGACCCGCGCAAACGCGGCAAGAGCTAGGGGGTGTCCATCATTCCGGACCGAGGCTTTCCGTGGAGTTGCGAGCAGCGCAAGGCGCAACGACGACGCCTACTGTTGCTAGGCAAGGAGGAGCAACGATGCGATGCGACGCAAATCCGCGGAAAGCCGACGGGAGGAATGGGGACACCCCCTAGGTTCACGCCCCCTGAGCGGGGGCGTGCTCTGGTCGTCGCACGTGGGGGGGCGGCAATGTGGCGCTAGAACGAACCGCCGCCCGCGGTGCATTGCGCACCAAGGGCGTTTTGCCGCGCCAGATCGCCGCGGGCCTTGGCCATGGCAGCGCCCTGGCATGCCTTCATGGTCTCCGGCGTAAGGACCTTGGGCGGAGCAGTCGTGGGTTTGGGGCCCGGGGGCTTGAGCGTGACCACGGTGGCCGGCGTGGCGGCACTTGCCTTGGGCGCAGGTTTGCCGCCGCCCTGGGCGACAACGGGCGGTGTTCCCGGGAGCGGCGCGGTGCTGCCCAGCGGCGCAACCTCTGGCGGCGTGTGCGTATCGCCTCCGGCAACGGCCGAGTCCGATGCGGCCGCCGTGGTGGTCGAGGTGAGGTCTGGCGGCGCCACGACGACGGTCTTCTTCTTGTTGAGCATGAGGGCAGCGCCAACGCCCGCAAGGGTAATGAGACCAATGACGCCGGCGGCCACCAGGAGACCACCGCGTCCGCCGCCGCCACCCTCGGACTTGCCGACGTGCGCGGGCCCGGCAGGTATGGCTGCCGGAGCGTTGTACGCGACGGGCGCCGGCATGGGGGCCGGGCCCACGGGCGCGCCTCCACCCATGGCAAACGCCGGCAACGGCGCGCCGATCTCGGTCTTGGCGCGACCACCAGACGGCCCATCGCCACTGGGCGGCCCAACCACGGCTTGCGCCGCAGGCGCGCTCGCGCCGCGCATGGAGAGCGGAGAGGCCTCGGCGAGCCCCATGGAGAAGCCGTCGAAGAAGTCACGCACCGAGGCAAAGCGGTCTTCGCGGTTCTTGGACAGCGCCTTCATGATGGCATCACGCATCTTGGGCGGAATGTTGCCACCGTTGGGTTGCGCTTCGACCGGCGTGGGCTGCGCGGTCATGTGCTGCGTGGCCCACTCCCAAGGGGTGTTTGCGGCAAAGGGCAGATGCGCCGTGAGCATC
>JBIKNA010000563.1:0-4253 GCA_044358965.1 Polyangiaceae bacterium
GGAGATGGGGGCGCAGCTGCGCCTCGATCTGCTTCGGGGCCTGCTGGGTGTTCAAGAAGTGCGCGCTCCGCGACATGCCGATCATGGAGTGCCGCTCACCAGCCTGCCGGCGGCACAACTTGCGGCCCTCACCCTCCATGTGCGCACGTTCGAAGACGCCGTACGCGCCGGCGTCTTCGCGCGGCTTCGGGCCCTGGCGCAACTTGCCGGCCTGCTGCTGGCGATGCTCTTGGTGTCCCCCAAGCTCACGCTGCTGGGGCTTTTGGTGTTGGCGCCGTTTTCGCTGCTGGTGGGGGCCCTGCGGCGGCGAAGCCGAAAGGCCCTCGAACGTGCGGCGCGCGGCACCGATGCCCTTGTCATGGCGTCCCAAGAGGCTGTGGTCTTTGCGGACCTTTGGAGGGTCTTTGGAGCCGAGCACCGGGTACTGGCGTCTGCGCGGCAGCTGTCGTCTGCCCTAGGGCGGGCCGAGGCCCGGCTCTCGCTGCTTTCGTCTCTCTCGAGCGGCGTCAACGAGGTCTTGGGCGGCCTCGCCCTGTTGCTCATGTTGTTTGGTACCCGCGCCGGGCTTTTGCCAGGCGAGCAGGTGCTTCCCTTCATGGTTCTGTTCTTCCTTGCATACCGCCCGTTGCGCGACCTCGCCGAAGCGAGGGGCTGCATCGACCGCGCGGGGCATGCGCTCGACCATGTGTCGCCGTGGACGGACCGGCCCGCCGCAGCCACCGCGACGCCCGAGGTCGCCCCCCGCAAGTGGTCGCCCGCCACGCTGGTGGTGCAAGGGTTGGCGCTGCCGTCTCACGGACTCGAATTCCCACCGATTCGGCTAGAGCCAGGCCAAGTGACCGCACTCGTCGGTCCGTCGGGCTGCGGCAAGACCTCTTTGCTGCGCGCACTGCTTGGCCTTTCTCCCGGCGCTTCCGGCAGCATTTGCTACGGCGAGGTCGAGCTCTCGACGGCGGGGGTAGGGCCCGGGGCGCGCCCCTTTGCGTGGGTGCCGCAAGAGTCCGGTGTGCTTGGGGGCACCGTGGCCAGCAACATCACCCTTGGTGGCGATGTGGACCCGCAACGTCTCGACGCGTGCCTGCGTTTGCTCGGCGCGCGGCTATCCCTCGACGATGTGTGCACCGGGCGCGCGTTCTCTGGGGGCGAACGACAATGGATGGCGCTGGCCCGAGCGCTTCTGAGCGATGCGCCGGTGCTCCTGCTCGACGAACCCACCAGCGCCCTCGACGCCGGGGCCTCGGCGCAGGTGGTCCGCGTGCTTCGTAGCCTCCAAGGCGTGCGAACGGTGCTTGTGGTGACGCACCGGGCAGACGTGGCGCGGGCGGCGAACCAGGTGATTGCTCTGGGCGGCGCCTCGGGCGAAAGCGCGCCCTTGGCCGCCGCATAAGCAACGCGCTACGCTCGCCGCTACCTACTCATGCGACGCCTGCTCGTACCTTCGCTCTTTTCGCTGTGTGCCTTGCTCGGCGGCTGCGCCTCGTCGCCCCTGCTGCGCGCGGCCGAGTCCGGCGATCGGGCAACGCTCTCCAAAGAGATCTTGGCCAAACACAAAGAGGGCAAGCTGAGCAACGCCGAGGCCGCCAAGGCTGCCAAGCTGCTTGCCACCCACGAGCTCGAGCAAGCCAAGCCCGCCGATGCGCTCAAGATGATGACCGAGCTGCGGGGCTGCGCTGGCGAACTCACGGGGGCGTACCGCGCGCGCATCAAGGCCCGCGATTTGGCCGGCGCCGAGGCCGCCGCGGTGCTGGTCGACGATGGCTACTTCGAGGCCCGGGAGGCTCGCGAGTACGCAGGCGATGCCGACGAAGCGTGGCGCGCCGTGGGTGTGCGCGCGCTCTTCGAGAAAGCTGACGCCGATGCGCGTCGCAAGGCCATGGTCGATCCGAGCCCGCGGGTGCGTCGCGCGGCCATGCGGGCCGCCGCGCTCGCCAAAGACGCAGCGGACCTCGATGTGCTCTCGGAGTCGGCGCGGCTCGATCCGGAGCCCATCGTGCGCTCCGAGGCCGTGCGCGCGTTGGCCATGTTGGCCGGCGCCCGCGGCCCACGCACCAAGCCCGCGGCCGCGGCAGATCTGGTGCTCGGCAAGCTGCGCGATCTGTGGACCAACGGCGACGATGCCATTCGCGAGGACATCGCCGTGGCCTACGCGGTGTCGCCGCTGTACGAAGCCGGCGGCCGCGAGGCGCTGCGGGCCATCATTGGTGCACAAAAAGGCCCCGGAGCACTGGCCGGCGCCGGGGCGGTCTTGCGGCGGGGCAACGCCGAGAGTGACGCCGACAAGGACTTGGCTGCGGGCAGCGAGGCTGCCCTCGTGATGGCCGTCAAAGAGGGCTCCCTGCGCGAGAAGCTGCATTCCATTGCCATTGCGCCCATGACGCCGTCGCTCTTGGCTGCGCTTCGCGACGCCAGTAACGACAAGGACACCGCGGTGCGCATCCCGGCGCTGGGCAAGCTGCTTGGCTCCAAAGAAGACGCAGCCAAGGCCACACAAGAGCTCGAGCGCATCGCTTCGCAATCTGGCACCGATGCCGAGCTTGCGTCTCGCGCCAAGACCTACCTGGCCCGCGCGGGGCACCTGCGCATCCAGGCGTGGATCGAAGCAGACCTCGCGTCGAAAGTGCCGCACATCCGTTTGGCCGCCGCAGACTCGCTGTCTGCGCTGGGCCGGGCCGCCCGCGGCGCTCCGTTGCTCGCCGACGAAGACCCGCATGTGCGTATGCGGGCAGCCTGCACGTTGATCACGGGCGCGCGCTAGTACTCTCGCCCGGGCACATGCGCGGCCAAGGGCGCCGAAACCACGGAAGTGCGAGGGGCTCTCTGCAAACGAGCCGTGTGGCACATGCTCCGGTGAAGGTGCTTGGAGGACCGCACGCGCTCGGACCCTGTGTGCGAACGGTCGCTCCTAAGGCCCGAACGGCGGGCCCCCGAGGCCCTTGCGTGGGATGCTGACCCCATGGCCCATCCTGGCATTTCCTCGATTGCGGCTGTGGCGGTCTTGGCGTCGCTGGTGTGGCGCGTGGCGGCAAGGCCCGAACGCCGCGCGGCCACGGCACCGGGGCCGGCTGCGGAACCCAGATGGCGTGTCGAACCTGCGGTGCTCTGGACTTTCGTGGTGGCGCTCTTGTTTGCGAACCAACTTGTGGTCGCGGTGTACGTGGACGCGCGTGGTGGTCCGGGCTTTGTGCAGCAGTACCTGGGGGACTTTTGGTTCCACGTGTTGCAGGGCCCCGGGGTTCACCGCGTGGCTGTGTGGCTTGGGCCGCGGGCCGAGTGGCTTGCGCCCTCGGTGCTCAACGTGCAGGCATTTTTGGAGCTGCCGTTTACGCTGCTCGCGTACCTGACGGTGGCGCGCCTTTTGGGGCGCGCAACCCTTGCCCCGCTGGTGCGCTTGCCGGTGCTCATGCTCACGGGCCTGTTCTGCACGGCCACGTTTGTTGCCGTCGAGCGTTGGTTCTCGTCTCCGTGGACGGACGCGGACATTTGGCTCCGTTGGGCGTCAGCGTTGGCCACGCCGCCGGCGCTCGCCTGGCTGCTTGCGGGGCATCGCCGCGCCCCTGCCACGCCCGAGCCCCTGAACCTTTCGCGCCTGCTGTCGTTTCTGCTCGGGGCCTTGGGTCTGGGCGTGCTCGTGCTGTTCGTGTACGACACGTGCCTTCTGTACAACCTGCGGCATGCGCGCTTTCTGTGGCCGTACGCTCTTTTTGCCCTCGCGCTGTGCGTCGCGGCGCTGTGCCTCGCGCGGTCGTCCACGGCCCAGCCCGTGTCGCCCATGCTCTCGCTCTTGCACACGGTGTTCGTTCAGTTCACGTGGCTGTTCTTCGTGCCCGCGCTGTCGCTCCGCTACATGGGCACGAGCCCCGGCGTGCTGGGCGGCTACGGGGTGCTGCTGCTCGCCACGTTTGTGTTCGTGGCCTTCAAGGTACAAGCCTGGCCGCGTGCGGGCTTCACCGTGGTCCTGGCGCTCAGCGCGGCATTTGCCACCGCGGGCATCGCTGCGGCCATGGTTGCCATGGTGCCGCGCCCCTACGCGAGTGTGTTCGAACTCAAGCTGCTGCTGGGCACACTTGTGACCCTCGGGGGCACGGCCCTCGTGGGGCGCGCGCTCGAGGTCCTGGCGCAACGCGCTTTGCCTACTGCACCCGGCTGATGTTCGAACGGCTCTGGTCGGGCACGCAGCCCGGGATGGTCAGCCCTTGGCGGGTGTAGGTTGCGCCCTGCGGACAGTAGAGAAAGAGATCGCAGATAGAGGCCAC
>JBIKNA010000564.1:0-4245 GCA_044358965.1 Polyangiaceae bacterium
ACGCTATTCAGCTGAAAATCATGCGATTTGTGTCTCCGCGGAGCGACACTGTCATCGCCTCAATACATGTTCTCGCGCAGCCAAGCGCAAGGCCAGGCGTCGTGAGAATGCAGGTTGGTCAAAGCCAATTCCCGGCAACAACTTGCCGGTCGATATGGCGGCAAACGTGTGTCATGTGCATGTAAATCGAGAGTGAGCGTGTCCGATGGCTCGGAAATCAAAGTGTCCGAGGCGCCGCGGCGCTCACGCCCCCAGCGCTACGGATCTCGAAACCACTTTTGGGCCTTGGGCCTACGATGCGGGCAACCCGGCCAGCAACAGGGCTGACGCTTGCCCTCACGTAGGTCCATTCCCAAGCGCGTGACGTGCTCGGCTCTCGTCTCTGGCTTCTTGACGATGGTCGTCCAGCAAATCCATTCGTTGCGCTGGATCGGGGTCAGAGCGTTCCACTTCGCAAGCAGGTCGGCGTTGGACATCAGGACGGCTCGGATGTCGTCCGGCACTTCGTGCAGCACACCGGCTGCAACTTGCGTAGAAGCCACGTTGTCGTCGGCGCGGGTCGCCGGCTTCGCGGTTGCCCGTGGCGCCTTGGGGTTGCCTCTTGGCGCTCGTTGCACCGTGGCGGTGGCCCCACCCGCGCTCGACCTCTTCATGCTGGCATTCTACGCGCTTCGTGGCTTCTGCGCAGCGGCCCGGATGGGCCACACCAGCCCCCGCCGGTGGACCTGACGGCGAAGACGGCTACCCTAGAAGGCGCCTTGATTCTTTACAGACCTACCGGACTCGAAGAGTTGCACCTTGTCTACGATGCGAAGATGCGCGGCTTTCCGCCACGCCTTCCCGATCAGCCCATCTTCTATCCGGTGACCAACGAGGGATACGCGCGGCAAATCGCGAAAGAGTGGAACACGACGAGTGGCACCCTTGGTGGGTTCGTCACGCGATTCGCCGTGGCCGATGAGTACGCCGCCAAGTTCGAGCGACGCGTCGTGGGCGCTCGCGAGCACGAAGAGCTATGGGTTCCGGCCGAGGAGCTGGCTGCATTCAACCAACACATCGAAGGCACCATCGAAGTGATCGCCGCCTACTTTGGAGACGGCTTCTCGGGACACGTGCCCGCCCAGTTTGGCCTGAAGGGCAAGCACGCGAAGGAGCAGTTCGTTGCGCTCGCCCAAACCCTTGCCTACAGCTCCTTCGACTTCTCGTGCGAGGTTGCGGCGAACCACGTCGCCGTGTTCTTGGGTTTCTTCTTGTGGGAACAGTGCGACTTCAGCAGCGACGGCTTCGACGGGGCCGCGCGGGACACGGTGCTGGCCGCAGTGAGAAAACGCTGGGCCACGAGCGACCGGGCGTCGATCCCACTGGGCGTTGTGTCGTAGAGCCCATTGCACTCGATGGGACGAGCGCCCGTGCTCGCCACCCGCTGGCGGTTCTCTTGCTTCTTCTTGGCTCGCGCGGGTTTCGCGGCGGTCACGACAAAGCGGAAGCGCCACTCGATGATGCCGCGTGCGTCGCTGATGTCGAGGTGGGCAGTTCAGCGTTGCTCCTTAACGAAATGCCGCGCGCATGGGGCCCCAAGTGCGTCCATTTAGGACGTCCCGCTCGATGCCTTGTGGGGTTGGCTGGCGAAGCGTCTGCGCGCGATAGCCACGACAACCCCCACACACACCAGCACGGAGACGATGGTGCCCGCGCTGACGAGCCAGGTCGACGCTTCAACGGCGACTCGCAAGTGCCGCAAGCGTTCTTCCCGGGCTGTTCCCTCGTGCACGATCGTCGGCATCGAGAGTTGGAGCTGAATGCTGGATGCGAACAACCCCAATCCGAAGGGCCCCACGGTGGCTGCGCCCACAAGAGCTCCATGGCGAACGCGCATCAGCTTGGCGACAACGGAGCCGCAGGGCCCGGCACACAACATGATGGCAACTCCGCCAACCGCGCGGAGTTCGATGGCGCGACCCCAGACAAAAAACGTCGCGTCGAACTTGTCGGTGAGGTGCCGTCTACCGTCGAAACAAGCCAACTCGGCGCTTGCGAGGAACAAGAAGAGCGCTGCCGGTATCGACCAGTTCGCCAAGCGAGTGCGTGTCAGCGCAAGGCAGACCCCAGTGCCCGCAAGAAGCCAGGCCGCGAAAGGGGTATGAAGCGGGTTGTTCACGGAGACCCCAAAAGGTGCACGAGCGCGCGATCGCCTCGCACGATACGCGACCCCTCAACGGCCATGAGCACGCCGATGGCAAGAATGCCAAGCGACAGCATGCGAAGCCGTGCCTTGGTTGGGTGCGTAGAGGCCGGACTCGTCGCCATGGAGACCACGATAGCAAACCCAAACGCGAGCTGACGGGCAGCGACGACGAGGGACGCCGACGGAACTCTACCCGTTGCCAGATTGAACTTGACGCATTGGTTAATTAACGCAATGGTTAATCAAAGGACTTCATGCAGCGCTCCAATGCCACCGTGCAGAACCTCGACGCCATCTTCTCGGCGCTGTCGGACCCGACGCGCCGGGCCATCGTGTCGCGGCTGGCCGCGGGCGATGCGTCGGTCATCGAGCTGGCGGCGCCCTTCGACATCACGCTGCCGGCCATCTCGCGGCACCTCAAGGTGCTCGAGCGCGCCGGGCTCATCTCCCGTGGGCGCGATGCGCAGCGGCGGCCTTGCCAGCTGCGCGCCAGCGCTCTCGACGCCGTCACCGCCTGGAGCCGCCACACGCGACAGGTGTGGGAGGAGCGTCTCGACAACCTCGACGCGTACCTGAAGCAGCTCACGGCCGAGCACAAGACCCAAACCAAAGCCCACCCCCCAACCAAGAAGCAACGAAAGAAGCCCCATGCAAAGCCCCGCTGATGTCACCTGGTCGCTCGACCGCGAGATTGTCCTGTCGCGCGTGTTCGACGCCCCCCGCGAGCTGGTGTTCAAGGCGTGGACGTCCGCGGAGCACCTGACCAAGTAGTTTGGCCCCAAAGGCTTCACCACCACCACGCGCGAGATCAACGCGAGTGTGGGGGGCGTGTGGCGCTTCGACATGGTTGCCCCGGACGGCAAGGTCTACGACAACCGAGTCACGTTCTTGGAGATCCGGTCGCCGGACCTCTTGGTGTTCGACCACGGCGCCGACAAAGACGACGACGAGGCGCGCTTCCGTGTGACCATCACCTTCGACGCCCAGAGCAACGGCAAGACGGTGCTCACGCTTCGGCAGCTGCATCCCACCAAAGAGCTGCGGCAGGTCAAGATTGGCTTTGGCGCCGTCGAGATCGGCAACGGCACCCTCGATAAGCTCGCCGAACACCTTGGTCGCGTAGGCTGAGGCGACGCGCGGGGCGCTACTTCACCGTGACGGGCACCGTGTTGCTTGTGATCTCGCAGGCCGACGAGGCAGCAAGCAGCGCGGCAACCTCTGGGGCCACGGCGCCCTTGCGGGCACCCAGCGTCGGATCATTGCGGTAGGTCACCGCGATGTCGTACGAGCCCGGCGCATACCGCGGCCAACCCAGCCAGTCCCGCAGCGTGCGGCTCTCTCCCGGCGCGAGGGCAAAGACCTCGTCGGACTGGATCGCGTTCATCATGCCACAGCGTCCTGCTTCGAGCGGTTCCACGGCGCGATCCCCGACCGTGGCCCTCCAGGTGATGATGGGCGTGCGCCAGCCGACCTGGCTTCCGTCGCCCGGCACCACCAGGCGCACGGGTGTCTTGCTGTTGTTGGTGAGCGTCAGCGCGTAGGTCATCTCGCCGTCTCGTTCGCCCAGTGCCTTGAGCGTGGCGCGGAGGCCACACGAGCTGGCTTTCGCGGGCGCTCTGGCTGCCGGCGCGGCACTTGTGACGCCTGCAGTTGTGCGCATCGCGGGTTCGTCACCCGAAGGCGCCTGGCCCGATGCCGCCCCTCCAGCAACGAAAGGCGCGGGTTGCGTGGCCTGGGTGTTCGGCGGCGGCGCCTTGGCCGCATCGGGCGCCGCGTTGCTGGTGCCGCACGCAGCAACGGCCAGCGCCACGCACGATGCCGCAAGACCCGCTTGGACGAAACTTGTCATGTTGCTTCAGGTGTACGCGCTCTGGCGCAACCCGACAACGCACCCTGGTGCCACGCTTCGAACGCGGGTGTGTCCCCATGCTTCTTGGCCCGTAAGCGTGCCCGTGCCCGTCTAATGATTGATCGCTTCTTGGAGCCGTTTCTCGGCGCTTCGTGCGCCAGCTTCCCAGGCGTCGGTCATCGCTACGAGTTCTTGCATGCCGTAGCTGAGC
>JBIKNA010000565.1:0-4237 GCA_044358965.1 Polyangiaceae bacterium
ACCCAGAGTCCGAGAGCTGTTACCCGCCGTTTGCGACGCCGCGCTCCGTCGGGACCGGCGAGCCAGACAAACCGTCACCGCGTTCGGCGTTCGACGCGAACGGGTGCTTGCCCATGGCCGAGGTGTCGAATAGCTGCTGCAACCCTGCGGTCTCTGGCCCGCGCTTCGATGGGAAGCAGTGCTGTTATTCGTTTTGCACAGCCTCGTGCTGTGGTCGGCCGTTTCTCGTGGAAGGCCGCCCGCGCGTCGCGCCGGTGCGCCTTGGTGTGGACTGGCTCTCGCCGGACGGTGCGTCGGTGCATGATGACAGCATGCTCGATGAGCCGACGGCACGCGCCCTTGCAGATGCGTGGCTTGCGGATGCACAAATGGAGCATGCATCCGTCGCTGCGTTCGGTCGCTTCATGCTTCAGCTTTTGTCCCTTGGTGCCCCAGCGTCTTTCGTTCGTGACGCAGCGCGAGCCGCGCAAGACGAAGTGACACATGCGGAGCTGTGTTTCGCCCTCGTGTCGCGCCTCGGCGGCATCGCTCGAGAACCGATGCCGCTAAACCTGGACGGAGCGATGGCGGCGCGCACGCTGGCCGAGGTGACGTATGAGGTTGTGCTCGAAGGTTGCGTCGGCGAGACGATTGCCGCATTCATCGCCGGGCGGCAGCTTGAAGGGGCCACAGACCCACAGGTGAGAGTTGCCCTGGAGCGCATCTTTGTCGATGAAGCCCGCCACTCGGAGTTGGGTTGGCGCTTCGTCCGTTGGGCACTCGACGTTGGTGGTGAAGAAGTGCACCTGAGCGCTCAGCGAGCCTTTTCCGCCGCGTTAGTGTCCCCGCCGGAACACCCGGTCTCGCCGTCGGCGCGCAGCCTGGCCCAGGCGTCCATGTGGCGCACATTCGGGCGCCTTGCCGAAGGCGAACTCCGGCACGCCGTACACACGGCAAAGACAGAAATCATTGCTCCGTGCGCGAGAGCGCTTCTGCGCGACTAAGAGTCGTCTACGCTGCATCCTGCTCGGGCTTTACCGAACGACGAACGGCTCCGCGTTGACGTCGCACGAGAAGACCGCCGGCACGTGGAATATCGAATTGGTGGCGACGACGGAGTCGGGGGTGAACCCTGACCAGCACGCAAACGATCCATCTTTGCGTTTTGCACATATCGCATTGCTGCTTGCAATGAGGTCCACGTTGTCGTTGCCGAGCGTCGTCACTTGCCGCGGCACGGGCGAATAGACGCTGACGTCGCCGAAGGAGCCGAAACACGAAATGGCACCAGCCGTATCGAGAACGCACGTGGTGTAGCCGAGCGCTGCAACGCGCTTTGCGGCAAACGGCAAGTTGGTCACCTGGGTGAGCTGGTGGCGGTCCGCGGGGGCGCCGTTCACGTGGATGTTTCCTGCCTCGACTTTGCCGACACCCATGGCGCCATACATGTTCTCCCCCCAACACCACATGGTGCCGTCGGCCTGTAAGCCGCAGGCGTGACCGCTTCCCACGGTGACACCGCCAAACGTTCGGAAGTCGAAGGTTCCGGGGGCATGGACGGGGACAGGCGAGAGGTCACGCGAACTCCAGGACGATCCCCACGACTTCAGCGTGCCGTCTCCAGCCGATGTTGCGATTCGCGCGCTTCCGAAATGCAAAGCGCGCACTGGACCTTGGAGGACATTTGTTGCGACGCCATAGGTGACATTTTGGCCGCCGGGCCGCCCATCCCCTAACCACCCCACGTCACCAAAACATGTGACCTCGTCTGTCGACGAGAGTGTGCAGCCCGCGAGGGTGTTCATGCCGATGCGAACGGCTTTGTCGATTCCCATCACGCGCGCGGGGGTCGCCGAGACACGAGCTCCCGATGCGACGACGGAGCCCGTACCCCAGCACCATACGGAACCGTCTTTCCGGACGGCGCACGTTGCCGTTGCTGAAGAGGCAAGGTCGATGACGTCGTGGTCGAAGGCGCCGACGAGCGCAGGGCGCAGCGGCTCTTCGGTCATCGTGCCGCGTCCAAGCTGCCCTGCGTAGTTGGCGCCACCGCAACAAACCTGGCCATCGTCGCTTAGCAGACACGCGAAGTCGAACCCCGCGGCGATCGCTCGTGTCAAAGGAGGAGAGCGATTCGAGCCGGCGTCGGGCGAAGGGGTTAGCGAAATCGGAGGCGTTCGTCCGCCATCCCCCTGCTCCCCCGGGAGAACCGGTTGCTCGCCCAACGGCGCGGGGCCGGCCTCGCTGGAACACCCGACGGACATTCCGATCAAACACAACACCAACCACCGACCGCTCACGGCAACCTCCAGATTCGATGACAGAGCAAACGACCGCATCTCCCCGCTGCCGTGACGCCTCGGACTTCGAGAAGGCGCCTAACATTGCGTCGTAGGTGGCCCATCATGGGGGCGTATCGGTTGCTCTCTGGAGGGAAGCGAACGCACATGGCGTGCCACCAGCCGACTCTCTAGAATTCACGCACTTGCGAGGGCTCGGCGCACGGCCGCGCGCGAAACCCACGCTGTCTGCGGCAACTTCACGCGCTGAGGCCAGGACGGCTTTGCGAGCGGCGATGCGCAGGGCGCAAGCCAGCGGCAACAACGAGTCCGGTGAACGGTGTCGGACCTTGGCCAACAGGACAACGCGTCGTCGCGAACGTCTCGGCCTGCAGCCTGCGTGCGGGCGAGCTTGGCCGCGTAGCGTGTGGCCCAACCCTCTTTGTTGCGGAAGGCCAGGTAGTAGACGCCAGTCCTGTTCGCGCGTCCTTCATCTCTCTCTACTTCGCGCCCCATGAATCCCTGGTCACCAGACGCGGCAACTATCCTGACGCGCGGGTCGTGGGCCGAGGCGGCCGTCATCGGCTCGCGCTTTGTCCACTGCGGCGCAAAAGCGACACATTGACTGTTGAATCCTGGAACCCGCCGCAATTACGCGCGAATCGGACGTGCAGAAAGCCGCTTGCGCGATTGCGTCCGAGCGCTAGTTTGGGCGCACCCGATGAAGTCTCTCGCAAACGACCGCCGCACATCCCATATTCGCAGGCTCTCTGTGGCCTTGAGCTTCGCGCTCCTGTCAAGCTGTGGAGCGGCAGACTCCGACTGGCCGAGCGAGGTGGTCTCGCCGCCCGAATCGGACGAACTCGTGCGCGCGATGGTGCGCGACGGCGACGTGATCTATGTCGGGCGCAGGTCCAGGCTCGATCGCATAGACATCCAAACGGGGCATGTCGTGAAGATCGCGGGGCCCGAATGGAGCCAGTGCCCAGTTGATCCTTACAGCAACTGGCGAGGAGTCCGCGTCGTCGGACCGCCGACGCCTTTTGCAGTCCGCGGAACGACGTTCTATCTCGCCAGTGACGATGACTGTGGACTCTGGTCCTTCGAGGCGACGACGGGAAAGTCGAGGATGCTCGTCGACAGGAGTGCAAAGGCGAGGGGTGCGATCAGGGCCGGAGGCGAAATTAGGAAGTGGACCGGCGCGCTCTGGAACGGGAAGTCCGGTCCGCATTGGGACAGATACGGCATGGCGGTCGCCACGGATGGCGATGGGCTCTTGGGGTGCTTCGATGTCAGCGGGGAGGACTACGGGGATTCCTCGCACGTGGAGCTATGGTCCATCGGGCCGGACGGAGAACCTCGGGAGCAACTCGCCTCGGTTCCTCCCGGGCAAGCAAAAGAATGCACAAGGGTCATTCCGGACGCCGAGACCATCCTGCTCGCCACCGATCGGTCTCTGCTGCGCTGGGACCGACGCACGCGGACTCTCAGCACCATCGCCCGAACCGCTCGGTATGCCCCGGCTGGCGTCGAACAAGACGCTACGGGCGTCTACTTCGGAATGGACAACTCCATCATGTGGGTGCCCCGCTCCGGCGGAGAGCCCGTCGTGCTGATCGCCAGCTCCGGAGAGCTCACGGAGTGGGCTCGCTCGGTCGTGGGGATCGACGCGGATCACGTCTACTTCCACGAGGGTGACAGGCTCAAGCGCGTGAAGAGAGACGGAAGCAACTTGATGGAGTTCGCAGTCGCCCCCGGCTACGACTTCATAACGTCGAACGTCGCCATCACGCCGCAGCACGTCTACTTCGTGAATGTCACCCGGGGCGTCCCAGGAGGGCAGACCGGGCTGGCCACCTCGCTGCATCGCAAGCGGAAGTAGTCCGCCGCGCCTCAACGGTGGTCTGGGCCTCCTAAGGGCGAGCGAACAAGGACCGGTCCGGCGTACGTGGGGGCCGAGCCATGAGCCGCAGGGCGGT
>JBIKNA010000173.1:0-14002 GCA_044358965.1 Polyangiaceae bacterium
CGCTACGTGGGGCTCGGGCCAGCGCCCCCGGGCCGCCTGCGCAAGCTGGGTCTGGTCTCCGCAGGCACACTGGCAGTTACCGCCTCGGCGCTCTTGTGGTCGCAGCACACCGCAGCGGTGTTGGCTGCAGCGTCGGGCTGCGCCTTGTTGGCCCGAACGCTTGGTGCCGCCCCAGATCCGTGCAGTAGCGCGTTTTGTATCGTGCCCTGGGGAGTCATCATCGACCCCGAGGCCGAGACCCGGGTGCTCCGCTGGCCTGCGGTGCGCCGCGTCCATGTCGAGACGCGCCATGGCAGCGACCAGGGCACGCCAACCACGCTGTTCAGCACCGTGCTCGTGGAGACCGATCGCGAGGCCTGGCGGGGGCGTGCACCCGGCGCGGTTCCTCTCGATCAGCTCGTGACTTACCTCGAGGCCTACACCGAAGAGCAATGCCAGCCCGTGGCTCTCGGACTCGACACCGAAGGGCCTCAGATCGATGCCACGGACCCCGCCTGCGAATCGCTCGTCGCGGCGGTTGGCGCGTATCTGCGTTCGGCCGAGGCAGCCCGAAGGCTGGAGCTCCCGGCCGGCGGGTATCGCAATGCCGGTGCCATGTTTGCTTCGGGCAAGTGCATCGAGGTCTTGGGCGACCTCTTGCGGGGCCGCGACGGTGGCGCTGCGGATGTCCGCGCGTTCGCTGCCATGTTGGCCGCCGAGCTCGACGCCCGTGCGCTGGCCGAAGACCTCGCGCGATTGGTCCAGTGTCCGCACCCAGTGGTGGCTGCGGTGGCCAAAGCCGCGGCGTCGCGCCTTGGGGTGCCCCAGGCCCGAACGGGGACGCTCGACGAGGTCCGCCCATTCCTCCATGGCGAAGATGCCTCCCGCTTGAGCGCTTGGTGCCTGGGCACTGGGTAAATCCGCGGAGAATTTCGCTGTTCTCGGCCGCTTGTGCTAGGGGCCCTACGTATGGAAGAGGAAGAGTTTCCGGTGCCCAAGTCGCTCGACGGGGCTCGCCTCGACGCGGCGACATTTGAACTCTTCTCCCCGGCCTCGCGCACTGCTGCCCGCAAGCTGGTGCAAGAGGGCGGCGTGTTGCTCAACGGCCGACGGGCCGCCAAAGGTGCCTTGGTGCGCGAGGGCGATTTGCTGCGCCTCGCGAACCCCGCAGACCTGCGCAGTGACGACCGGGCCGTGTCTTCCCCCGACGCGCCGCTTACGGTGCTCTTCGCCTCGGAAAAAGTGCTCGTCTGCGACAAGCCCGCAGGGATGCCCACGGCTCCCATCAAGCCCGGGGAGACGGGAACGCTGGCCAACGCGTTGGTTGGGCACTATCCCGAGCTTTCAGACATCGGTCATTCGCTCCGGGAGCCGGGGCTTTTGCATCGTCTCGATACCGACACTTCGGGCGTGGTTGTGGCAGCTCGCACCCTCGACGCCTTCGAGCGACTGTCGTCGGCGCTCAAGCGCGCGGAGGTCTACAAAACCTATGTGGTCGTGTGCGCGGCGCTCGACCTGCCCGAGGTGGGGACCATCGACATCCCCATCGCCAACCACCCCAAAGATCGCCGGCGGGTGCTCGCGTGTTCGCACCCCCGGGACGTGATTCGTTACAACCCGAGGCCCGCCAGCACCGAGTACCGCGTACTGCAACGCGGCAACGGGCGCGCATTGGTCTCCGTGGTCATTCATCGCGCCCTGCGCCACCAGATTCGCGCGCACTTCTCCGCCATCGGGCACCCTCTCGTCGGCGACATCTTGTACGGCGGCGAGGCCGTTGCGGGCTTCGATCGCCATGCGCTTCACGCCGAGCGTGTGCGCTACCAGGGTGACGCCGACATCACCTTCGACGTGGAGTCAAAGGTGCCTGCGGATCTCGTCGCGCTGCTGGGCGACACAAAGGAGTAACCGTTAGCCATGGTGGGCCCGCTGTCCAAAGACGCCGCTCGCTCGCACCTGCGCAGCCGTGGCCGCCTGTATGCCCTGGTGGCCGCAGGTGGCTTGCTGCTTGGGTCCAGTTTCTCGTTGGCTACGCGCGAACTCGATGGGCTTGCGTCGGCGTTGTCCCAGGCTTCGTCGGCGGTCGTCGCCGGCGACGACATTCGCTGGGAGGCGTCCGGGGGCACCTTTGCCGATGCCGTCTGGGGGCGGCATGTACTGTTTCTGGGCAGCGATACACCCGGGGGCCCCCGCGACGTCTACCGCGCGCGCGTCCGGCTTACGCCCGAGGGGCGGGTGCTTGGCGTTGCCGGTGTGCACAACCTGACGGCCACGCCTTTGGGCGACGACCACGCCCTGGTGCTCGATGGTACGCGCGCTGCCTTCGCCACCTTCGCCTACGGGCAGGTGCAGAGTCTCACCACGTTGGACCTTGCGGGTGAAGGGCCCCAGAACCTCACCGAGAAGCTGCACGATCGGGCCATGGCCTTCCTGACCAACGTGCAGCAAACGGGGCAGGGGGCAGGTGTTGGACGCGTAGACATCACCTTCGACGAAGCTCCCAAGGCGGTCGGGCTTCGCCTCGCAGGGCAGAGCCTCACCGTCGAGCAGCGGGGCGCAGATGCGGCGCCACCCAAGACCAGCACCGTCGACGTGTCGCGTGGCGAGGCCCCGGGGCTTCATGCCCAAGCCGCCAAGCACTTGCCGAAGCCCGTCGTGTTCTGGGCCGTCGATACCGTGCGCGCGGTTCCTGCCATTGGGCCTGCGCCCATCGCGTGGCTCGAAGAGCGGGTGTTCGCCGTCAAAGACCTGGCCAAACGCACGTCGTACCGTGTCTCCGGCGATACGGGCGGGCAGCTACGCGATACGGAGTTCGTGCCGCCCGCCAAGATTCTCGAGACCGACGACGGCACCGAAGACCGCTCCTGGCCACCGGCCAAACTTGCCCGCCGCGACAACCCCGAGGCTGGCGAAGGCGAGTGGGAGGTGCCCAAGATGCCTTGGCTCAAGCGCGCACCCACGCTCCCCGGCGCCGAGGCGCCGCCGCCGGCCTTCTACAAGACCTTCGTGCGCCCCGACGACGAGCGTCCCTACGCCAAGGTGCTTCTGCTCGCCATGGACATGCGGCAGCTCGAGTTGGACATGGAGGCTGGCGTCGAGGACCCGAAGCCCATGACCGGCCCACCGGGGTCTGGTCGTCTACCCCGAGACCCCAAGATCTACACGCGTGTCGCCGCAGCGTTCAACGGCGGCTTCAAGACGGAGCACGGCAACTACGGCATGATGGTGAAGCGGCGCGTGCTGCTGCCACCGCAACCCGGGGCCGCTGCGGTGCTGGTGCTCAAAGACGGGCGCGTGGGCATGGGCTCCTGGGGCACGGCCAAAGATCTCTCGGGGTTCGAGGGCGTTGCCGACGCCGACATCCTCTCGTTCCGTCAGAACCTCGACCCGCTTCTCGACCAAGGGAAGGTGAACCCCATGGGCCGAGCGTTGTGGGGCTTCACCCTTCCGGGCACCAGCATGCAGACCGAGCGTTCGGGGATCTGCGTGAGCCCCGCGGGGCACATGTATTACGTGTGGGGCGACGACGTCAGCGCCAACACGCTCGGCAAAGCCATGAAGATGGCCGGGTGTTCCTATGGCATGCACCTCGACATGAACCCCCATCACACGGGGCTCATCCTCACCAACATCACCGAGTTCAAGGGCAAGAACTACAAGAGCGAGCTGCTCACCACCAAGATGGAGATCTCGCCGGACCGGTACATCGAGTACGCGCCCAAAGATTTCTTCTTCATGCTGACCCACGACCCGACTCCAGCGCCGTTGGGCAAGGCCGAGTACACACCGGACCCTGGTTTGCAGCCCGCGCCCGCGTGGATCCCCTCGGTGTTTCGCGCGCAGGATGGCACAACGCGAGTGCTTCGCGTGTCTGCGGGGCGCGCGTCGTTTCGTGTGCGCGGTGGCCGCAAAGAGCCCGACCCCAAGACCGGCGCCGTGGTTGCAGCACAGCTCGACGGACCGGAAACACGTCGGGTGTTCATGAACGTTTCGTTGGGTGTGGCCGAGGCCAAACACTTCCGTGGGCTCGTCACCAATGGCAAGACGTTCCTTCCGCTATCTACCGAGGAGCACACGGCGTTGCTCTTGGTTGGCGCCCAGGGGCAGCTCAGCATCGTGAGCCGAAGCGAGATGAGCGCTCTGCCCGACACGGGCGACGCGGTAGAACTGCCGCTGTTGCTCGACGGTGCCACGGAACACAACGCACCGCACGGCGCGTCGAGTGCACACACGGCTCTTGGGCTCTCCGCTGCGGGCGACGTGCTCGTGGCTTCGGATCCGTCCGGCATCAAAAACGTGGTCAACGCGCTCAAAGAAGCGGGCTGTGTGCGCGCGGTGCTCTTGCATCGTGGCGCCGGTCAAGCAGGTCGCATCGATCGCTCCGGGACCGATCACCCACCGCGCGAACACTACGATGACTCGTCGTTGTTCTTCCTTGGGCAGCCGGCCAAGCCCCGAGGTTTCCGCTTCGACGCCAAGGTTCCCGTGGCGCCGCCCAAGAAGTGAGCGGCGCGTACGCGCAAGACCACGAGCCCACGAGCGCTGCAACCGGAGGCACTGGTGCGCCGCGGCATGGCAGGGCCCGGGGCCGCCGAACGCTACTCGGTCTTCTCTTCTTTGGCGGGCGGCGCCGCAGTGTCGTGTGCCGCCGGGGCCTCGGGCTCCGGTGCCGCGGGGGCGGGCTCGTTCTTGCCGCCCTCGGCGTGCACATCGCTCGTGCCTTCGTCCGCGTCGACGTTGGGCGCGTGGTAGCGCGGCGGCTCGCCGGGCTTGGAGTAGTCGATCCAGTAGGCCGATGCGGCGCGCACGTCCATGTGAACGAACACGCTGTTGGGATAGTAGCCGCAGCCTACGTTGTGCAGCGTGCGGCAGAAGTCTCGGGTGACTTCGTTGGGCACACCCACCACGCGAAAGTCTACGGCGCGACCATGATTGTGGTTGGAGTCTTTGGTGTACTGCGTGGGCGTGTAGGGCCGGAAGCCGCTGACGACCTCGATTTTGCGACCGCCGAAGTGATCGGACACGAGACCCAGAAGGGTGACCAAGCGCGGGTCGATGGCGTGCGCGGCACCGCCGTTGGGCGAGCGCATCAGGTGTTCGATCTGCTTGGGCGCGGCGGCAACCAGGTGGCGCCTTCGATCGGTGATGTGCAGCGTGAGCTCTTCTTTGGTGGCGAGCCGCACCAGGTGCGCGGTGCCTGGGGTCTTGGAGCGCGACGCATAGGAACGCGGGTTGCGGCTTGCCGCGGCCGGGGTGGGCGCCGCCGCGCGGGGAGCGGCCTTTGCCGACGCTGCTTTGCCGGCCGGTGCGGGGGTGCTGCCCGTCGGGATGGTGAGCACGTCGCCAACCTTGAGCTGCTTGGGGTTGCGAAGGTGGTTGGCCTCGAGGATCGCCTTGACGCTCACGTGGTAGCGGTTCGCGATGGCGCGCAGCGTGTGCCCGCGGGCCACGGTGTGCTGTACGTCGGCCTGCGCCGAGCTCGCAAACAAAACACCCAGGGCGATGGAGACCGTAGTGAGGACCGGCCGACGCAACTTCATGCGCACCTTCTATGTCAGTTCCGTACCTCTGCCCAGTGGCTATTTTTGCCTAGCAGTTGCGTGGGTTTAGAGGCCCCCTTGGCGACGGAAGGCCCCACAGCTGCGTGTACGTAACTTCCTTAAGTGTCCTGCACAAAGAGCAAGGGTTTTTTGACCCGGCGAGACCAGGGGTGCCACACTTTTGCTGTCGGAGACCTTCCGCATGATTGGCGACGGAAAAAACCTCATCGGTGTCGATATCGGCGCCAGCTCTATCAAGGTCGTTCAGCTCAAAGCTGCGCGAAAAAAGCTTCAGTTGGTGAGGTACGGCTACGCCGACTTGCCACCGCAGACGATCATCGATGGACACATCATGTCCTCGAGTTACGTCGTCGAGGCACTGCTGAAGATTTGGACGGACAACAAGATTTCCCTGAAAGACGTGGCCGTGGGCGTCTACGGGCAATCGGTCATCGTCCGGAAAATCACGGTGCCGTTGATGACGCCCGAAGAGCTGGAGGAGCAGATCGGCTGGGAAGCCGAGCAGCACATCCCCTTCGACATCAAGGTCATGAGCATCGACTACGAGGTGCTGCGCAAGCGCCCGGAGGCGGGGCAAATGGATCTTCTCTTGGTGGCCGCCAAGAAAGACGAGATCAACGACTACGCGGCGATTCTGCGCGAGGCCAAGCTTCGCCCGCTGGTGGTCGACATCAACGCCTTCACCATCCAAAACATCTTCGAGAGCCAATATGGGCTGCCCGAAGATGCCACTGTGGCCCTGCTCAACGTTGGCGCGGCGGTCTCGTCGCTCAACATCGTGTCCCAGGGAGTGAGCTCGTTTACCCGCGAGATCGCCAACGCGGGCAACCAGATCACCGAAGAGATCCAGAAGCAGTGCAACGTGCCTTACGAGCAGGCCGAGGCCTACAAGTGCGGCGGTGGGCCGACGCAGATCGTGCCCCAAGAGGTGCACCAGATCATCCAGACGGCCTGCGATGGTCTGGCCGGCGAGATCCAGCGCTCTTTGGACTTCTACTTGGCCACCAGCGGCGAGCAGGAGATCAGCAAGATCTACGTGGCCGGAGGCAGCGCGTACCTCGCGCCACTGTGCAAGGCCATCGAGAAGCGCTCGCGCACCCAGGTGGAGGTGCTCGACCCGCTCGCGAACCTCGCCATCGACACCAAGTTCGTCAATGAGCAGGCACTCCGGGCGCGCGCCGCCCAGATGTGCGTCGCCCTTGGCCTCAGCCTGCGGTCCGACCGCGAGAAGCGCTCCTAGGAGGCCCGCCCATGATTCGAGTAAACCTACTTCCGCAGAAGAAGACGGGCAAACGCGGCGAGGCCGGTGCCAGCGACGGCCAAAGCCAGCTCTGGATGGCCGCGGTGCTCGGCGCCGTGCTGCTCGAGGTCATTGCGCTGCTCTTCGTGTACAAGAGCAAGCAAGACCAGTTGACGATGGTGACCAAGCGCAACGACGAGGTGCGCACCAACATCGAGGACATCAAGCGAACCATCTCCAACCACACGGAGATCAAGGCGCAGCTCAAAGAGCTCCGGGACCGCGAAGAGGCGATTCAGAAGCTCCAATCTGCGCGCACGGGCCCCACGGCCACGCTGCTCGAGCTTTCCAAGATCCTGACACAGGGGCGCGGCCCCACCGCAGACCGCGACAAGGTCGAGCAACTCAAGCGCGACAACCCGGCCTCGGTGCCGAACCCCAACTGGGACCCGCGCAGGCTCTGGATCACCAACTTCGTAGAAGCCGAGCGCAACGTAAAGGTCTTGGGGATGGCCCGCGACGGCGAGGACGTGTCCGAGTTCCTTCGACGTCTCGCGCTGTCCGACTACTTCTATGACGTGAAGCTTTTGCCGGCGAGCAAGGCGGTAGACGCGGTGACCAAGCTCGAGATGGTGAAGTTCGAAATCAGCGCGAAGGTGAGGTACTAGGCTATGGCATCCCTGAGCCTTCAGAAGCTGCCGCTCGCGGCCAAGATCGGCATCGGCGTCGCCATGTGCACTTTGGTTGCGCTCGGCTACTACGTGGTGCTCCACACGGAGGTCTCGTCGCGTATCGATCAGGCCAAGCGGGTCACCGGCGAATTGGACGCGCAGCTCAGCCAGCAAAAGCAGGCGCAGTCCAGCTACTTTGCAGACCGAGACGAGCTGGCCATGCGTCAGCAGAAGCAGCGTGAGCTGAACAAAGTGCTGCCCGCCGAGACCGAGTCGGCGTCGTTCTTGTCTGCGCTGCAGCAGGTCTCGAACCTCGCGGGCATCGACCTCAAGGCGTGGTCGCCCCTCGACGAACGCGCCGAGGCGTTCTTCGCCAAGGTGCCCATGAAACTCGAGATCAGCGGCCGGTTTCACCAGATCGGCAAGTTCATGTACGAAGTGGGCAAGCAAGACCGCATCATCAACATCGAGAACATCGAGCTGTCGGACCCGAAGACTCAGGGCGACGACGTCGTGCTGAAAGCCAAGTGTCTGGCCACCACCTTCCATCTACTCAAGCCCAAGGCCGCGCCGGCGCCAGGCACCCCGGGCGCTCCGGCATCGGCCACGCCTCCAGCCCCGCCCCCGCCCGCGCCACCCGGAGGAAAGAAATGATTCCCATGAACAAGCGTGTCGGCGCGACGTTCGTGACCGTGACCCTTGCCTTCGCTGCGACGGCTTGCGGAGGCGACAAGAACACCCTCGAGAAGTTCTCGAAGGAGCAAAACGCGCCCAAGGCCGCGGCCCCGGTGGCCTCGTCGGCGGCACCGCCTCCGCCGCTGCCCCCCACCAACCTGGTGAAGGTCGAGTACACCGAGAGCGATTTTGCCGAAGGCGATCGCAACCGGGACCCGTTCCGCTCCTTTGCGTCCAGCTTCATCTTGGTCACCAAACAAGATTCGCTGGTCAACCAACGCGCCGTGGTGCTTCCGCAGTTCGCCATCGACGAGCTCAAGCTCGTGGCCATTGTCATGGCGGGCGACTACCCACGGGCCATGCTTCTGGACCCCCAGGGCAAAGGCTGGGTGCTCAAGCGAGGCGACTTCTTGGGTCGCTCGGAGGTCGTGCACCTTGGTGGCACCAACGGCACCGACTACATGCTCAACTGGCGCGTCGACCGCATTCGCGACGGCGAGCTGGTGCTCATTCGCGAAGATCCGGCGCAACCCGGTATCCCGCCCACCTCGCGCATTCTGGCGCTGCACCCCGAGGCCGAAGCCAAGCTGTAGAGCATTGGGGGCCGAAGGCCATCGGTGCAAAGCCCGCGCGCCCGGAAGCCATCCGGGTCGCGGGTTTTTCGCTTTGTGGCCCGCGAAACGCTCCGACCAGAAGGGCCGGGACACCGCCGGGTGTAGTTGAATTTGGCTGGATTTCGGGTTTCGCAAACAAAATTGCGCCACAAATTGGGCCCTTCGCGGTGTCGCGTTCTACCGTCTGGCCAACGGTGAAGCTCCCCTCGAAAGGAGGGGACCTCGCCAGTTGGAGGAGTCAGGCATGCACGGGGCAAATCCGCGACGGAGTGGACGAGTTCATCGAGTGTTGTTGGCTGCGCTAGGCGCTGCGGCCACTCTCTTCGTCCCCGCCCAAAGCTGGGCCGACGCACAATCAGAGGTGCGTGCGGTGAAGGTCATGGCCGCCGCCGAGGGCAGCACCACGCAGGTGGAGCTGTCGACCACGGGCACGCCGGTCTACAGCCTGCGGGTGGAAGGCAATGGCCTCCGCCTGGTGCTCGACCTGCAGAATGCAGCGCCGGACGCAGCCATCGGGGCCATCACCGAGTCCAAGGGCCTCGTGGGAGGCATCCTGACCCGCGAGTTCAAGACCGACGACGGCAAGAGCATGACCCGCCTCACGGTGACGCTGCTCAAGCAGGCGTACTACCGCGTGACCTCGGGGCAAGGTTCCTTGCGCTTGGACCTGGCGCCGGCCGACAAGACCGGGCCTGCGGGCCCCACGGTCAAGTTCGCGCCTGTTCAGCAAGAGGCAGCGGCCGCCGCGACGGAGCTCACGGAGATGCGCTTCGACCGCGCGGCCAAGTGCACCGCGGGCTGTGATCGTGTGGTGCTCAAGCTGAGCCGTGTACCTGCCTATGCCTTTGGCGTGTCCAAAGACGGCAAGCCGCGCCTCGAGCTAAAGAAGGTTCGCGCCACGGCGCTGTCGCACAACACGCTCGACGTGTCGGCGCAGAACAGCGTGCTCCGTCGCGTCACCGCCAACTACGACAAAGATGCCGACGCGGTCATCGTGGAGATCGATCGCCAGGGCGACGGCTCCGGCACCTTGTCCGTCGAGGGCGACTCGCTGGTGTGGGCCTTCGACGCCCCCAAGGCGGCCGTGGCCTCTGCGGGCGCAACGCGCAAAATCGTCACCGTGGCCCGCGAGCAGGGCCACGCAGACATGCCCAAGGTCGAGACGAGCATCCACGGCGACAAGGCCCAGGAGCCCAAGATCGAGACCAGTGTGGCCACCGCCGAAGCGGGCTTTCTGTCCACCACGCAGGCCCAGGCGGCCGGTGGCGCGGGCCGCTACAACGGTCGCCGCATCGAGCTCGACCTCAAAGACGCCGACATCCACAACATCCTGCGCCTGCTCGCCGACGTTGGTCACGTCAACATCATCACCGCGGACGACGTCTCCGGTGCCGTCACCATTCGCATGCGCAACGTCCCCTGGGACCAGGCGCTCGACGTGGTGCTCCAGGCCAAGAACCTGGGCATGGTTCGCTCGGGCAACCTGATCCGCGTGGCCCCCTTGGCCGCGCTGCAGAAAGAGCGCGAGCTGCGCCTGGCCGCCGCCAAACAAGAGTACGAGCTCACGCCGCTCGAGACCCGGCTCATCCCCGTGAGCTACGCGCAGGCCGACGAGCTCCAGGCCCGGGCCAAAGACCTCTTGTCGCCCCGCGGCTCTTTGGCGGTGGACGAGCGCACCAACGTGCTCATTGCTCGTGATATCGCGGGCAACCTGAACAACGTCGAAGAGCTCGTGCGCTCGCTCGACACGCAGACGCCGCAGGTGCTCATCGAGGCCCGCATCGTAGAGGCCACGAGCCGCTACCAACGCGACGTGGGTATCCAGTGGGGCGGCGACACCACGTTCTCCGAGGCCACGGGTAACCCCACAGGTCTGGCGTTCCCCTCGCGCATCACCAGCGCCGGCGGTGCGACGGACGGCCAGACGCCCACGCAAGGTCTGTCGCCGGTGTCCAACACCACGACGACGCCCAACTTCGCGGTCAACTTGCCCGCCGCCGTCGGTAGCGGTCGCGGTGGTGCCATCGGCTTCGCGTTGGGCTCGCTCAACGACAACTTCAACCTGAATCTGCGCTTGAGCGCCGCCGAGGCCAGTGGTCTTGTTCGCATCGTGTCGAGCCCGCGTATCTTGACGCTGGACAACCGCGACGCGCGCATCAACCAAGGTACCTTGATTCCCTTTGCGCAGACCTCGGCGCAAGGCGTTCAGACCACGTTCCAAGAAGCGAAGCTTCAGCTCTTGGTCAAACCGCACGTCACCGCCGATGGCGCGGTCTCCATGCACGTCAAGATCAACCGTGACGAGCCAGACTTCAACCAAACCTCGGCCCGTGGCGACCCGACCATCCTCAAGCGCGAGGCGGAGACGGACCTCTTGGTGCTCGACGGTCATACGGCGGTCATCGGCGGTATCTTCACTCGCAACACGGGTCGCAACGTCGACCAGGTGCCCTTCTTCGGTGACATTCCGATCTTGGGCGTCTTGTTCCAGCGCCGCCGCGCCAGCGACACGCGCAACGAACTCGTGATCTTCCTGACGCCGCGCATCGTCAACCGCGCCGAAGCCCTGGGTCGCTAAGACCTTTCGCTGGACCGATGACGATGGAGAGAGAGCACGGGCGCTGCGGTCACGCGGCGCTCGCCGCCATTTCAGCCCACGAACATGGCCTCGAGCACGGCGCGCCGTCGCACGGTCGGTCATTTGCCTTCGCCAGCACACCGCGCAACTTCGAGCGCGACCGCCCTTTCGAGACCTCGGAGCTGGACGCGTCGCTGGAGCTGGATTTTGCCGAAAAGCGCGTAACCGCCACGGTGCGGCTCCGTTGCGACCGGAAAGACGAAGCGGCGCGAACGCTCAAGCTCGACGCCGTGGCCTTCGAGGTCTCGCGGCTCACGGTGGACGGGCGTGACGCCGCGTATGTGTACGATGGGCGTGTCTTGGCTGTCGAGATGCCGCTTGGAACGGCGTCGTACGAAGTGTGCGTGGAGTACACGGTGCAGCCGTTGCGCGGACTCTACTTCATCGCGCCGGACGACTTGCACCCGCACAAGCCGGTGCAGGTGTGGACCCAGTGCCAGGAAGAGGACGCCAGGTATTTCCTGCCGTGCCACGACAAGCCGCACGTGAAGATGCGCACCCGGGTGCAAGTCACCGTGCCCGAGGGGGTGTCCGTGCTCGGCAATGGGCACCTTGTGTCTTCGGAGACCAAAGGTGGCAAGTACACTGCCGTATGGTCCATGCGCGAGCCCTTGGCGAGCTACTTGCTCACCATCGTGGCAGGCACATTCGCCCAAGAGAGCGAAGATGCTCACGGCGTGCCGCTTTCGTATTGGGTGCCCGAAGACCGCCGGGCCGACAGTGCGCGCACCTTCGGCAGAACCAAAGAGATGCTTCGGTGTTTCGCCGAGACCTTTGGGGTCGACTATCCGTGGAACAAGTACGCCCAGGTGGTCGTCAGCGACTTCATCTTTGGTGGCATGGAGAACACCACGGCCACAACGCTCACGGAGCATGTGCTCATCGACGAGCGCGCGGCCCTGGACATCGACTCCGATGATCTGATCGCCCACGAACTCGCGCACCAGTGGTTCGGCGACTACGTCACGTGTCGTGATTGGTCCGAGGGTTGGCTCAACGAGGGGTTTGCCACTTTCGCCGAGCACCTGTTTCGGGCCGAGCGCCTTGGCCGCGATGAATTCTACTTTGGCTTGCGCACGGACCTTTCGTCGTACCTGGCCGAGGCCCGCGGGCGCTACCAGCGACCCATCGTGTGTCAGGAGTACGACGCGCCGCTCGATCTGTTCGACCGACACTTGTACGAAAAGGGCGCCCTGGCGCTCCACGTGCTGCGTGTGACCCTTGGTCCGGAGGTGTTCCGGCAGGCCGTGGGGGCCTACCTCCGCGCCCACGCCCATGGTGTCGTGGAAACCCGGGACCTGCTTCGGGCCATGGAGGCTCGTTCGGGGCGGAGCCTCGGCAAGCTCTTCGATCAACTGCTGTACAAGCCTGGTCACCCGCGCCTGTCGGTCACCTTGCGTTGGGACGACGGCATCTTGTTCGTGGCCACCAAACAGAGCCAATCTGGAGCCCAGGTTCCAGAAGCCTTCGAGGCACCGCTCGAGCTGTCGCTGTTCCACCAAGGGCGCGGCGCCAAGCTCGACTCCGAGTCGCTGGTGCTGCAGGTTGCCGAGCGGACCCAGAACTTTGCCGTGCCGTGTCCCGTTCGCCCGCTCTTCGTTGTGGTCGACGAGCAGATGGGCATCTTGGGCGAGGTCACCGTCAAGGCGCCCCTCGATATGCTTGCCGCACAGGCCCGGCGGGCCGACAGTGCGCGCGGTCGCTGGCTTGCGTTGGGCGCGCTGGCCTACGAAGAAGACCCCCGGGCCCGTACGGCCCTTTCGTCTGCCCTGGCCGATGCCGACGAGTTCTGGGGCGTCCGCGTGGTGGCCGCCGAGGCGCTTGGCACCATGGGCACCCCGTGGGCGCTCGCCGTGCTGTGCGCTCACGCCCAAACGTCGCATCCCAAGGTGCGAAGGGCCGTGGCGTCTGCCCTGGGCGAGTTCCGCTCCGCGCAGGCTGCGTCTGCCCTAGAGCCGCTGGCGCTGCGCGATCCGAGCTACATGGTTTGTGCCGCCGCCGCCCGCGCCCTGGGCAAGACCGGGCAGCCCGGGGCCCTGCCGGTGCTCCTCGAGGTCGTGGATCACCCCTCCTGGGCCGACGTCATCGCCGCCGGCGCCCTCGACGGCATGGCCGAACTCCGCGCCGAAGAAGCCGCGCCCCATGTCCTCGCGCGCATGTCACTCGGGCGCCCGACGCGCGTGCGTCGCGCGGCGGCCACCGCGCTGCCCAAGCTCTCCACCGATCGCGCCACCCGCGTCGCGCTGGAGCAGATGCTCACCGACGCCGACCCCTATCTGCGCATCGACGTCGTTCGAGCCCTTGTCGAACTCGGCGATCTCAAGTGTCGCGGCGCCCTGCAAGACCGTTTGGCGAGGGACCTCGACCCTCGCGTGCGTCGTCGCATCCGCGAAGCCCTCCGAGAGCTCGCCGAAGGCGACAAAAAGCGCGATCTCGCCATCGACGACCGTCTCCACAAGCTCACCGAAGAAATCCGCACCCTCCGCGACCGCGTGCTTACCCTCGAAGCCCGCGCCCCCGCCACCCCCGCACGCGCGCCCGCACCAGTCGCCTCGCCCAAGGTGGCCCGGCCCAAGCCCAAGACCCCCAAGCCCAAGCCCAAGCCCCGCAAGTAACGCCCGCCC
>JBIKNA010000174.1:0-13994 GCA_044358965.1 Polyangiaceae bacterium
TTCATGGACGAGGCGGCCACGTCGGTGCTTGTGAACCTGCCAGACCACAGGCAGCTCGTCGCACCGGCGACCTGGAGTTTGCCGGTCTCGACAGCGTACAGAAAAGCGAAAGCCCCGAGGTGCGACGGTAGGGGCGAGCACCCCACGACCTCGTTGGCTGGCGGAACACCGCCAAGCACCACGGCATTGCCCACCTTGACCATGGCCGACGGAACACCCCGGGCGAGATAGCGCACCGCATGATTGGACCCCGGCGCCGCGGTCACATCGAGCCATCCTGCGGAGATCCCGCCCCCGTTGGCCACCGCGGCAATGACCTTTTGCCCAGTGCCGCCGCGACTCAGCAGAAGATTGCCCGTGGTGTTGCCTGCGATGGGAGTCCCGTTGTCGAAACCGTTCTGGCCCAGGACGCTGAATCCAATGGGTGGGTTTGCCCCCTCGGCCTCTGAATGGGCCACATACATGGCGCCTTGCTCGGCCTCGACCAGGCCAAGGGCATAGCGGTCCCCAGGCAAGCGTTGGGGCAGCAAACCGAGCGGCGCTCCGTCGGACGATAGCTTCCACGCAAAGAGATCCGTCGCCTCCGAAGCGGACGCACTTGGTCCGGAGGCCAGGATGCCCTTGTACGTCCCGACCACCGTAAGCGCGCTGGCACTTCCGGCGTGCTTGACCAAGCCTCCAGCGAAGGCGATCGCGCCCGTCTTGCCGCTGGGGCTGGACGGCACCAAGGTCTGCACCCACTGCAGTGAACTTGCGCCCGTGTCCGCGCGACCGGCATCGGTTGGCAAAGAGGCGTCTTGTGACCCATCTACGCCTGCGGCTCCGTCTATCGGAGCGGCGCCAGCGTCTTGGCCCGTTCCGTCTGATGTGCCAGAGAAGGCTCCGCAATGCAGCGCAAAACCGGCGGCGAGAACGGTCCAAAGCAAGCCTTGCGGCCAACGGCGCATAAGAAAGAGGGTATCTGCCACGGCGACGTTGGCAAGGCGCAGCCGCAGGCCGGCTTCGCCCCCTGCCCTCGCATTCCCCAAGTCGCGCCTCCGCCCTGCAAACAGACACACTTTGCGTGTCACAAGGGAACAGGCTGCATCGTCTTGTGTTCATGGTTCGCACGCTTGCCGCGCTGTTGGGCTCTGGGTTGATGCTCAACGGGACCGCCATGATCGGAATTCCGTTGATCTGGTACGCGCAGGTGCCTGGGGTGGCGGCCACGGGTCCGTTCAACCCGCACTTCGTGCGGGACATTGGCTGCGCCTTCCTTGTGGCAGGGCTTGGCTTCGTGTGGGGTGCGGCCCGGCACGAACACGCCCGGGGTCCCATGATCATGGGCGCGCTGTTTCTGGCCCTGCACGCGCTGATGCACGCGTGGGATCTCGCGGCAGGCCGTGAGCCTTTGGGTCACGTGCTGACGGACCTCCCAGGCATCGCGCTGCCCGCCGTGCTGGCGTTCTGGCTCGCGCTCCCGAAGCGTTCTGGGCAGCCTCCCCCGCCGCCCAGCCAAAAGAGCGCCCGCTCCCGTTCGCGCAGCAAGGGACTCGTCTCCTGGCTGGCATCCCACCCCATCGACGCCTTCGAACGCGCGTACGACAACGACGCCTCGTACCTGCGGCAAATCGCAGAAACCAGTGGCGCGGCGTTCTTGCGCTTTGGTTTGTTCTCGGTGTTTGCAGAACAGAAACAAGGCGCGCCGACCACTGCGCTCGTTGTGGCTAAACTGTGTGCCGTGATGAACGAAGACTGCGGACCATGCACCCAGCTCGTGGTCCGCATGGGCGAAGACGCCGGTGTCGCCCGCGACGACTTGTTGGGGGTGATCCGCGGCGAGCAGACACGCATGTCGAGCGATGCGACCCTTGCCTACGGGTTTGCGCGGTCCGTGCTTGCGCGCGACCTCGAGACTTCGAGTCATCTGCGAAAAGAGGTTGTCGCAAGATGGGGCGATCGCGCGCTCGTGAGTTTGGCCTTTGCCATGAGCGCGGCCAGGGTCTACCCGACCCTCAAATACGCACTGGGCCACGGTTCCGCCTGCGCGCGTGTGACTGTCTCGGGCCAGATGATAGAGCTTGGTGCAGCAGGCAGCGCCATGGGCACCGAGGCAACGCCGTGAGCGACTTGGAGCAGGAGCGACGGGCGCTGATGGGGCTTGCGTACCGGATGCTGGGCTCCTGGGCCGACGCCGAGGACGTGGTGCAAGACGCATTGGTGCGCTGGCATCGGCACCCCCATCGCGAGAGCATCGAGAGCCCGCAGGCTTACCTGACCACCATCACCAGCAGGCTCGCGCTCGACCGGCTCAAGTCGGCCCGGGCCAAGCGCGAAGTGTACGTGGGGCCCTGGTTGCCCGAGCCAATCTTGCACAGCGAACAGCTGAGCCCGCCGGGCGATGCCCAGAGCGAACTCGCGTCGGACCTCACCGTCGCCCTGCTGCTTGCCTTGGAGCGACTATCGCCGCTCGAGCGCGCGGCGTTCATCTTGCACGACGTGTTCGACACAAGTTGGCCCGAAGTGGCCGCTGCGCTCGATCGCACCGAAGCCACCTGCCGAAAGCTCGCCTCTCGTGCTCGTGTTCAAATCAAAAGTGAACGCCCACGGTTTCGCCCCTCGCAAGAAGAGCGCGACCGCCTACTGACCGCGTTTGGCATGGCCGTGGCCACCGGCGACCTGCACACGCTGTCGGCCATGTTGTCGGAACAAGCGGTATTCACCGCCGACGGCGGCGGCGTGGTCAAATCCGCCCTCCGTCCCATCCTCGGACGAGACCGCGTCGCCCGCATGTTGCTCGGCCTGCAGCACAAGGCGCAGTCCCAAGGAGAGACCTACAGCTTCGAGGCCGCCTGGCTCAACGGCTTGCCGGGCTTCGTGCTGCGGGGCACCGCCCGAAGCGTGCAAACCATTGCCCTCGAGACCAGCAGCGACGGTCTCATCGCCAAGATCTACTTCGTCTCGAACCCCCACAAGCTGCGTCACCTGCTGGCCTAGCACCAAGCTCCTATTGTCATTCCGTGCCCGTGCCCGTCCGTGCCCGTGCCCGAACCACGCGCGTCCCCACTCCCGGCCCATCCGCACCTCAATTCTGCAATCGCCCCCTGCGATCACCTGCTCAGGGCTGAAGCCCAAAGAACGTTCCTGCGTGGTACGTCGAACAGATGCCACTCTCGAGGATGTAGGCACCAGGCTTGCCACAGGCCACGCCACCTTCGCCTTGGGACTTGATGGCCGTACCGTGGCCCATGTTCGGGATCTCGAAGGTCTCGACGAGCGTTGTCCCCGTGGCATTCTTGTAGCGCTTGCGCGTGGCCGGGCCCACGCTCGTGGTCTCGTCGGCTTTGTCGTCGGTGCCCGCCACGTTGGTCCATTGTTTGCCGAGCTCCGTCAGGTTGCCAGGCCGCACGGTGTAATCAGCGCTGCCTTGCCAGATCTGCACCCGAGGCGCTGCTGCACCCGCGAAGGCCTGCCGTACCAAGTCGCCCCAGGCGTCGGCGGTCTTCTTGGTGTTGCCACCCATGCACGTGTACGCCTGCGTCATGGACGTGGCGCAGGCGTAGGGCAAGCCGGCATCGATGGACCCGGCCTCGAACACGTCGGGGTAGGTGGCGAGCATCACCGCGGTCATGGCGGCGCCCGCCGATAGGCCCGTCACGAAGGCCCGGGTGGCGCCGTAGGTAGCCTTGGCCTTGTCGACCATCTGGACGATGCTCGTGGGCTCGCCACCGGCGCGCTTGATCTCGGCGCCCTCGTACCAGTTGAAGCAGCGGTTCATGTTGTTGGCCATCTGCTGCTCGGGGTACACCACGTAGAAGCCCCAGGCTTCGGCCAAGTCGTTCCACCCGGCGTTGACATAGTCTTTGGCGCTCTGCGTGCAGCCGTGTAGCGCCACCACCACGGCGGGGCGCTCCGCCACTTTGGTGGGAACATACACATACATCTTGAGCGCCCCGGGGTTCGACCCAAAGTCCTTCACCTCGTCGATGCTTCCGGTGCTGGCCGATGGGGTCACCGGCGCCGGCTTCGTGGCGCCGCTGCTGCCGGAGCTACTTGACCCCGCGGGGCCCCCGTTGCGTGTCGCGCCGGGCCCCGTGTCGTCGCCCGCTGGCTCATCACCATTGTCCGCGCCATCGGTGCCATCGGCCGGGCCAACGCTCCCTGCGCTGCAAGCGGCAAGCGCAAACATGAGGGCCAGCGACACAAGCTTGAGGGTTCGGTTCATGAACAGAGGCCGTAGCAGTCGCCGTGCCACCAACCCTTCGGTGGATATCCCGCAGAACGAACGTGCCAAGTGCCGCCGGTGCGTCCGGCGTGTCGCCCCGGAACGGCCACTTCGACCGCGTCACGGCTGACGCAGTTCGGCAGCATTGGGCTCGAAACAGGCTGGAAACAAGCGTGCAACGGCCCCGGGCGGCGCTGGCACGTCCGCTGCTATTCGGCTTCCGCATGCACGCACGTTCCTTTGCCCTCCAGCACCTTGTCCCGATGGCCCTCGGGCTGTCCGTTGCCGCGTGTTCTGCTCCGGCGCCGGAGCTCGAAACAGAACGGGTTGCCGTCTCGTCGAGCGCGCTGGGTGCGCAACTCACGGCGGTCACGGGTTTTGGTTCGAACCCCGGCGCGCTCAAGATGTTCGAGTACGTGCCGAGCTCCGTGAAAGCTGGCGCGCCCGTGGTGGTGGCACTGCACGGCTGCACCCAAACGGCCGACGCCGTGTTGAGCTGGGGCCTGACCGAGCTGGCCGACAAACATGGCTTCGTGCTGGTGGTGCCCGAGCAGCAGACCACCAACAACTCTGCGCGATGCTTTAACTGGGGCGGCGACTACGGCAACATGACGCCGCTCAAGCGCGGCCAAGACGAGAACATGTCCATCAAGCAGATGGTGGACAAGACCATCGCAACACATGCCTCGGACCCCAAGCGGGTGTACGCCATGGGCTTCTCTGCGGGGGCGGCACAGGCCGTGTTGCTTGCCGCCACGTGGCCCGAGGTCTACGCAGCGGTGGCGTCGTTTGCGGGCATTCCGTACGCGTGCCCCAAAGCTTATGCCGACGTGTTCCCGTGCCAGAACGGCGCCGTCAGCAAGACCCCGGCCCAGTGGGGCGATCTGGCCCGCGGCGGGTATGCCGGACACGCAGGGCCGTGGCCGCGGGTGAGTGTGTGGCAGGGCAGCAGCGATGTCACCGTGGGCACCAAGAATCGCGGCAACATCGTGGCCCAGTGGACCGATGTGCACGGCGTGACCGGCGCTCCCAGCGTCACCGAGACCGTGGCCGGCGCAAAACATGAACTCTACAAGAATGCCGCCGGCGCAGCGGTGGTGGAGACCTACGAGGTCCCCGGCATGGGCCACGGTGTTCCCATCGCCGCCGGGTGCGGCGTTGCGGGCACCTACCAGTTCGACAAGGGCATCTGTGGCGCCGAGCTAGCCGTCGCGTTCTTTGGCATCGGCACACCGGGCACCGCGGCAACGCCCGACGCAGGAAGCAGCTCGTCGGGCGGTAGCAACAGCGGAGCCAGCAGCAGTGGCGGCGCGGGCGGCAGCAGCGGCGCGAAAGCCACGGGCCCCAACGGCGCGGCAGCGGACGCGGGCAACTCAAGTGGCAACGCGGGGAGCCCAAGCACACCAGAGTGGGGCGGCGAGCGCTCCGCCGAGAGCACCTGCAGCGCGAGCCCCGGCGTGCCATCACCGGGCGCCTTCGCCCTGTTCGCCAGCGTCGGTTGCCTTGTGGCACTGCGCCGACGCCGCAAGACCCGCGCCTAGACCTGTCGCAACAACACGGAGCTTCCCCATGAATTCCCCGACACTCGGCACAGCCTGGTGGCGTGAGCCCACGCGCGCCCAATACATGACCTTCTTTGCCGCTTGGAGCGGCTGGGTCCTCGACGCCTTCGACTTCACGATCTTCTTGTTGGTGATGCCGCACATCCAAAAGGAGTTCGGCGTGCATCATGTGGCCACCACAGGGTCCATCGCCCTGACGCTCGTGGCCCGTTTGGCCGGCGGCTACTTCGCGGGCAAGGCCGCGGATCGCTGGGGACGACGCTTGCCCTTGTTGATCTCGGTTGTGTGGTTCGCGCTGTGCGACGGCGCTGTGGCCATGGCGCCATCCTTCGGCGCGATTCTCGTGCTGCGCACGCTCTTTGGCTTTGGCATGGGCGCCGAGTGGACGAGCGGCACCACCCTGGCCATGGAGAACTGGCCACAACGAAGCCGCGGCATCGCCTCGGGGGTGCTCCAGGGCAGCTGGGCCGTGGGCTACCTGCTGGCCGCCGTGGCGTGTTCGTTCCTGGTGCCACGTTTTGGTTGGCGGGCGCTGTTCTTTGTGGCCATGGCCCCTGCGCTGCTGGTGCTGCCCATGCGCGCGTGGGTGCCCGAGAGCTCCGAGTGGGAGCGCGAGAAGAAGCAGGGGCGCACACAGGTGTCGCTGGCCTCGTTGTTCCGCAAGCACCCTGGTCTCTTGGCCACCACGGTGTGGGGCGCATTGGCCATGGCTGCGGGCTTTGGCGTGTACTACGGCCTGACGGGGCTCTACCCCACCATGCTGCAGAGCGAACTGCACATGACCGAGCGCGGCATGTCGCAGCTGGTGGTGCTCTTCAACGTGGGCATGATGCTCGGCTCCGTGAGCACGGGCGTCTTGGCCTCGCGGCGCGGCCCCACTCTGGCACTGGTGCTCCCGGCCACGTTGGGCCTCTTGTGTGTACCGCTCTACGTGGGCGCCGTGCCGTCGGCCCTTGCCTTGGGAGCATTCTTGGGTGGGGCGCTGGGTGTCGGCTTCACGGGCGTGACGCCCATGTTGCTGACCGGGTTGTTCCCCGCCGCCGGCCGAGCCCGCTTGGTGGGCCTCGTGTACCACCTGGGCGCGCTCTTTGCGGGCTTCGTGCCGCTGTTCACCGCGCGTCTTGCCGCGTCGGGTCTGGGCCTACAAAAAGCGATCTTTGCCGTGGCGTCGGTGCTCGAGGTGTCGCTCGTGCTGCTGGTGGTGCTGCGGCCTCGGGCCCGAGAGCCACACGACGACACCGCGCACTTGCCGGAGGCACCATGAGCGCGCGATACGGCGCCTTTGGCGCACTCTGGCTTGTGGTAGCCGCGCTTGGCGTTGCGCCCAACACGGCGTGCCTCAGCTCGAGCATGGCAGTGAATGCTGCCGACGCCGGAGCCGACGCGGCGCCAGCCCCGGTGGTCGAAGGCACAGACCCTTCGACGAACACCGAGAACGCCGACGCCCCCAGCGTGCGCTACCGCGCCATCGATGGGCACCCGGGCTGCACCACTGCGGGCCTGAGTTACCCCCCAGCGTCCATCCCAGGCTATCGCTGCGCCGCCAAAGCCTACCCAGATACCGCGGAAGACAAGACCAAGCCCATCGTGCTCCTGGTGCACGGCAACTCGTCGAGCCCCGCCGACTACGAGGCCTTTGCGGCCAATGGTCAACCTGGCGCCGCCATGTTGGCCGAGAAGCTCACCGCCGCCGGCCATCGCGTGTTCGCCGTCGACTTTCGCAAAGACAAGTCCGACGACCCGATGGGCAACAACGACACGGAGAACGTGGCCATGAACTTCGACCACGGCTGGGCGGTGCCCATCGCCGAGCACTTCATCGAGAGTGTGCTTGGCGCGTACCCAGATCGAAAGATCAGCATCGTGGGATTCTCGGTGGGGCCGACCATCGTGCGCGACGCGCTGCGGCGCCTTCACCGCGCAAAAAAGAAGCCCTTCGAGCGCATTCAGACGTTGGCGCTGGCCGCGGGCTCGCACCACGGCGTGTCGACGTACCGCAAGCTCTGCGGCGCAGACCCAAGCAAGCCGACAAACCCCACCATGCGCGGGCGCGTGGCCTGCGAGCTTGGCGACCGCACGGCGTACACCCCCACAGACTTCTTGCGCGGACTCAATGGGCCCGCCGGCGCCTTCGAAACGCCTTGCGCCGACGGAGACAAAGCCTACGGGCAGTCCGGCGTCTGCGGCGGCAACCGCGTGAAGTACCTGACCATCGTCATGAAGGACGTCAAAGAGGGCACCTTCCAAGACGAGTTCGTGTCCGAAGGGTCGAGTCGACTGAACGGCGCCGACAACCGGACGGTGGAGCTGACGGACAACGACGAGAGCGGCTTCTTCTTCAACGGAGCGTTCAAGAACCACTACGGCGCCATCCGCAGCGCCGCGGCGCTCCGCATCCTCAGCGAAGCGCTGGGCCAATAGCCCCACCCATCAAGGACCCACGCTCATGAAGCTCGGCATCATCACATCGCTGCTCGTCTCCGTTTGTGCGCTCTCGGCGCCGGCCTTTGGCGCGCCCAACAAAGCCAAAACCCAAGCACCCCCCAAGTCCGACGACGACTTGGCTACAGCGCCACCGGCTGCGTCAGCACCACCGGCTGCGTCGGCACCGGCCGCGGCGCCGGCCAACGACGACAGCAAGGCCGGCGCTGCGCCCGCCTTGACGCCCCCGGACCGCAAAGCCACGGACACGGCAGACGCCACGGATGCGACCAGCGAAGAGACCAAGATCAGCGGCCTGAAGCTCACGCTTCAGCCATATGTTCTGGTGGCCGGAGGCTTGAAGTACGACTCGGTGATCCAACGCGCCGGCGAGGAGAAAGAGAACCGCGCGGTGACCTTTGCGGTGAGCCGCTTTGGCATCGTGGCGCGCTTTGGCGAGTACCTGACGGCGGAGACGGAGTTCATGGCCAACGGTGGCGTGGGACTCCACGGCACCAGCGCCTACGAGGGGCAGGCGGCCATGCAGGTGCGCCAGCAAGTGCTTCGGCTCGACTACCGCAGCGTGCGTGTGGAGGCCGGACGCATCATCGACGAGGCGAGCCTGGACCACACGTCGCTGCACGTGCAAGACACTCTGTTTCAAGACACGGCCACGCGCGATCCGCTGCTGTACAGCGGGTTCAACATGGGCAACGGGTTGCGCGGCACCATCACGGTCATCGAAGGGCTGCGCCTGGGGCTTACCTTCAACGCCGGCAACCCCGTGTCCACAACCTCCACGCTTGCCGTGGGCGGCACCTTCCCTCCGTTCGAACGTCTGTACACGCAGCCGTACCAAGCCGTGGGCCAAGTCCCCAACAACTTCCCCGACGACACGTTTCACGCCATGGTGCTGACCCCGAGCGTCTTGCTCGACTCGCGGTACGTGGACGCCCGCGTTGCGTTTCAGGGCTACGACATCGACACCAACATGACCAAGGGCACCAACGATCATGTGCGCGGGTTCAACCTGCGCGGGACGGCCCGGGCCAAGCTGCTGGACAATGCCCTCACGCCCTTTGTCAGCGCGGCCTACACCGTCAACGACACCCTGGTGCCCACAGACTTGGGCAAGCGCGCGGACGACCGGTACAAGGCGGTCAACTTGGGCGGCGGCGTCGACTACAACGTTCGGCGAAGGTTCAAGTGCGCCCACGACTGCGCCGACGGCGTGGGCGCGCAGTACCAACAGGTGCAGTTTCAAACAGGCGATGCCTACGTCACCACGTTTCGCTACGTCAACGTGGGCGCCAGCTATTGGCTCTTGCCCAACGTGGCCGTGGGCGCCCGCTTTGCCTACTGGGTGCAGCAGCAGACGGGCCAAGGCGGCGCCAAGGTCGTCGAGGATGTGGGCGAACGCAGCGTGATTGTGGGCTTGCGCGGGGTGCTCCGGTAGCCGGCGCAAGGGTAAGGGCGCACCCGCGGCGGACAATGATCTGCCGCCGGCCCCATGGTATGCCTACGACCGTATGTCCGAAGACGACTTCGTCGATGACGTGACCACGCGGGTGGCCAGTGTGCCGCCAAGGCCACGCGCCCTCTCGGTGGACCTTGTGGTTGTCGAGGGCCCGGCCCGCGGCACGCGCGCACACGTGCCTGCCGGTGGCCTGGGCCGGGTGGGCACTGCGCCCGGCAACGATCTGGCGCTCGACGACCGCGCCGTGTCTCGGGCGCACTGCGAGGTGCGGGTTCGCGCGCGCTCCATCGTGCTTCGCGACACCGGCAGCACCAACGGCACGTGGGTGTCGGGCCTGCGCATCACCGAGGCCGAGGTGCCGCCGGGCACGGTGTTCCAACTGGGCGGCAGCGCCGTGCGCATCGAGGTCGGCGGCGACGACGACGAGTTCGTGATGGCCTCGGAGCGGTCGAGCTTTGGGGAGCTCTTGGGCAAGAGCTTCGACATGCGGAGCCTGTATGCGGTGCTCGAGCGCGTGGCCCCCACCGACAGCACGCTGCTCATTCGCGGTGAGACGGGCACGGGCAAAGAAGTCGTGGCCCGGAGCGTGCACAGTGCATCCAAGCGCGCCAATGGCCCATTTGTGGCCGTCGATTGCAGCGCCATCCCCGAGAACCTGTTCGAGAGCGAACTCTTCGGACACACCCGCGGCGCCTTCAGCGGCGCAGTGGGCGATCGCATGGGCGTCATCGAAGAGGCCGACAAGGGCACGCTGTTCCTTGACGAACTCGGGGAACTCCCACTGAGCATGCAGGCCAAGCTGCTGCGCGCCCTCGAAACCCGATCCGTGCGACGCGTGGGAGCCAACAGCCCCCGCCCGGTGGATGTACGGGTGCTCGCGGCCACCAACCGTCCACTCGACCGCTGCGTCAACGAGGGCACGTTCCGCGAAGACCTGTACTACCGGCTCGCAGTGGTCGAGGTTGTCCTGCCGCCACTGCGGGCACGCGACGAAGACATCGCCGAGCTGGCTGCACACTTCTACCGAGCCCGGGGCGGTCAGGGCGATCTACCCGCAGACTTTCTGGCCCGGCTGCGGCACCGCAGCTTTCCGGGCAACGTGCGGGAACTCAAACACGTCATCGAACGCGCGATGTTGCTTGGGACCATCAAGCCTGGCCCGGCACAGCGCCGGGCCCCGGAGCTTGGTACCCGCGTGGGCGAGATGCCGCCGTTGCACCTGCCGCTCAAAGACGCCCGCATCGCGTGGACCGAAAACTTTGAGCTGGTGTACGTGCGCAGTGTGCTCGCGCGGGCGCAAGGCAACGTGACCCACGCCGCGGAGCTCGCGGGCGTAAGCAGGCGGTTTCTGCAGCGCCTCATTGCGCGCCTGGGGGTCAAGCCCGCAGAGCTTGGCGTCGTGGACGACACCGAAGACGGCGACGGAGACAGCTAAGCTCAGGGCACGCAGCGGATCTCGGCGCCCTGCTGCAAGCAAGTGCCCGCAAGGGGCAAGAACGGGCACGGCACGGGGCAGTTCTCGGCACAGTTGGCTTGTTTGGCGGCCGCGATGGCGCTCTTGAGGGCGTCGGTGACGCCGCTGTCGAGCACCGCAACGAAGACCTCGCAGGCACATTCGTCCGTCACCTTGGCAGCGCACTGCCCCGAGGCAAGAGTGCACGCCCGGGCCTTTTGCCGCGCGTCCAGCAGCGCTGCCCGCAGGTCTGCGCACGCGGGGGCTCCGGCATCCGTATCGGCGTCCGTAGGTGGGTTCACATCGGCGGAGGCGTCGGCCGTGGGCTCTGCGTCCGCGGACCCGGCGTCTGCGGCGGCCTCCGGTGCCGCATCGCCGCTTGCAGGCCCCGCATCGCCGATGTCCGAGCGCAACGTCCACGACAGCGCACAGGCGCCGAGGGCCGGGAGGACACCGGCGACGAGGGCGGCCAAAGCCGCGCGACGGATCGTTGCTGTGTCCACCGAAGGTTGGGAAAGAGGCTAGCATGTTCAGGGTTTCATGCGCTCCTGGCCGATGCGTCCTTTGCTCGCGGTGTTGCTGGTGCTGTGCACTGCGGCCCCGGCATGGGCCGACGAAGACCCGCGCGTTGGCGCCCGCGAGGCGTACGCCCGGGGTGGCGCGGCGCACGATCGTGGCGATCACGAGACCGCCGCCCGCGAGTTCGCCCGGGCCGACGAACTGGTGCCAAGCAACGCCGCCATCGAGGCCGCGCTCGACGCCGCCGTGCTCTCCCGCGACATCAAGCTTTGCCTCAGCATCATCGCCCGCGCCGAGGCCCGTCCTTTGGACGAGCGCGCGAGCCATGCGCTCGCACAGGCCAAGCGTGCCATGGCTCCGCTCACGGGCACCATCGTGGTGGTTTGTGCCGGCGCGCAACAGTGCACCGTCGCGCTGGACGGCGACCCAAGCGTCGACGCTCGTCGCCCCATTGCCGCGGCCCGCGGGGCACACCACCTGCGGGTCGAGCGCGACGGCCGCGTGCAGCTAGCAAACATCGAACTCGCAAGCGAACGCGAGGCTACCGTGGCGGAATCGACCCCCGCGCCGCCGCCAGCATGGCAAGCGCCAGTGGCACAAGAGCCCGTCGCGGCGAAGCCCGCAACGACCCCGACGGCCGGCGGGTACCGCGTTGCGTCGCTCGTCACCGGTGGATTGTCGCTGGCCGTTGGTGGGATCACCCTTTGGTCGGGGCTCGACACATTGGACACACATCGCGCCTTCGACGCCGCGCACTGTGGTCCTGGCGCCGCCGCGGGCACGGTGCCCGGAGCGGATTGCGGCGCACTCGCCGACAGTGGCCAGAGCGCGCAGCTGCGCACCAACGTGCTCCTCGTTTCGTCGCTGACCCTAGCGCTCGCGGCGGTGGCCATCGAGCTGTTCCTGGTGCCCAAGCCCAGCGCCAAGGGCCCAAGGTCCGCGTTCGTGCAGCCATGAGCAACGGCTACGAGACCTTGGGCAAGCTGGCCTCGGGAGGCGCGGCAACGGTGTTCTTGGCAAGATCCGCGCGCGGGACAGCGCCGGTGGTGCTCAAGCGACCACACGCCCACCTGCTCGACAATCCGGGGTTCTTGGCGTCGTTCGAGCGCGAGGCCCGCATCGCCCAGCGCATCAAGCACCCCAATGTGGTGTGCGTGCGGGAACTCTTGACCGACGCACAGGGGCCGGCGCTGGTGCTCGACTACATCGACGGCGCCACCTTGAGCGATCTCTTGCGCCATTGGCTGCGCACGGCGCAAGAGCACACCACCGGCGCCGCGGTCCGCATCATCATCGATGCCGCGCGAGGGCTCCACGCGGCACACGAGCTCAATGACGACGAGGGCATGGCGCTCGGTCTCGTGCACCGCGACATGTCGCCGCAGAATGTCCTTGTGTCGCGCGCAGGCGTGGCGCTGGTCACGGACTTTGGTCTTGCCAAGCGCCTGCAAGAAGACGAGCGCTCCACCACCGAGGGTGTACTCAAGGGCAAGGCCGGGTACCTGGCGCCCGAATACATCCACGGGCACCCCCTCGATCGGCGCGTGGACGTGTTTGCCTTGGGCATTGTGGGCTTCGAAGTGTTGGCGCGAAAGCGACTGTTTCGCGGCGAAAACGAAGCTGATTCCATCCAGCGCATCCTGTCCATGCCCATCCCCAGCATCGGGCCCGCGGCAGACCGCGCCGAGGCGTGCACCGCGGCGCTCGACAAGGTGCTCGGGCGCGCGTTGGCGCGCGAACCCGCCGAGCGCTACGACAGCGCGCTGGCCTTTGCGCAGGCGCTCGAAGCGGCAGCCACGCACCATGGTTGCCTGGGCACCGACAAAGATGTCGCCCGCACCTTTGGACCAGAACTCGTGCGAGAGCTCGACGCACGGGTGGCCCCGTTCACCGCGGTCGCAGCGGCAAGTGTGCCTCCTGCGGCACCGGCCAGCCTACCCGCCGCCAAGGGCAGCGGGAGCAGCACACCACGTTTGGCGCTGGGCGCCGGGCTGCTCGTAACCTCGGCCGCCGTGGTCTTTGGTGTGGTGCTGGCGCTTCGCCCGGGGTTCCGCGCCGGTGTCGCTACCGAGGGTGCGACCACCACGGTCTCGGCATTGCCGCTCGCCACCCCCTCTCCAGCCATTGCCGCGCCAAGCTTGTCCTCGGCATCGGCCACGCCGATGCCGGTGGTGCTTTCGGCATCGGAAAAGGCCTCTGCGTCAACGCTGGCCCCAAGTGCTGGCACAGGCCCCAAAGGTCGACCGGCACCACCAACCCATGGCCGGCCTCCGCGGCCCAATCCCTACTGAGCCACAATCTACGCAGCCACATGGCGCACATTCCCATCCTGTTTCAAGACGAGTCACTGGTGGCCGT
>JBIKNA010000175.1:0-13935 GCA_044358965.1 Polyangiaceae bacterium
CGCTCAGCTACGGCATGCAAGAACTCGTAGCGATGACCGACGCCTGGGAAGCTGGCGCACGAAGCGCCGAGAAACGGCTCCAAGAAGCGATCAATCATTAGCCGTGCCCGTGCCCGTAAACGAACAAACTCGCTTGGGCGCCCTGTCGTCCCGTGGGGGTCCGTCGGGGGCAAGCGACCGCCCATCTTTCCGGCGCGGGCTACCCGAGATCGAGCACCAGCACACGTACGGGGAAGCTTCGCTTCGCGAACATGGGGACACACCCTAGTTCTAGAAGAGCTTGCCCTTCTTCTTCTTCGGGTCGGCTTCGTCGGTCTCGTCGGTCACGACCTTGGCGTCGTTAGAAAGACTGCCTGGCATGAGCTCGGTAAACACGCCGTCGGTGATGCCAACGCCCACGAGCTTGGGCTCGGATTTCTCTTCGCCAGGTTTGTCGACGGTGAGCAGATACACCCGGGCCTTGCCCTTCTCGAGGGGCGGCTCCGGGGCTTGGGGCACGGGCTTGCCGTCGGCGCCGAGCGGCGGGCTCGGCTTGTAGCGAAGCGCCGCATTGGGCACACGCCACGCGGCCTTGGCCTCGCGCGTGCGAATGGACACAGTGGCCGTCATGCCAGGACGGAGTTTCTCGTCAGCGTTCTGGATCTCGACCACAGCCGAGTACGTGACCACGCCCTGGACGCTGTTTGGCGAATAGCGAACCTGGCTGACCTTGCCGCGGAAGGTCTCGCCTACGAACGCGTCGACCTGTGCCTCGGCGTCCATACCTTCTTTGAGCTTGCCCACGTCGGCCTCGTCGACATCGGCCATCACGCGCATCTTCCGGAGATCTTGGGCGATGACAAAGAGCGTGGGTGTCTGGAAGCTGGCCACCACCGTGGCTCCTGGATCCACCGCTCGGGAAATCACGATGCCGTCGACGGGCGAGAAAATCTTGGTGAAGCCCACGTTGGTGACGGACTGCGTGAGCTGCGCCTCGGTGGCGGAGACTTGGGCCCGGGCCGCGGCCACGTCGGCCGCCGTGATGTCGAACTGGCCTTTGGCCGTGTCGAGTTCTGCCTTGGACGCCAAGTTCTGCGCGGCAAGACGAACGAGCCGCTCATAGTTGACGCGCGCCACCTCGTGGCTGGCCTTGGCGCTCTCGACGCGAGCCTTGAGCGAGGAGATCTGGGCTTGGGTCTGCGAGACCTGGGCGCCAAACACCGTGGGGTCGATCTCGGCGAGCGGGTCACCCTTCTTGACGACGCTGTTGAAGTCGACGAGCACCTTGGTGACGCGGCCGTTGACCTGGGAACCAACGTTGACCTGTAGCAGCGGCTGAACGGCGCCGGTGGCCAGCACCTTTTCGCTGACGTCGCCTTGGGACAACGCCTGCGTCACGTAGCGCGCCGCCTGCGGGGGCCGGTGTTTGGCGCGGTACACGAGGCCTCCGGCCACCGCCACGGCCAAGACGCCCACGACGCCCAGGCGCCGCAGCCATCGACGCCCGCCCTCTTCGGAGGCAAGGGCTCGGCGAAGCTGTTCGACGTCGGCTTGGGTCATCGCCCGGCAAACGATAGGGCAAGGAGCCCCATAAATCGACAAGCCCGCTGCCAAGGGCGCACCGTCCTCCGTTGTCGAACACCTCGTGGACGCGTTATCTTGGCGAACCGAAACGCTTTCCGCGTCTTCGGACAGTGGCGAGGGCATCGGCCCTGCTCCGGTGAGCACGGCGAGGCCTGCGCAGCGAACCATGCAAGACCCCACCGACCGGGAACTCGTCGACCGGGCCAAGACCGGCGACACCATGGCATTCGGGCTGCTGATGCGCCGTCATCAGCCCAGAATCTATAGGCTTTCCGTCCACATGCTGCGGGATCGGGCCGAAGCCGAAGACGTGACCCAAGAGGCGTTCGTGCGTGCCTACCGGGCCATCGAGCGTTTCGACGGTAGGAGCGAGCCCTACACTTGGCTCTACCGCATTGCCGTGAACCTCTCCCTTAATGCGCTCCGCTCTCGCAAGACCTCCAAGGTGCGCCGCGAGGGCGACGACGCGCGCCTAGAGGAGGTCATGCGCAAGGTCCCGGACGCCGATGTGCACAACCCCGGCGGCCAAGCAGACCGCAAGCAGACCTACCAGGCCCTGTGCGAGGGCATCGACAGCCTTTCCGACACGCTGCGCACGACCTTGATTTTGGTGTGCATTGAGGGGCGCTCCCACGACGAGGCGGCGCAGATTCTCGGAGCACCGGAGGGCACAATCGCCTGGCGGGTACACGAGGCACGACGCAAGCTGAAGGAACACCTCAAAGCCCGGGGCATCGACCCCGAGGGAGACGGGACGTGAGTGAGACACCGAAAAACGTGGGGCTCGACGCTCTTCTGACCGATTGGCCGCTGCCGTCGAAAGACGAAACAGTCCATGGAGATACGGTCGCGCAGGTGCTCAAGCGTTTGCAGCAAGGAGACATGGGCAAATCCCGGTCCATCCTCTCTGACGAGAAAATTTTTGCAGGACCGCTTGGACAGGATTCCGAAGAAGGTCATAACACCGCCTCGCCAGGGGCCACCGCTTCCGCCGCCGCGGAAGACCGAGCCTCCACGCTGGCCAAAGAGGAAACACCGATGTCGACTTCTTTCGACCGTGACCGTGATCGCCGCAGCCTCCAAGACCTCGCCAAGCTCGCGCAGCTCACCCCCGCGCCCGCTTCCGTTCGCACCCCCGCCGTCGTCGCACGCGCCGAAGGCGCCAAAGACGAAGACTCGGGCCTCGTGAACCTGGCGGCCTTCGCTTCGGGTTCGAGCACGGACATGGTTGCGGGTCCCGCCACGCCGGCGCCGGGCCTTGCGGGTCTCTTCGACGACGAAGGTCCGGCCTCGATGCCCCCGCCCTCCGTGGCGCCGGTGTCCTCCGCCGCCCACGTGCAGGCCCCCGTCTCCGTTTCCCCCATGATGGTCGCGCCCGCGGCTGCGCCCAGCGTCCCGCCGCCCTCCATGCGCGTCAGCGTGCCGCCGGTGGCCACCGAGAGCGTGGCGCCGTCGTTCGCCGCGCAACCCGTCGTCGCCGCACCCGAGCGCAAAAAAGGCGGTGCGGGCATCGTCATCGCGCTCGGCGCCGTGTTTGCCCTTTCGGCCGTGGCCGCGGGTGGCTTCATGTTCGTGCGGGCTTCCAAGACGGCCCCGGTTGCCGCGCAAACGGTCAAAGCGCCGGAGCCCGTCGTGGCCGCCGCCGAGCCCAAGCCCGCTGCCAAACCCGAGGCAGAGGCCGTTGCGACCCCCGAGCCGCAACCCAGCGTCGACCCCAATGCACTTGGCACTCCGGTGGCTGCGGCCCCCAAGGGTGTTGCCGGCAAGGCCGCCCCTGTCGCAGCAGTTGCCGCGGCGGCACCGGCCAACAAAGCCGAGCCCAAGGCTGCCGAAGAGCCCAAGACCGCTGCACCGCAGCTCGCCGCCAAAGACCTACCCCAGGGTGGCGCGGCGGGGTCGCTCGGCGAGGCCATGCAAAAGGCCGCCGGCGGCGGCACCATGAAAGACGAGAGCCAGGGCTCCTCGGGTCCCGACTTCGCGCCGGGCAGCCGCCCGCAGCGTCCGTCGCAGGGCGCGCTCACGGGCGCCATTGGCGCCGCGCTCCCGGGCGCCCGCGCTTGCGTCGGCCCCGATGATCCGGTTTCCCGCGCGACCATCGTGTTCGGCTCTGCGGGCAACGCGCAAAGCGTGACCGTCAGCGGCTTCGCCGCGGGCAAGCCTGCCGAAGGCTGCATCAAGGCGGCGCTCATGAAGGCCAAGGTCGCGCCCTTCGCCGAGGCCACTTACAGCACGGGCGTCACCATCCGCCACTGACCGCAAACAGGCGGCGCTTGCCGCAGCGCAAAAGGGAGTCCGCGTGTCGGGCTCCCTTCTCGCGTTTGTGGGCGTCATGCTTCCATAGGCCCAGCAAAGATGATCACCATCGTCGTCGTCGCCGAAGCCCCCGTCCCCGGCAAAGCACTGCATTCATTGCTCCCCTACTTCGCCGACGTAACCCTCGCCAAACTGAGCTCCGCGATGTTGCGGGACACCCTCGATGGGCTGCTGGCGCTCGGTGCCGATCGGCATGTGCTGCTCGGACGCGCCGAATCCGACGCGGATATGGCTGCGTTCGACACCTGCGTGCACACCCCCTGGGAAGTGCTTCGCGACAACGAGGGCGCGCTGCGCGATTTGCTCGGGTCTTTGCATGGGCAGGTCGTCATCGCCGCGCCCGATGCACCTTCTTCGGCCACGGCCCCCATCGAGCAGGCGCTCCAGGCCGGCGCCACCAACGCCCAAGCGATTGCCCTCGGGCGGTGCCAGCGCGACCAGTGGGCCACGCTGGTGCTTGGCGCCTCGCGGGGCACCGAGATCGCGGCGCTGGTTGGCCAGCCCAGTGCCCTTCCCTTCTCGGAGCTGGGGCCCGCCGATGCCCGAACCGAGCTACCCGAGTGCCACGCCGTGCGCGAGCTCTCCGACATCGATGTGCTTTTCGAGGAGCTCAAGCGACACCCGGAGCGCGCGCCCTGGACAGCCTCGTTCTTCGTGAAGATGGACTGGGGCGGCTAGACGGTCCCCACGACCAGATTCACTTTTTGGTTCACCTTTGGCTCGTCCGGCCCCCGGCCGGCGTTCGTTCCTGGCGCTCGGGCGCCCGACGCAAAGGGAACGGCCCGAGGATTCGCTTTGCGAATTGACTTTTGCCCGGGGGTCGGGCAAAACCCGAGCCCCTTTCGAGAGGTACATCATGGTTTCCGCCACCCAGCAGTTCTCGCGCATCCGTCGCCGCAAGAAGACCACCAACGGCAAGCGCAACAAGCGCGAGCTCCGCGCGAATGGCACGCCGGCGTTCCCCGTGCATCTCGCCGGCTACGACGCAAACGCGCCCGACGCCAAGAAGGCCTAACGTAGTCCAACCCCTTGCGTTGAGCGCAAGGAATCTCCCCGGTGTGCGCCACGCGCCGCCGGGGTTTTGGCGTTTGTGCGATTGCAGCGCGTTGCCGGGCACCACCGTCGCTTGCGGCGATGTCCGGCCCCTCTACCGGCACCGGCTTGAGTCGGGTGCCTGACAGGTCCCATCGATGCAAGCGAGGCCGGCCGTGCAGGCGCTTACCTCTGAAGAACACGCTCCCCCTAGGGCAACTCGGGTTTTGCACTTCCCGTTGGTTCCACAGGCGAGGCCTGCTCCACAGACGACCCGCTCGGGCCCTGGAGTTCCGCATTCTCCATTGAGCTGCTCTACGCGCGGCCGGGTGCATGCTCCCTGCGTACACACGAAACCGGCGGCACATGGATCACCAGTGCCCAGGCTGCAGGCGGCCCCTTCGGGCAGAGCCTCGAGGCACCGGGAGCTCACGCAGCGCAGGGTACCCGCGCAAACCGCAGTGCAGTTCGAACAGCCTTGCCTGCACTCTTCGCCCCTCTGAGGCATCTTTCGGCAGACGTAAGACGAGAGGTCACCTCCCACGGGGCAACTGTCGTGCTCCGCAAGCAACATGAGACTGGGCCTCATGGCCTCGTATCATGTCAATACCGATGGCAGCTGGAAGCCTTGGTTTGGCGCAGGCGCAGGCTGGGAGTGGCTCACCGTGGGCACCAAAGGCGGAGGGCTCGAGAACAGCGTGACCCTCGACGGCTTCGAGGTGCTCAACGCGCAACTGGGTGCCGACTACGCCGCATCAGATGCCCTGCGCGTCGGCCCGTTTGCGGCGGCGTCCCTTGGCTCGTACCGCAACCTCAGCGCAACCACTGGCGCCACAACTGCCTCCGGGGACATCGGCTTCCCCGAGGCGCACGGCTGGCTCTGGCTTGGCATTCGTGGTGCGTTCGACATCTCGCTAGGCTCTGCGGAGCCGAGCCCTGCCGGCGCGCGCCGGAGCACCGCGGCGCCTCCGCCGCCTCCCCCGCCGGCAGCCACGGCGCCTCCGCCCGCGGCCACCACGCCTCCGCCACCTCCGCCAACCTCCGCAACCGCACCGCCACCTCCGCCCCCGCCGGCCACCAACGCTCCACCTGCCGCCACCACTCCGCCTCCTCCGCCTCCGACGGTGGCTGTGGGACCCGTGGCCACGTTGCCCAAGGGCTGCAAGCTTGCATGCGAGAGCGCGGACGGAGCGATCACCAGCGAGATGCCCGCGTTCACAAGCGCGCTCGCCCCCCTGGTGCGCGAGGTGCGCGCATGCGACGCCGCCGGCGAGTACCGCACCGAAGCCATCGTGATGAATCTCTCCTTCGACGCCCAAGGCGGTGTCTCGAACGTGGTCGTGCGCGACGCTCTGTACTCCCGAACCATGCGCGCCTGCGTGAACTCCATTCGGCAGTCCATCAACCTGCGAAGCAGCCCCGGGCGCCGCGTCGAGTGCACCGCCGACTGCAGGTAGCCATTCGAACTTGCCAGGTGGGCCACCGGTATGGACGTGGGGTGGAGCCCACACGCCGAGGCCTCTAGGCGCTCAGGCGACGGCAACCGCCACGGCGTACGTGAGCAGGGTGGCCAGGTATACGAGCACCCAACGCCGCTCGCCGATCTCGTAACCCCAAAGCGCCGACATGGGAGGCACGAGCAGCGTTTGCCACGCTCTGCGCAAACCGCGCTGACGGATCACACGCGACGTGAGCCACACGTAGGACACGAAATGGCCCACGAGGGACATCACAAGCACCACCGTGAGCAGCGTTCGCACGCGCCTCAGGCTCCGGACGCTGCCGTGGGCGACGACACCTTGATGAGCTGCACCCACTTGAGCGCGCTGCCCACGAGGACCATCACGACGCATGAGAGCAAGATGGCCGTCACGCTCGCGTTGACGAGCCCCCGGGTGGCAAGCTCCGGCACCTTCATCATGGGCAGATACAAGATGCGAATGCTCTCGATGCCCGCGGCAAGGGTTGTGGTGCCCACGAAAACCAGCGGTGCAAAGGTGACCAGGGCGTAGACCTTCTTTTTGCCCTCGCGCAGCAAGATGGTCGTGCCGATGGCGAGCCCCGTGCAGGCAAGAAGCTGATTGGCCACACCGAACATGGGCCAGATGGTCTGAATGCTGCCCGTCAGGATGAAGTACGTCCAGCCGGCCACGACCACGAACGTTGCGATGAGAGCTCCCGGCAAGCTGCTGGGCTTGCCGAGCTCCTTGAAGCGTCGGGCCATGAACTCCTGCATCAGGAACCGACCGATGCGCGTGCCGGTGTCAATCGTGGTGAGGATGAACAGCGCCTCGAACATGATGGCGAAGTGGTACCAATACGCGAGCAAGGTCTTCATGCCGGGCAGCCCGGAGAACACCCGCGCCATGCCCACGGCCAGCGACACGCCGCCCCCGGTGCGCGCCGCCACGACTTCATCGGCTGCCCGCTGCATGGCCGGCAGCTCTTTGACGTGCACCCCCAGCCGGGCAAAGTCTGCGTCATCGAGTGTGGTCGCGTTGTGGGCCAGCGGGTCGACGCCATAGCCCAAACTGGCCAACGCCTTGTTGGAGAGCGAAAGCGCTTTGGACAAGGGCACGCGCTTACCCTCGAGCGCCTGGGCGCCCTCGCCCTCGCGCAGGCCAAGCAGCGTACGGTCTTTGGCGCTGAAGCTGGGAAGTGCGCCCTCGAGCTCTGCGCGGCTGTGGGCGATGCCCGTGCCGCGGGCCGGGTCGTTTGCCACGATGGCCACCTGCGGATCGGTGTTGATCGCCACGTAGTCTTCTTGCGGCATGACACAGGCGGCGATGAGTGCGGTGATGCCCACCAGACCCTCGAGCAACATGGCGCCGTAGCCGATGGATCGACAGTGGGTCTCCTGGTCCACCATCTTGGGCGTGGTGCCCGAAGCCACAAGCCCGTGGAACCCGCTGATGGCGCCGCAGGCGATGGTGATGAACACAAAGGGGAACAGCGGTCCCTTGATGATGGGGCCACCGCCGTACACGGCTTGGGTGAACCCGGGCATCTGGATCTTGGGGTTGACCACGATGACCCCCACCACCAAGAGCGCGATGGTGCCGAGCTTCATGTAGCTCGACAGGTAGTCGCGCGGGCAGAGCAACATCCAGACAGGCAACACACTGGCCACGAAGCCGTAGGCCGCCATGGCCAAGGTGAGCGTGGTCTTCGATAGCCGCAGATGCGTCGCGAAAGACGAATCGCCCACGTGTTTGCCGTAGAGCAGGGCGACCAACAGCAAAAGCACCCCGACGATGCTGGCCTCGCGAATGCCCTTGGCCGAGCCACCGCGTACTTTGTAGATGTAGAGCCCCATGGCGAGCGCGATGGGAATGGACGTCCCGACGGTAAAGACGCCCCAGGCACTCTCGGCGAGGGCGCCCACGACCACGTTGCCAAGGCCCGCCAAGGCGATCACGACGATGAACAGGATGGCGATGCTGGTGACGAGCCCCAGGGTGGGGCCGAGTTCGTCGCGGGCGATTTCCGCCAGGCTGCGGCCTTTGCGCCGCACGCTTGCCACGAGGATCACGAAATCGTGGACGGCGCCGCCAAGAACGACGCCGAAGAGGATCCAGAAAAATCCGGGATAGAAGCCGAACTGCGCCGCAAGCACCGGACCGATGAGCGGTCCCGCTCCTGAAATCGCCGCAAAGTGGTGCCCGAAGAGCACGTACTTGTTCGTGGGGTGGAAGTTGTGTCCGTCGCCGAGCTCATGGGCTGGCGTCGTTCGCTGGGCGTCCAGGCAGAGCACGCGCGTCGCCAAGAACGCGCTGTAGTAGCGATAGCCAATGGCCAGCACCGAGAGGGCCCCGAGCATCCACCAAGCAGCGGTCATGCGAGCGACTTAGCCGCACTCGCGACGGATGCCCAAGGCAAAGCGCTCCTAACGCGCCGCGCCACGGGGAAAGGTGCCCCGAGCCGTCGCGCACCCGTCGTGAAGTCGCAAGCGTAGGCGTGTCCTTCCGCGGCGCTTGCCTTGACAAGGGCGACAGCGCGGACCATGGTAGCCGTACTTTCATGAAGATCTGGTCCGCCATGCACTGCCCGCGCGTCGCCGTCGTCGTTCAGACGACCACGAACGACCGCCCGTGCTCGGCCAACTTCATGATCTAGAACCAAGGACGCGACCTTCCCGGAGCCCGAGTCGCCCTTGCACTCGGGTGGCTCCAAAGGAGAACGCGTCATGGAACTTCGATCACTATTGCGGCGGGCCCGCAGGCTCAGACCCTGGGGCGCGCCGTCGGCCGTTGCCGACGTGCGGGCCCCCGAAACCTCACCTGTTGCGCCAATGAACGACCTTGGGGCCCGGCCCAGCGAGCCGGTTTCACGCTCCATTTATGCAGAGCTCCTCGACAACGCGTGGCCGCTCGTGACGGCCATGGCAGGGGAGATCCTGCTCGGCCTCGTCGACACCAAGCTCGTCACCGGACTCGGAACCGATGCGCTTGCTGGCGTTGGCATCGCCACGACGCTCATGTGGGTCTGCTACGCGCTCGCCATGGGCCTGTCCCGCGGCGTCAAGGTCCGTGTCGCCTTTGCCGTTGGCGAGGGCCGCTCCGGCGACGCCAGCACCTACGGAGCAGCGGGCGCCATCATCGCGTTCGCTTACGGACTCGTCGTGTTCGCGCTGGGCCGCGACATCGGCCCGTTGCTCGTTGCGCTGCGCATCGACGCCCATGCGGTCCCCTTCGGCCGGGACTTCTTCTCGGCGGTCACCTTTGGGGCCCCCGGTGCATGCGCCGCCATGGCATTGGTGCAACACCGCCAAGGCATCGGCGATGCCCGAACCCCCATGTTCGTGACCCTCGTGGGCAACGTCTTGAACGCCTCCTTGGGCTACGGCCTCATCTACGGGCGCTTTGGCCTGCCGGCGCTCGGGGTTCATGGCGGCGGCTTGGCCACGGCCCTGGTGCAAAGCCTCAACTTTGCGGCGCTGCTCGGTCTTTTGCTGCGTGACCAAAGGCGTGCGCCGGTGCGCCTTGGGCAATTGTCCAAGGCCGCGCGCGAAGTAGTCCGCGTGGGGCTGCCCACCGGCGCGCAGTTCTTGGGAGAGATCCTTGCGTTCTGCACGTTTTCGGTACTCTTGGGCAGCATCGCGGCGGCGGAGTCCGCAGCCAACCAAATCGCCATCGCCACCATTCGGGCTTCTTTTTTGCCCGGATTGGCCGTGGGCGAGGCGGCGTGCGTGCTCGTGGGGCAAGCGCTGGGCGCGGGTCGCTACGACGACGCGCGCCGCGCCGTACGCGGCGCGCTGCATTTGGCCGTGGCGTTCATGGCGGCCTGCGGGGTGCTCTTCGCCGTGGCCGGCAAGAGCATCGCGCGTGCCTTCACCGACGACGCCGAGGTGGGACGCATCGTCACGAAGCTCCTGCTCTTGGCCGCCGTATTCCAAGTGCTCGATGCCGTGAACATCGTGTACCGCTGCGCGCTCCGAGGCGCCGAAGACGTGCGGGTGCCAGCGCTCCTGGGCATTGGCATCGTTTGGACCACGGTGCCGCTGTCGGCCTACCTGCTTGGCAGTGTTGCCGGTTGGGGCGCCGTGGGCGGGTGGTGTGGGTTCGTGCTCGAGACGGCCCTTGGCGCGGCGCTCTTCTATATGCGCTTCCGCCGATTGTCTGCCCGCTTCGGGGCAACGCAAAACGCCTAGGCGCGAGTCGTAGACATTGCCACCTACACGGTTGCTCTGAGACACTCTGTCTCGTGAAGGGCGAAACGTTTTTAACCGCAGCGGTCGCGGCGGGTCTTGTCGCTGGCTTGGGTCTCAACATTCCCCTGGCCCGCGGCGACGCCAAGCCCAGCACCATGGGCGCCGACGAGGTCAAAGACGGCATGAAGGGCTACGGGCTCACGGTGTTCAAGGGCACCGAGCCCGAGCGCTTCGACATCGAGGTGGTGGGGGTGCTGCGCAACTTCCGCCCGTCCCAAGAGCTGATCCTGGTCAAGACGCCGCACCCGCGGCTCAACGTCACCAAAAACGTCAAGGGCATGAGCGGCAGCCCCATCTACATCGATGGGCGGCTGGTCGGCGCTTACGCCTACAGCTGGGCCTCGTTCCAGGTCGAGCCCGTGGCGGGCGTCACGCCCATCGCGCCCATGTTCGCCGAGATGCGCAGGCCCATTCCGCCGGGCTTTTGGCCTCTCGAGGGCGGCGCACCGTTGCCCGGGCAAAAGGCACAACCGCGGCACGCCTTGGGCAGCAAGAGCACCTACCAGGGCACCCCGGGCGAATACGATCTGCTCAAACACGCCGAGCAGGTACACAAGCAGCTTGGCTCGCCCGATCCGTCACGCCCGTTGGTGGCGGCGGCCTCTCCGCTGATGCTCGGCGGCATGGGCGACCGGTCCGCAGCGTTCGCTCGCAAGATGTTCGAGCCGCTGGGTCTCGAGCCCATGCAGGCCGGCGGCAGCGCACTCGCCGTCGACCCCAACGCGCCCCAACACTACGTCAACGGCGGCGCCTTGGGCGTGGCCATGGTGCGCGGCGACGTCAGCTTCTTTGGTCTTGGCACCGTCACGCACGTCGAAGGCACACGCCTTTGTGGCTTCGGTCATCCCATGATGGAAGCCGGCACCACGGCGCTCCCGGCGGCCATTGGCCGGGTGCACTGGATCTTCGCGAGCGATCAGCACTCCTCCAAGATCGGCGAATCCGCGCGGCCGCTTGGCGCGCTCATCCAAGACCGCCAGAGCGCCGTCATCGTAGACGAAAGCAAAGTCGCCCCCGTGTTCCCCATGAGCGTCGAGCTCAAGGGCGTGGTGGGAGCGCCAAAGACCCAATGGAACATGGAAGTCGCCGAAGAGCGCTTCATGACCCCGGGCCTCCTTGCATCGGTCTACGGATCCATCATCGAAGCATCGGCCAACGAACGCCGCGAGGTCACCTGGAAGCTCAAGAGCAAGGTGTCCATCCAAGGCAAGGGCACCGTCGAACTCGAAGACTTCGGCATCGCCGTGGGGGCCATGCCCGATCCAGGCGACTTTGCTGGCTCCCGCGTGGTGCGCCTGGTGGGCGACATCATGAACAACCCCTGGGAGCACGCGCGCATCGAACGCATCGAGAGCGTCATGAGCGTCGAGTACAGCCGGGACCTCATGCGCCTGCGTGGTGTCGATCTGCTCGATCCCGCCGTCGACGCCGGGCGCCCCGCTCGGGTACGCCTGCGCTTGTTCACCATGTACGGTGGCGACGAGTCCCGCGTGGTCGAGATCAAGATCCCAGAAGAGCTAGCGGGCAAAGACATCGACGTCGAGGTCGTGCCCGGCTGGGAGGTCAACCCCGAGGTGGCCTCCCCCGAGAACCTCGGCGACCTCATTGCCAACTCCACGCGCGGGCCCAGCATGCCCCGGGGTCTCGTGGCGCAAATCCGTTCGCAACAGGGCGTCGTGTTCCGTGGCCACATCGCCAACCGGCTGCCCACCTTTGCCGTCGACGCGCTGCGCCCGCAGAACGGCGGAGCGGCGCCCGAAGGCTTTGCCAACTACGCCCGCACGTTCATCCCGACGGACAAGTACATCGACGGCCGCGATCGCGTCCGCATCAAGGTTCGTCCCGTCGTTCGCTGACCTCTCGTTCGCCCATTCGTCCAAGCCCTCCGCTGGAGCTCTTTCATGCGTCTGCACCGATACGTCCTGCCTTTCCTTGCCGCCTCTTTTGCCGCGTCCGTCGGCGGTGATGCCCAGGCTGTGGGTACACGCACCTTCACCCTCGACACGCTCGACAAGCTGTCTGGGGGCGATCTCAAGGGCGTTAGCGTTGGGTCCGACGGCAGCGTCCGGGCCGGGTATTTGCTGGGCAACACCACACTGCCCGACGCCAACGCGGTGTTTGCAGCGCTCCCCTTGGCCGACGGCAGCACACTTGTGGCCACGGGCCCCAACGGCAAGGTCATCAAGGTACAGGGCGAGCAGGCCACGGTGTTCTGCGACACCGGAGCCCTCGCGGTCACGAGCCTGGTGCAAGCAGCCAACGGCGCCATCTATGCGGGCACGATCCCCGACGGCAAGATCTTCAAGATCAGCCAGGGCAAGGCCGATGTGTTCGCGCAGATCCCCGAGACGAACCACATCTGGGCCCTGGTGCTCGACAAACAGCGCACGGGCCTATTTGCGGGCACCGGCGCCGACGGCAAGATCTTCCGCGTGGAGCCCAACGGCACCACGAGCGTGTACTTCAAGAGCGAAGACCCCAACGTGGTCTCGCTGGCGCTGGCGGACAACGGCGACCTATTCGCCGGCACGAGCGGCAAGGGCATTGTTTACCGCCTGACGGGCCCCGGCCGGGGCACGGTGTTCCACCAGTTCAAGGAGCAACAAGAGGTCAAGAGCCTGCTCGTGCACAAAGACGGCAGCCTGTACGTGATCGCCAACGAGCACGCCGAGCTACCGGAGCCTCCGCGGCGCTCGCCTGCCGCCGGCCGCGTGCAAACGGGCCCTTCGTCCGGGCCTCGCCCCAAGCCCGGCAAAGGCGTGCTCATGCGCTTCGACGCCAGCGGCAAGCCCGAGAAGATGATGAGCCACAGCGAGTTCCACTACTCGGCGCTGGCCTTCGACGAAAAGGGCCGCCCAGTCGTGGGCACCGGCGCCGAGGGGCGGGTCTACACCGTCGACGACAAACACGTGGTGACCTTGCTGGCCGACGCCGAAGAGCGGCAAATTGGCGCCGTTGTCGTAGTGGGGGGCAAACCCGCGGTCATCGCTGGCGATCCCGCGGTGTTTCACAAGGTGCTCTCGCAGGGCGGCGCCGATGCCGTGTGGACGAGCAAAGTGCAAGACGCCGGCCTGCGCGCGCGCTTTGGCCACCTCGGCTGGAAGGCCGACGGCACCATCGAGATCTCGACGCGCACGGGCAACACCAGCGCACCGGACGGAACCTGGAGCGCATGGAGCAACCCCATGACGGCCCCGGGTGCCATCCAAGGAGGCGCCGCACGCTTCATCCAGGTGCGCGCCCGCTGGGCCAAAGACCCCGCCGCGGTGCTCAGCGAGGTCACGATCCCGTTCGTGACCGACAACCTGCGTCCCTTG
>JBIKNA010000567.1:0-4201 GCA_044358965.1 Polyangiaceae bacterium
CAAAGCCCCCGAGGGCACCGACAACCCGTGGCGCTGGAGCACGGCCTGGGCCCGCAAAAGCCCATCCGGGTCGAACAGTGTCGGCCCGGAGCCAATGTCTCGACGGCGCCCCGCGATGACATCGGAGACCGCGACGGTGAGCACGGGCCTAGGGAACGCCAGCGCGGCAAGGCGCCCGCCGCCGGTGCGCGACAGGTGCCTGCGCACGGCGTTGATGCCGGAGATGTTTGCCCCGGAAAGGAGCAACCCCTGGGCCAACGCTTGGTATTGCGAAAGCGGCAGGCTCGGATCACACATGAGCGCCGAGGCTCCCCCGGACAGCAGCACAAGAACACTTGTGCTCTTTGCAATGGCCGCTTGCGCACGTTGGGCTGCGCGCACGCTCCGGGCATCGGGGATGGGATGCGCAGCGCGCATGAGCTCGTGTGCGCCCCGGCCGATGACGGCACCGTCCGGCGCAATCACCAGCACGTGGGCTCGTTTCGGCAGCAAGCCACGGGCCGCTGCCAACATCGGTCCGGCCATCTTGCCCACGGCGATCACCAGATCGACCGGCGGCTGCCGCGGCAGCGCCTTGGCCAGGGCATGGTGCACGTGCGCATGAAGGTCGAAGGACCCGAGGGCCTGTTGCCACACCTGGCGCAAGAGCGCAGCGGGGCTCTGTCCGGCGCGCATCGCAGTGCTCACGGTGTCGCGCGATCGCCGGCATCGACGATGCCCGCCGACACGAAGGTCTGGAACGCGAACTCGAAGGCCACGTACGCGTGACTGGGCGAGCCAGCAGCATCGCGCGCACCCGAGAGGCCTTCGGGGGTCAACCGCAGCCCCCCGCGAAGACGCACCCATGGACCATGGGCCGTGGCACCGAGCGGCATGCCCACGACCACGCCCGCCTGCGCCCCGGGCTCGGCCCCCAAAGAACCGCCCCTTGGCGCAACAAAGACGGCGCCGAACTCGACGCCAAGGGAATCCAGGGTGAGATCCCAGCGCGCCTGGCCCAACTGGTAGCCGGTGAGCCAGCGGCCAATGAACAACGGACGAAGTTCGAGACCCGCGGCGATCACGCGCGCAGGGGCCGCCCGAGACGACACGAGCCCTCCCTCTTCGTAGCTCGCAAACACACCGCCAGACGAAAGATACCGCGCCCGCAGGTCCACCCCGAGGCGTGGCTTTTCGCCCCCCAGCACGGCGCCCGCAGCAGCTTCGAGGCCCAAGTCACCGTCGATGCGACCATAGGTGCTGTCGGGGCCGCGGCGCAGATCTTGGGCTCGCGCGGGGGTCGCCAGCAGCACCGTGCCCAGGAGCAGCGCGCCTGCGCGGCTCATGTGGACAGCGCCTGCGTGACCTCGTCGCGAAGCTCGTGAGCAAACACCAGACGAACGCGGGTAAGGACCTGCCCCGCAAGACGCGCCAGGAGAAACGAGACCTCGGCCAGCGGGCGCGCGGGGCCTTTGGCGAACACCACGAGCAATGGGTCTCCGTCCGCGCTGAAGGGCGTGACCTCGGCCAAATCAAGGCCAACGTAGACATCTGGGTCGAGCCCCCTCGCCTGCGCAATGTCGCGGACCACTTGCAGGGCGGCATCGCGACCCTCGGGCAGCGCTTGTTCGCCGAAGAGTTCGTACGTCTTGAACAGCGCGCGCACGCGGACCCGGCGACACAGGTCCGCGAGGGCCGCATCGGGACCGTCCTCCCAGGCGCGCATGGTCACGTAGAGCACGTCGTCATCGAGGGCCAGGTAGTCGTGCAGGTCGGTCCCGGCCCCTTGTGCTGCCGTCGCGATGCCCAGGGGCGTGCCGTCGAGCGGCAAGCCGTCTTTGATGCGACGGCTCGCGCGAGAGAGCGCCGCGCGGATCATCCACTCGGCGGAGCGCGTGGCCTTGTGCAGGTAGACCTGCTGGAACATGAAGAGCCGCGCCAAGATGAACGCCTCGATGGCCGGCAACCCCTTGGCGCCATCGATGGCGAGGCCTGGGGCCCCACCGTGTTGCGCCGGCGAGAACCTGAGGCTTCGCAGCAACCACTCGAGGTCGAAGATGCCGTAACGCACGCCCGTTGCGTGGGCATCGCGCAGCAGGTAGTCGCAGCGGTCCACGTCGAAGGTGCCGCTGACGGCCTTGGCCAGGTACGGCAGCGGATGTTTGCCGTCGACCAACGCCGCGACACGCTCGGGCATGCCCGCGTCGTGCCGCGACAACACCTCGTGCACGCCGGTGCTCGGATCCAAGATGATGCGCTTGGTCCACTCTTCGTGGTGGCTGGTGCCGGCGATGGAGTCTTCGAACAAGTGGGACAGAGGTCCGTGGCCGATGTCGTGCAGCAACGCCGCCGCCAAGGCATCGCGGGCCCGATCGCTCGTGAGCCGCTGCCAGAACGGAAGCTCCTCGTGAATGGATCGAAGGCGCGCCGTGAGCCGGGTCATGACGTGCGCGGCGCCAATGGCATGCGCGAAGCGTGTGTGCTCGGCGCCCGGAAACGCGTACGACGCGACGCCGAGTTGCCGAATGCGGCGCAGGCGCTGCACCTCGGGCGTGTCGAGCAAGTCTTGGGCGATGCGCTCTTCGTCGGCCTCGAAGGACACCAGGCCATGCACCGGATCGCGCAGAATCACGGGACCTCCGCGGAGGCATCGAAGGCGAGGCGGCCGGTGCCCACGGCCACGCCAGCGTGCTCGACGGTGGTCTCACCCACGGCGCCGTCGTCCAGGTACACCCGCACCAGCAGAGGCCCCTCGGCCTTCACGGTGCACTTGGTGTCCACCGGCGCGGGCTCTTTGCCGGCGCCGCGCTCGGAGTGAAAGAGCACCGTGGGTACGGCGCTTTCGACGCGAAGCACGGCCCAGGCGCGCGGCTCTTTGGGCGCCACCAGCTCGATGCTGCGGGTGTCTCCTTGGGCTTTGTGACGAACGGACACGGTCGCTCGCGCCGTGAGCGGGCCCAGGGCATCGAGACGAACGGCCGCGCTTTGGGCCAAAAGCCGCGCGCGGGCCACGGACAAGGCAGCCATGGACTTGTCGCCCCCGATGCCGACCCGTTGGAGCTTGGCCGCGGCGCAAACCGTTGTTCCGCTGCCCGAGAAGGCATCCACCACGAGATCACCGGGCTTGGTGGCGCACTCGATGATGCGCTCGAGCAAGGCCAGGGGCTTTTGCGTGGGGAACCCCGTGCGCTCGCTGGCCTTGGCGTGCCGCAAGGGCGGGATGTCGGTCCAGAGCGCGTCGATGGGACGCTCGCGGCAGAGGGTCCCCGTCTCGTCGGGCACCAAGAAGTACTTGATGTACACCTTGCCCGAGGGCGTGCGGTGCACGCGCCCCTCGCGATCGAGTTTCTCGATGGACAGATCTGTGTAGTCACCGCGGGGCGCGCTGGTGAAGGCGCGGCCTTCTTCGTCGTAGCGAATGGCCCGGGGCTCGATGGGCTCTTTGCGCATGGGCGGCACGAGGCGCGCTTTGGGCCCGCCGTACACCACGATGGTGTCGAGGGTGCGGCCAAACTGCGCACTTTTGGCTTGGCGGCCCAGGTTGGGCGCGCGGCGCCAGACGATCTCGTTGATGAACGCCTCGCGACCCATGATCTCGTCGAGCAGCACGCGCACCAGGTACGAGGCGCGCCAATCCACGTGGACCCAAATGGTGCCGCGCGGCGAGAGCAACGAGGAGAGTGCGGCGAGCCGCGGCGCGAGCATGTCGAGATACGCCGATGCGCCGCCGTCTTTGTCGGCCCAGGTGTCTTCGTAGGCGGGGGCGCGGCGCACGCGGCCGTCGGCGCTGCCATCGAGCCGGGCTTCGAGTTCGTAGTCGGCTTGGGAGCCGTAGGGCGGATCCACGTAGACGAGGTCGACGTGGCCCTTTTGGCCCTCGGCCTCGAGCATGCGGCACATGTCGAGCGCATCGGCGAGCACGAGGCGCGCGCTGCCTTGGGTGCCGTGGCAGGCCTCGACGGCCATGGCGCGGGGGGCTGGGCCGGGGTTCGGTCCGAAGGGGGCGGAGGAATCAAAGGCGCGCGCGGGCCAGGTGAGCTGCGGACCTCGGCGAGAGGTCTGGGCGTTGCGTCGACGGGGCGTGCGAGGGGGAGGCGCGGTCATTTCGAGGGGAGGAACAAGGGGGGTCAGGATACACGTTTGTGGTGCGGGTGCGGGTGCGGGACGTTGGCGCTGGGGGTTGGGGTTCGCGGGTGCGGGTGCGGCACGTTGGCGCTGGGGG
>JBIKNA010000566.1:0-4201 GCA_044358965.1 Polyangiaceae bacterium
CAGCGCCAGGTCAAGGGCGCCATGGTTTACCCCAGCGTCGTTCTCGTGGTGTTCATCGGCGTTTTGTTCATCTTGCTCGGCTGGGTTATCCCGTCGTTCAAGACCATCTTCAAAGACCTGGGCTCCTCGGACGAGCTGCCGGCACTGACCCAGCTCATCATCACCGCATCAGAGATCTTCACGGGGAACTTCATCTTCGTGGTGCTCGGCATGGCCATCACCGCGGGCGCGGTGGTGTCGATCTACCGCACGCCGAAAGGCAAGCGAGCGTTCCACAAGCTCTTCCTCCGTATGCCCATCATCGGCGCGGTGCTCAAGAAGATCGCCGTTGCGCGCTTCACACGCACGCTGGGCACCCTGCTGGCGTCCGGCGTTCCCATCTTGGACGCCATGGACATCGTTGCCAAAACCGCCGGCAACGTCATCATCGAAGAAGGCATCCAGTACACCCGGGCCAAGGTGTCCGAGGGCAAGAACATGGCCGGTCCCCTCATGGAGACCAACATCTTTCCGCCCATGGTCGTGCAAATGGTGGGCGTGGGCGAGCAGACCGGCGCGCTCGACGCCATGCTCAACAAGATCGCCGACTTCTACGACGACGAGGTCGACGTGGCCGTGGGCTCCCTTACCAGCCTCATCGAGCCCGTCATGATGGTGGGCATCGGTGGCACCGTCGGCGTTGTGCTCATCGGCATGTACCTGCCGATCTTCAGCATGGCCGGCAAGATCAAGTCCAACTGACCCGAGGGCACGCGCAACGGACCTGCGTGTTGGCGACCCAGGCATGACCGACGCGTACGCTGCCGTCGCGACCCCGGCCCGCGCAGAGGTCGGGCTCCAGGGACGCCTTGCGTGGATCACCGGTCTGCGCCTTGCTTTCTTGGTGTTGCTGCTGCTCGCAACGCTGGGCCTATACCTGCGCGGGAGCCTGTCGCAGTACAGCGAAAGCATGACGGTGGTGACCTTCACCATCGGGGCTGGCTTCGTGATGGCCGCAGCCTACGCGCTGACGCTTCGAACCAAGAAGCGCCTTCGGGAGCTGTCCTACGCGCAGCTCGTTCTCGATCAGCTCACGTGGAGCGCCATCGTCTATGTCTCCGGCGGCCCCACCAGCGGGGCGACCTCGTTCTACGGTCTTACGTGTCTTGTGGGCGCGGTGTTGCTTGGCGCCCGGGGTGCCGGCTTTGCGGCGCTCACCGGCGTGGTCGCGTACCTGACCATGAGCGTCAGCTTCGTCGCGGGTGTGCTTCATCCCCCGCGAGACCAGCTCAACACGGGCTACGTGACGCACTGGGAGGGTTTGTCCTTCCCGGTGCTTGTCAACCTGCTGGGGCTCGCCGTCGTGGCCTTCTTGGCCGGCTACTTGGCCGAGCGCCTGCGTCGGGCCGGCGGCGCACTGCAGGCCGCCGAGGCACGGGTCGAACAGGCCGAGCGCCTAGCCATGATCGGTCGCTTGGCCGCGGGGCTCGCGCACGAGATTCGCAACCCGCTGGGCTCCATCCGCGGGTCCATCGAGATGCTCAAAGACGCAAAGGGGCTCGAAGAAGACGACCGGCGCCTCTGCGACATCGTGCTCAGCGAAACCGAGCGCCTCAACGACCTCGTCGGCGACATGATGGATCTGGCAAGGCCACGCCCGCCAAGCCCCGCGACCGTCGACGTGGCAGCCCTTGCCCGCACGGTTGTGGACCTGGCGGCGCGCTCGGCCCGGGGCGCTGGCGACGTCCGCGTCACCTTCGAGACCAGCGACGAACAACTGCTAGCGGTCTGCGATGCCGCACAGATGAAGCAGGTCTTGTGGAACCTGGTGCGCAATGGCGTCCAGGCCACGCCGGCAGGCGGCCAAGTCTGGGTTCGGGCAGCAGCCGAAGGACCGCACGTCCGTCTCGTGGTGCTCGACCAGGGGCCCGGCGTGAGCGACGAGGCCAAGACCCGCATCTTCGACGCATTTTACACCACGCGCTCTCACGGAACCGGCATGGGGCTCGCGGTGGTCAAGCGCATCGTCGATGAGCACGCGGCGGTCGGCGCCAGCATCGAGGTGCGAAGCCCTGGGGGCGCTGCGGGGGCCGAGTTTGTCGTAAGCCTTCGCAAAGTCTCAAGTTAACGCGCTTTGGGAGCCGGCCCACGTCCGGCTCCCAGGTGGGCGCGCGGGGGAGCCCTTTTCGTCCTGGATTCGCGTGGTTACCGTCCATGATGACGATTGCTTGAATGAGCCTTTTTGACACTCCGTCCAACCGGCGTAGAACACAAGCGTTGGGCGCAAGCCCCGAAAGAAAGACCATGCGTATCCGTTCCTTCCTCGCCACCATCGCGCTCGCCGCATCCTTCTCCCTCTCGTTGCTCGGTCCTGCCACCGCGCACGCCGGGGAGGCCGAGGCCCAAAGCATGGTCGAGGCACGGCACGCCAAACTGGCGCAGCTGCTCAAGCAGCCCGAGTCTGCGGCGCGCAACGCCCAGGTCGACGCCGAGTTGGGATCCATGGTCGACTACAGCGAGCTCACGCGGCGCATCTTCGGCAGCCCTTGCCCGGCGAGCGTGCCGAGCTGCACCAACCACTGGAACGAGCTCAACGCCGCGCAGCAGGCGCGCATGCAAGACTTGTTCAAGCGGCTCGTGCAAAAGAGCTACCGCAAGAACCTCATCAAGACCCTGGACTACGACGTTGCCTACCGCAGCACCAAGACCACCGCAGCCGGCGAGGTCAAGGTCCGCACCGAGGCCAAATCCAAGTCCAAGCCCCGCGACCCGGCGTACCTCGTCGACTATCTGGTGCTCGGCACGCAGGTCGTCGACATCGTCACGGAGAACTCTAGCCTGGTCAAAAACTACAACGACCAGGTGCATCGCACGCTGATCAACCCTCAGCAGGGCTACAAGCACCTGGAAGCCAAGCTCGAAGAGAAGGTTACGCAGTAGCGCACGCCGCATTCTCTGCGGGGCCTTGAGAGCAGCGGGCGCGACCGCGCTCGTGGTAGCGTAGCCCGCGCTTCATGACTGCCGCGCGCGTACGTTTTGCCCAATCGATATTGGTGGCCCTGCTGGCCGCAGGCGTTGGTTCCTGCGCGCGCGGAGGAGCTGGCACCGGCGACGCTGGCGCCAGCGCCGACGCCGGCTTGCCCGCGAACCTCAGTGCGGCGAGTGGCGCGACGCTGTTCAAGAACATGTGCGCCGTGTGCCATGGGGCCTCGGGAGAGGGCTACAAGGCCGACAACGCCCCGTCACTCACGAACCCAACGTTCCTTTCGAGCGCGACGGACGAGCAGATCAGCCATGGCATCGCGCATGGACGGCCCGGCACGTCCATGGCGCCCTACGGCAAGGCTCAGGGCGGCCCCCTCGATGTCCCAGAAGTGCAGCGGCTCGTGGCCTGGATTCGCTCCCACGGCGCAGGCCCAGAGGCACTAGCAACACCCGCCCCTGGCAATGCAGCATTGGGCTTGCCGCTGTTTCAACAGCACTGTCAGCAATGCCACGGCACGGCCTCGGGTCGAGGCACCGCCGTACACCTGCATAATCCACGCTTCCTCGAGGCCTCCAGCGACGCGTTCATTCGCTATGCCATCGACCGCGGGCGCCCCGGAACCCCCATGGCCGCGTGGCGAGGCCGCCTGAGTGAGGGGCAGATTGATGATCTGGTGAGCTACATCCGGACGCTCGGCAAACCGGTCACCGTGGTGCCGCTGCCTCCGCCCACGGGCAAAGAGCCCATCGTCATCAATCCCGCCGGGGCGGCCCCGTCTTTCGTGCCTCGCGCAGACCCGTGTTACCCCGAGGGCAAGTGCGTCAAAGATCCGCGCTACGTGTCCGTGGACCAACTCAAGCAAGCGCTCCAAGACAAGCGTCGTGTCGTCGTCATCGACGCACGCTCCCCCGGCGACTGGATGCGGGTGCACATTCCCGGCGCGCTCTCCATTCCACACTACGACCTTGGGCGCCTCAAAGAGATCCCCAACGACGGAACGTGGATCATCGCCTATTGCGCGTGCCCTCATCATTTGTCCGGAGACGTGGTCGCCGAGCTCCGCAAGCGGGGCTACAAACACGCCATGATTCTCGACGAGGGGATCCTGGAGTGGCACCGACGTGGCTACCCCGTGGTGGCCGCAACCGGTGTCGAGGCGCCACCGCTCGAGCCCAGCCGCGCGCCAGTGCATGCGCTGCCCTCGGCATTGCCTCTGCCGCGCTAAATCACCGAGCA
>JBIKNA010000176.1:0-13904 GCA_044358965.1 Polyangiaceae bacterium
TCTACTTCGGCGAGATCCCGCTGATGACCGAGACGGGCACGTTCATCATCAACGGCACCGAGCGTGTCGTGGTGAGCCAGCTGCACCGTTCGCCGGGCGTCTTCTTCGATCACGACAAGGGCAAGACCCACTCTTCGGGCAAGGTCCTCTACAGCGCGCGCGTCATCCCGTACCGCGGCTCGTGGCTCGACTTCGAGTTCGACCCCAAAGACATCATCTACGTCCGCATCGACCGCCGCCGGAAGATGCACGCGACGGTGCTGCTCCGCGCGCTCGGGTACACCACGCAAGACCTGCTCAACTACTTCTACAACACCGAGACGGTGTTCATCGAGAAGGGCGGCAAGTACGCCAAGAGCGTCGAGTACGATCTTCTCGCCGGTCAGCGCTCCACCCGCGACATCAAGGTGGGCAACGACGTCATCGTCAAGAAGAACACCAAGTTCACCAAGGCCGCGATCAAGAAGCTCAAGGAAGCCAAGGTCGATCGCCTCAGCGCCGATGTCGAAGAGCTCGTGGGCAAAGTGGCCGCGCACGACATCGTCGACCGCGAGACCGGCGAGGTCGTTCTCGAGTGCAACGAGGAGATCACCCCCGAGAAGCTCGAGCGCTTGCGCGAAGCCGGCATCGCCGACTTCAAGATCCTCTTCATCGACGGCCTGAACGTGGGCTCCTACCTCCGCGACACCCTGCTCGCCGAGAAGGTCAAGACCACCGAAGACGCGATCATGGAGATCTACCGTCGTCTGCGTCCGGGCGATCCGCCCACGCTCGAGACGGCCAAGACCCTCTTCCACAACCTGTTCTTCAACCCCGAGCGCTACGACCTCTCCAAGGTCGGTCGCCTCAAGTTGAACTACAAGTTCTACCGCGATCTGCCCGACGAGCAGCGTCCGGGGCTCGACATGCAGGTGCTCTCGGCCCAGGACATCCTGGAGACCGTTCGTCACCTCATCGAGCTCAAGAACGGCCGTGGCTCCGTCGACGACATCGACCACTTGGGCAACCGTCGCGTTCGCGCCGTCGGCGAGCTCATGGAGAACCAGTACCGCATCGGTTTGGTTCGTATGGAGCGCGCCATCAAAGAGCGCATGAGCATGTCGCAAGAGATCGACACGCTGATGCCCCACGACTTGATCAACGCGAAGCCCGTCTCCGCCGTGGTCAAAGAGTACTTCGGCAGCTCGCAGCTCTCGCAGTTCATGGACCAGACCAATCCGCTGTCCGAGGTCACGCACAAGCGCCGGCTCTCGGCCCTCGGACCGGGCGGTCTCACCCGCGAGCGAGCGGGCTTCGAGGTCCGCGACGTTCACCCGACGCACTACGGTCGTATCTGCCCGATCGAAACGCCTGAAGGTCCGAACATCGGCCTCATCGCGTCGTTGTCCACCTTCGCTCGGGTCAACGAGTACGGCTTCGTCGAGACGCCCTACCGCAAGGTCACCGAAGGTCGTGTCACCGACGAGGTGAACTGGTTCTCGGCGCTCGAAGAAGAGGGCAAGTACATCGCGCAGGCTTCGGCCTCGCTCGACGAAAAAGGCCGCTTCCGCGAGGCCCTCGTGTCGGCTCGTCTCAACGGCGACTTCCACATGGTCACGCCGGACATGGTCCAGCTCGTCGACGTCGCGCCCAACCAAATGGTGAGCGTGGCCGCGGCCCTGGTGCCCTTCCTCGAGCACGACGACGCAAACCGCGCGCTCATGGGCGCCAACATGCAGCGTCAGGCCGTGCCGCTCATCCGCTCGCAGGCGCCGCTCGTCGGCACCGGCATGGAGGGCAAGCTTGCCCGTGACTCTGGCGTCTGCATCGTGGCTCGCCGCGATGGCATCGTCGAGAGCGTCGACGCCTCGCGCATCGTCGTTCGCGCCGAAGGCGACCGCGCGGAGATCCCGGACATCTACTCGATGACCAAGTTCCAGCGCTCCAACCAGTCGACGTGCTTCAACCAGAAGCCCATCGTCATGGCCGGCGAGCGCGTCAAGGCGGGCGAGGTCCTCGGCGACGGCCCCTCTTGCGACATGGGAGAGCTCGCGCTCGGTCAGAACGTGCTCGTCGCGTTCATGCCCTGGCAGGGTTACAACTTCGAGGACTCCATCCTCGTGTCCGAGCGCATCGCCAAAGACGACGTGTTCACTTCGATCCACATCGAAGAGTTCGAGTGCGTTGCCCGCGACACCAAGCTCGGCAAAGAAGAGGTCACCCGGGACATCCCCAACGTCGGCGAAGAGGCCCTCAAGGACCTCGACGAGAGCGGCATCGTCCGCATCGGCGCCGAAGTGAAGCCTGGCGACATCCTCGTCGGCAAGATCACCCCCAAGGGCGAGACCCAGCTCTCTCCCGAAGAGAAGCTCCTGCGAGCCATCTTCGGCGAGAAGGCCGGCGACGTCCGTGACAGCTCGCTCCGCGTCCCCCCGGGCGTGGGCGGCATCGTCATCAACGCTCGCGTCTTTGCTCGCAAGGGCACCGAAAAAGACGAGCGCGCCATGGCCATCGAACTCGCCGAGCAGGCGCGCCTCGAGCGCATCAAGACCGAAGAGGTCAAGATCCTGCGCGACTCGTTCTTCCGTCAGGTCAAAAAGAGCCTCACGGGCCAGACCACCAACGGCAAGCTCGTCGACGACAAGGGCAAGGTCCTGTTGCAAAAGGGCCAGGTCCTCGACGTCGAGGCCTTGGACCAGGTGCCGCACAAGTACTGGGGCGAGCTCCCCGTCGACGCCTCCGAGGACATCGCGGTCAAGCTCCGCGAGCTCGAGGAGATGATCAGCGTTCGCGAAGAGCACTTCCGCGACAAGATCGATCGCCTGTCCAAGGGCGACGAGCTGTCTCCGGGCGTGATCAAGATGGTGAAGATCTACATCGCCATCAAGCGCAAGCTGCAGGTCGGCGACAAGATGGCCGGTCGTCACGGCAACAAGGGCGTCATCTCCCGCATCATGGCGGAAGAAGACATGCCCTACCTTGCCGACGGTCGTCCCGTCGACATCGTGCTGAACCCCCTGGGCGTGCCCTCGCGTATGAACGTCGGGCAAATCCTGGAGACGCACCTTGGCTGGGCGGCCCGCGCGCTTGGCTGGCAGCTCCAGCACATGCTCGAAGCCAACTTCGGCGGCGCGGCCATCAAGGACAAGCTCCTCAAGGCCTACGACGGCGACGAGGTCCTCCACAAAGCCATCTCCAAGATGAGCGACGAGGACGTCAAGCGCCTGGCAGCCAAGATGAAGGGCGGCGCGTTCTACGCCAGCCCGGTGTTCGATGGCGCTCCGGAGAGCGCCATCAAAGAGGCACTTACGCTCCAGGGCTTGCCCACGAGCGGTCAGACCGTGCTCTTCGATGGCCGCACCGGCGAAGCCTTCGACACCGACGTCACCGTCGGCATCATGTACGTCCTCAAGCTTCACCACTTGGTCGACGACAAGATCCACGCCCGCAGCATCGGCCCCTACTCCCTGGTTACTCAGCAGCCGCTGGGCGGCAAGGCGCAGTTCGGCGGTCAGCGCTTGGGCGAAATGGAAGTCTGGGCCATGGAAGCCTACGGCACGGCGTACGCCCTGCAGGAGTTCCTCACGGTCAAGAGCGACGACGTCATGGGCCGTACCCGCATGTACGAAGCCATCGTCAAGGGCGAGTACAACCTCGAGCCCGGTCTGCCCGAGAGCTTCAACGTCCTCATCAAAGAGCTCCAGGCTTTGTGCCTGAACATCGAGCTCCTCGAGGCCGCCCAGCTCAAGGCCCCCACGGACCAGGCCGCCGAAGAGTAGCGCGCGAGCCGCGCAGGGGCCTGCCCGCAAAGGGTCAGGAACTTGCGCGGCCCCCCGCTCTTCCTACACAAGCTTCTTTCGTTTCCACGTTTCAGTCAGAAAGGTCTCCCGATGCGCGACATCTTCTCCTTCTTCGAGAAGCCCAAGGATCCGCTTAGCTTCAGCGCGATCCGTATCTCCCTCGCGTCGCCGGAAAAAATCCGCGAGTGGTCTCATGGCGAGGTCAAAAAGCCCGAGACCATCAACTACCGAACGTTCAAGCCCGAGCGCGACGGCTTGTTCTGCGCCAAGATCTTTGGCCCCGTAAAGGACTACGAGTGCAACTGCGGCAAGTACAAGCGCATGAAGCACCGTGGCATCGTCTGCGAGAAGTGCGGCGTCGAGGTCATCCAGAGCAAGGTGCGTCGTGAGCGCCTGGGCCACATCAACCTGGCCACGCCGGTTGCGCACATCTGGTTCCTGAAGAGCCTGCCCAGCCGCATCGGCAACATGCTCGATATCTCGCTCAAGGATCTCGAGAAGGTCCTGTACTGCGAGGCGTACATCGTCATCGACCCCAAAGAGACGGGCCTTGCCCGGGGCGAGCTCCTCTCCGAGGACCGCTACCTGCAGCTGCTCGAAGAGTACGGCGACGACCGCTTCACCGCCGGCATGGGCGGCGAGGCTGTGCTCGAGATGCTCAAGCAAGTGGACATCCACAAGCTGAGCGAGACCCTGCGCGAGGACATGCGCACGGCCACCAGCGAGGCCAAGCGCAAGAAGATCGTCAAGCGCCTCAAGGTGTCCGAGGCCTTCCGCGAGAGCGGCAACCGCCCCGAGTGGATGATGCTCACGGTCATCCCGGTGCTTCCGCCGGACCTGCGTCCGCTCGTTCCCCTCGATGGCGGCCGCTTCGCCACCAGCGACTTGAACGACCTCTACCGTCGCGTCATCAACCGCAACAACCGGTTGAAGCGCCTCCTCGAGCTCAACGCGCCGGAGATCATCATCCGCAACGAGCGCCGTATGCTCCAAGAGGCCGTCGACGCCCTCTTCGACAACGGCCGTCGCGGCAAGACCATCACCGGCCCCAACAAGCGCCCCCTCAAGTCCCTCAGCGACATGCTCAAGGGCAAGCAGGGCCGCTTCCGTCAGAACTTGCTCGGCAAGCGCGTCGACTACTCTGGCCGTTCGGTCATCGTCGTCGGCCCCACGCTCAAGCTGCACCAGTGCGGCCTGCCCAAGAAGATGGCGCTCGAGCTGTTCAAGCCGTTCATCTACAACAAGCTCGAAGAGCGCGGGTACGTCAACACCATCAAGTCCGCCAAGAAGATGGTGGAAAAAGAGCGTCCGGAAGTGTTCGACATCCTCGAAGAGGTTGTCAGCGAGCACCCGGTTCTCTTGAACCGCGCCCCGACGCTCCACCGCTTGGGCATCCAGGCCTTCGAGCCCGTCCTCATCGAGGGCAAGGCCATCCAGCTCCACCCGCTCGTTTGCGCGGCGTTCAACGCCGACTTCGACGGCGACCAGATGGCCGTTCACGTGCCGCTGTCTGTGGAAGCACAGATGGAGGCCCGCGTGCTCATGATGAGCACCAACAACATCCTGTCGCCCGCCAACGGCAAGCCCATCATCAACCCGACGCAGGACATCGTGCTCGGGCTGTACTACGGCACCCGCGAGCGCAAGTTCGCCCGCGGCTGCTACCGCGAGGGCAGCCTCAGCATCGACAAGAAGGGTGAGCCCACGGGCTACCTGCGCGGTGTGTACGCGTCCCCGGACGAAGTGCGCATGGCGTACGACAACCAAGAGGTCACCATCCACACGGGCATCCGCGTGCGCGTGATCGACCCGGCCTCGGGCATCCGCCGCATGGTCACCACCACGGTCGGCCGCTGCTTGATTTCCGAGGTCCTCCCCGAGGGTCTGTCCTTCGACCTGGTCAACAAGACGCTCGACAAGAAGGCCCTCTCGGCCCTCATCGACGCTTGCTACCGCAAGCACAAGAACAAGGCGACGGTGCTCCTGGCCGACCGCCTCCGCTCCTTGGGCTACGACTTCGCCACCAAGAGCGGCACCAGCATGTGCATGGACCACATGGTGATCCCGAAGGCCAAGGTCGTCCTGCTCAACGAAGCGCAAGAAGAAGTGCAGCGCGTCGTCGACCAGTACCAAGAGGGTCTCATCACCGACGGCGAGCGCTACAACAAGATCGTCGACATCTGGGCAGGCGTTGCCGACAAGGTCACCGCCGAAATGATGGTCGAGATCGGCAAAGAGAAGGTCACGGACAGCGAGACGGGCCAGGAGCTCATGGAGCCCTCGTTCAACGCCGTCTACATCATGGCCGACTCTGGCGCTCGTGGCTCCACGCAGCAGATTCGTCAGCTCGCCGCCATGCGTGGCCTCATGGCCAAGCCGTCCGGCGAAATCATCGAGACGCCGATCACCGCGAACTTCCGCGAGGGTCTCAGCGTGCTCCAGTACTTCATCTCGACGCACGGTGCGCGCAAAGGCTTGGCCGACACCGCGCTCAAGACGGCGAACTCCGGATACCTCACGCGTCGTCTCGTCGACGTCGCGCAAGACTGCGTCATCCAAGAGTTCGACTGCGGCACCCTCGACGGCATCCGGGTCACCAAGCTCGAAGACGCTGGCGAGGTCATTCAGCCCCTCGGCGACCGTATCCTCGGCCGCGTGACGCTGGAAGACGTGGTGGACCCGCTCAACGGCGAAGTCATCGTGGCCGCCAACACCGAGCTCGACGAGCCGCTGGTTGCCAAGATCGAAGAAGCCGGCATCGAAGAAGTGGTCATCCGCTCGGTTCTCACCTGCGCCACCCGGCGCGGCGTGTGCGCCAAGTGCTACGGCCGTGACTTGGCCCGTGGCTACAAGGTCAACATCGGCGAGGCTGTCGGCATCATCGCCAGCCAGTCCATCGGCGAGCCGGGCACCCAGCTCACCATGCGTACGTTCCACATCGGTGGCGCGGCCGCCCGCGGCAAGATCGAGCAGAGCTCCCTCGAAGCCCGCAGCGAAGGCGTCATCCGGATTCGCAACGCCAACCTGGCCATCAAGCGCGATGGCACGGTCAGCGTCATGAACCGCCACGGCGAGATCGTCATCGTCGACGACACGGGCCGCGAGCGCGAGCATCACCGGCTGGTGTACGGCGCGATCCTCAAGGTCCGCGAGGGCGACAAGGTCAAGGGCGGTCAGCTCATGGCCGAGTGGGACGCGTTCGCCATGCCCATCCTCACCGAGGTGGCCGGCGTCGTGAAGTTCGGCGACATCGTCGAAGGCGTGACCATGGTCGAGAAGCTCGACGAAGTCACCGGTCTGTCTCGCAAGGTCATCATCGAGTCGCGCGCCGCGGACCTCCGCCCGCGTATCACGATCAAGGACACCAACGGCGAGACGCTCAAGCTGCCCAACTCCACCCTCGACGCTCGCTACCTGCTCCCCGTGGGCGCGAACATCGTGGTGCAGGACGGCGACTTCTGCGAGGCCGGCGAGGTCATCGCCAAGATGCCCCGCGAGACCACGAAGACCCAGGACATCACCGGCGGTCTGCCGCGTGTTGCCGAGCTCTTCGAGGCGCGCAAGCCCAAGGACCACGCCATCGTCGCCGAGATCGACGGCGAGGTTTCCTTCGGCAAGGACACCAAGGGCAAGCGCAAGGTGCTCATCACCCCGTTCGCCCCCGACGGCACGCAGCTCAACGACCAGGCTCGCGAGTACCTGATCGCCAAGGGCAAGCACATCCAGGTGCAGCCTGGCGACCGCGTCCGTGCGGGCGAGCCGCTCATGGATGGCCCCGCCAACCCCCACGACATTCTGCGCGTGAAGGGCGAAAAGGAGCTCGCTGCGTATCTCGTCAACGAGATCCAGCAGGTCTACCGGCTCCAGGGCGTTGCCATCAACGACAAGCACATCGAAGCCATCGTTCGGCAGATGCTCCGTCGCGTTCGCATCAAGGATGTTGGCGACACCAACTTCCTGGTCGACGAGCAGGTCGAGAAGCATGTGTTCGAGACCGAGAACCAGCGGGTCATCGAGAAGGGCGGCAAGCCCGGCATCGCCGAGCCGCTGCTCCTCGGCATCACGAAGGCCTCTCTGTCCACCGAGTCGTTCATCAGCGCCTCGTCGTTCCAAGAGACCACCAAGGTGCTCACCGAGGCTGCCATCTGCGGCAAGACGGACACCCTGCGCGGCCTCAAAGAGAACGTCATCATGGGCCGTCTCATCCCGGCCGGCACGGGCCTCGGCGCGTACAAGCACCTGCGGGTGCTCGTCGACGGCGAGGAGTACGTGGAAATCCGCCGGCCGCCGCCGCCGGAGCCGGTCATCCCGCGCGCCCCGGAGAGCATGTCCGCGGTGAACGAGGAGTAACTCGTCACAAGCCACACCCCAAGGGCCTCGCGTTCCAGTCGGAATGCGGGGCCTTTGTGTTTTGTACGGCACCGCAGCGCCTCCTAGGCTCCCGCGGGCGCCGGCGGCCGCCTTGCATCGACCTCTCCTTCACGCCACCTGTACCGAAGGCAGTATCCTGCGGGGATGCTCCGAAGGCTCTACCGGATGTGTGCAGTCGTGGTGCTCGGTGCTTGTGGGGCGGGAGCGAACGAGCCGGGGCCGACTGCACCGGCGCCGCCGGCGCAAGTGCCGCCCTTCCAGCCCGCGCCCGCGGCGCCGCAGGCAAACATGCAACCTGCAACCATGGGGCCGCAAGCAGGGGCGCCGCGGCTCCCCGCTCCCGATGCGCGGCAGGTGGCGCTCGGCAACGCGCTCAACGCGTATCGGCAGCGGCGCGGTCTTCCGGCGCTGCCGCTGTCGCGCTCGCTGAGCTATGTGGCGCAGGTGCACGTGCTGGACCTGGACCGCAGCCGCGACGTGCGTCCGGCACACTGCAACGCGCATAGCTGGTCATCGGCCGGCCCTTGGTCGCCGTGTTGCTACACCAAAGATCACGCGCAGGCGCGCTGCATGTGGAGCAAGCCAAGGGAGCTCACGGGGTTTCCCGGGAACGGCTACGAGATCGCGATGACCGGTAACATCTCCGGCGGTCCCGACCGTCTGGTGGAGCGTTGGACCGAGAGCGCAGCGCACCATGCCGTCATGATCAACCAGGGCTCGTGGACCGCGCCCTGGGCATCGATGGGCGTTGGCGTCGGCGAGGTACACGCAGCGATCTGGTTTGCCCGCGAGGTGGACCCGTCGCCCTAGCCCTGGTGCTGGTGCCCGAAGAACTCGGGAGTGCACAGGTGGCCGCCCAGTCCTACGAGCACCGTGCACGAAGGACCACTCCGATGCCCCATCGAGATTGGCCAAAGCAGGTGGCGCTTTGTCCCTCGCGGGCCTCGTCTGGCGGCCGAGCCACTTGGTCCGCGGCCACGGACGCGCACTTTTCTGCGCCAGCCTTCGCGCATCGCGCTACGACACCGGCCCATGGGCGGCGAGACAGCAAGAACCCGAGCATGGTGCCTGTACCGCGGAATGCTCGCGTTTGTTCTGTTGGCCGCGTGTGGTGTCGATGTGGCATCGGCGCCCGAGCCCGTGGGCACTACCGTGCAAGCGCTGCGCCCCGGCAACTACGTAGGCGCATCACTCCCCAGCAAAGCGCTCGCGCTCACCTTCGATGATGGCCCTGGGGCACGCACGGCAGAGCTGTCCACGTACCTGCGGGGCAAAGGGATCCGTGCTGCGTTCTTCGTCAACGGCGGGCGCCTGGCGCCAACGAGCTTGCCGAACCCCAGTGGCCTCGGCCCCGTGCCGACGCCGACGCAGGGGCTCGCGCAACTTTCTGCTGATGGCCACCTGATCGCCAACCACACCACGACGCATCGCGATCTGGTGACGCAGGTGCGCGCGCACCACCCGGCCCAGCTCCCGCAAGAGCTGGCCGAGACAGACCAGATCATTGCGCCGTTCATCCCCTCGGGTCGGCTTCTGTTTCGGCCGCCATTTGGTTCCTGGAGCCCCTCGGTGGCCCAAGATCTGGCCGCCACTCCGATGAAGAAGTACCTGGGCCCGGTCAACTGGGACATAGGAGGGATCTCCACCGAGTACCCGGCCCGCGCCGCCGATTGGGCCTGCTTTCGCGGCGAGCTGCGCACCAGCGCGGGCGCTCTGGCCCACGGAACGGGCTATGCAACCAGCAAGCAGTGCGCAGATGCCTACCTCGCCGAGATCCGGACCATCGGGCGTGGCATCGTACTGATGCACGATCCCTACGGTTGGTCCGGCGGCGACACCGTCGACATGGTCATGTACATGGTGCCCGTGTTGCAGGCCGAGGGCTTCTCCTTCGTTCGTGCGGACGAGGTGCCCGCGATCAACGCAGAGCTGCCACCCATTGCGTGCGACGCAAGCTGCACGGCCTGTTTTGGGACCCCGAGCGACCAGTGCACCGCGTGTGCCCCTGGTCGCCTGCTCAAGGACACAAGCTGCGTGCCATGCACCCAGTGTGTTGCCGGCCAGTACGCCGCGGCGGCGTGCGCAGGCAGCAACGACACCTGGTGCGTTGCGTGCGACAAATCGTGTGCAACATGCAAAGGCAAAGGCCCGACGGCATGCACCGGGTGCCCCCCGGGCGCTTTCCTCAAGGGCGGGCGCTGCACCCCTTGCCGCACCTGCGGGGAAGGGGAGAGCGTGCGCGCAGCGTGCACCCAGTCCCATGACACCGTGTGCGACGTCTGCCCCGAAAGCGACGCCGCCGCGACTTGCATCACGTGCGGCGACTGCGATGACGAGGACCCCTGTACCGACGATGCCTGCAGCGAGGCTGGGTGTGTTCACGTGGCCATTGCGGCGTGCGGCGCGGCGCCGGCCGTCGCACCTCAACCAACCGAAGCCGCGGTGACTTCTGTCGGCGCGGGCTGCGCCGTCACATTCGGTTCGAAGGCGCCTTGGCCCTGGGCTCCTCTCCTGATGTTCGGCGTGGCGGGTGCGCTTCGCCGGCGCCGTGCGCGCATGGCGTGACCGATGCCGTCGCCCTAGAGCGGGCCGGGAAGGGCGTGGTCTGCACCAGCCCCATCCCGCCCGGCTCCCCGGTGCCCGAACTTGCTCACGCACCAGCAGCTGCGCGCACACTGCGAGCGAGAGACTGGGCCCGGGGGCGGGGGCTTGGTGCCAGCTCCCTTAGGATGCGCGCCGCATGGCGTCTGCCACGTCGACGACGGCGCGCGGGGCCAGCGCCTTGGTGACGCGCTCGATGCCCATGCGTGTCAGTCGCCCGGCGGGCACCAGCAAGCCGCCCGCGGCATTCCTGACATCCCGGGCCAGAACCATGCCCTCGCGAAGCTCCTGCACCGAGACCTTCTTGAGCTTGTTGGTACGCAGCACCGCGCAGAGTTCGACGCGGACACTGCCTGCTTCGTCGGTGAGCGCAAAGGCCCGTTCGGCCAGAGGCGCGCCGTTGTCGGCGCTCGATGCGCGCAAGTCGAGCGGGAGCCCCATGGTGAGCATGAAGCCGTCGGACCCGGCCACGCTCTTGAACGTACCGGCCACGATGTTCGTGAACTCCCTCGCCAAGTCGTTCAGCGCATCTTCGTCGTTCTCTTCGGCCCCGAACACAGACAGCGCAACGCGTTTCATGGACGCAGCGTCCAGCCGCACGCAGAACGACACCTCGAGCTCTTCGGTGGCCATGCTCAGGTTCAGCCGGGCACCGTAGTCTGCGGCGCAAGGCTCCGACGCGACCTCCTCGAAGCGGAGCCCCACGAGGGCACCCAAGTCCCGGGCGGTCATGGCCCCCAGTTCGGACCACGCTCGCAGCGTTTCGATCTTGTGCCCGACGACGGCGGCGGTGGCCTCCGGCGCTCCGAAGGCCACGTTTGCCCATGTGGCGATACGCGCTTTGGCGTCGGCACGCATCAACAGCTCTTCGCGGTCGAGGGGCTTGCGGATGAAGTCGTCGGCCCCACTGGCCGCCAGTGTGGCCATCTCTCGGCCAACGAACCGAGATACCAGCACGATGATGTATGGGTGCCGGGCACGGTGGGCATCGCGCACCGCCTTGATGAATGTGGCCACGGGCCCCACACCAAAGGCCGAGTCGACCAGGATCACATCCGGTGGGTCGCGGTCGAGCCCCTCTTGCGCGGCACGAACGTCTGTTGCGGCGATGGCCGTGTGGCCAGCGGACGTGAAACAGCGTTGCTCGAGCTCGCGGTCCCCCCGGACGGCGTCAACGATGAGAATGCGCATTTTGCCGGCTCCAACCTACTGATTGCTTGCTGCCTGTGTGGGTGAAGCGCTCTCGGCGAGGATTGCGCTGACCGTCGCGACAACCAGTGCGGGCTTGACGGGCTTGAGGAGCCAGCCCTTGGCGTCGAGCCCCTTGGCCACCCCGACGAGGTCGAGCTGCCCCTTCGTGGTGAGGAACACGACCGGCACCGTCGAGTTGTGCGGCGGCGCACGCAGAGCCTGCAAGAACTCGATGCCGTTCATGTTCGGCATGTTGATGTCGCAGAGCACAATGTCGGCTGGAGTAGCTGCTTGCTGCGCCAGGGCCAGAAGTCCGTCGGCGGCTTCGACGACGTTGAACCCTTCGGCGCGCAGCGCCTGCCCAACAAGCCGTCGGACCATCTGCGAATCGTCAACGAGTAGAACTGTCGCTGTCATGGGCATCCTTCGGTCTGCAGCGCTCGGCGCGAGGACTGCTCCATTGATGAACGCCATTCTGGAAAAAACCTTAACCCTCGTGGCGCTCGACCGAGCGCGAATTGGAGCGTTCCTCGGGTGGGCTGCGCTTGATGGCGTGCTAGGCAAGGCCCCCATGGCGAAATTCCAGGGCTTTCATGACGCAAACGCCAGGTTCTTTCGGGGCCTTGCCAAGAACAACGACCGCGAGTGGTTCTTGGCGCACAAGGACGAGTACGAAGAGGGGTGGAACGCCCCCATGAAGCTGCTCTTGGACGACGTTCATGCCGCCATCGACCCGCTGTACGCGTACTGCGATCTGGATGCGCCCAAGGTGTTCCGCATCTACCGCGATGTACGCTTCTCCAAAGACAAGGCGCCATACAAGACCCATGTGGGCGGCTTTATCCCGGTGCGCCGCGCCGGGACGCGCGTGACGGATGTGCCCATGGCGCTGTACTTCCAGGTTGGCACCGAGGTCTTTGGGGCGGCTGGTCACTACATGATGGAGCCGTCGTCACTCGCGCGCTTCCGCGCCGCGGTCGTCGACGAGGCGCGGGGCAAAGAGCTGGGCAAGATCTTGGCGTCCCTGGGCCGCAAGGGCCTGGTTGCCCAGTCTCACGACGCGCTCAAGCGTGTGCCCAAGGGTTTCGACCCCGAGCACCCGCGCGCGGACTTGCTCCGTCGTAAGGGCTTGCACGTGCCCTTTGCGGCCCTGCCCAAGGGCCTGCTCACCTCTCCAAAGCTCGTGCCCTGGCTGCGCGACCAGTGCAAAACCGTGGCCCCCCTCGTCGAGTGGCTCGTGCGCGCGACAGTGTGAGGGCATCTTTCCAGCTTGCGTTGTCCCCGGCGCTGGCCTTTGCTCTTGCGCATGCTCTCGCCGCACCACCTGCACGTCCGCGCAAGGATCCTGGCCACACTTGCGGCCTCGGGGCTCGGCGTCGGCGCCTGCAAGCCAGCTCCCGATGCCCCCAAGCCAGTGGTGCCCGAGGCGTCTTCGCCCGCAGCGGCAACGCCGGTGGTGCCGGTCGCATCCAGCGTACCCTCGGCCACGGTGGCGCCCACCCCGTTCCCGGCCACACCCACACCGTTGGTTGCTCCCGACCCGAACGCGGAGCCGGCGGTCAGCTGCGCCAAGACCGAGCGGTATTGCCTCGCGCCCCGGCAGCCGCCGCCTGCGGGCCCCATGTCTGCACCGCGTGACCCCAAGTCCGTGGTGTACGACGACAAGGGCTGCGTCGACAAAACGCAGATCGGCGGCTCGTGCCACGGGTTTCGCGCGGCGGCGGGGCCAACCCTGGCCGGCGGCAAGTGTTGCTACGACGTCTGCAAGTTCCAGCCGGCGCCATGTGGCAGACCGCTCACCATCGACGGTCAAGTGCGCCTCGCGCCGCTCGCGCCGCGGGCCGACTTCCTGAGCGTGGTGTCGCTGGACTTGCCTCCGAACCAGATGGCCCGCGATGCCTGGGCGTACGACGCGCGCTGCGAGCATGCGTCCGTGGCGGCGTTCTCGGCCCTGTCGCTGCA
>JBIKNA010000177.1:0-13901 GCA_044358965.1 Polyangiaceae bacterium
ACTTCAGCAAAAGAAGACCCAGCCCAAAGACATGGTCAAGCTGGGCGAGAGCTTCTTCACGTCGCTGGGGCTCGACCCGTTGCCCAAGACGTTCTGGGAGCGCTCACTGTTCACGCGACCCAAAGACCGCGACGTTGTGTGTCACGCAAGCGCCTGGGACGTGACCTGGTCCGATGATCTGCGCATCAAGATGTGCATCGAGCCCACGGAAGAAGAGCTCATCACCATTCACCATGAGCTCGGGCACGACTACTACTTCCACTACTACTACAAGCAGCCCATGCTCTTTCAGCAGGGGGCCAACGACGGCTTCCACGAGGGCATCGGCGACACGTTGGCGCTCAGCGTCACCCCGCAGTACCTCAAGAACATCGGGCTGCTCGACGCCGTGCCGGCCAACGACAAGGCCAAGATCAACGTGCAGATGAAGATGGCCCTCGACAAGGTTGCCTTCTTGCCGTTTGGCCTCGTCATCGACAAATGGCGCTGGGATGTCTTCTCGGGCAAGACGCCCAAAGACAAGCAGAACGAGGCCTGGTGGGCCCTGCGCAAGAAATACCAAGGCATCGACGCGCCGGTGGCCCGCACCGAGGCCGACTTCGATCCGGGCGCCAAGTACCACGTGCCGGCCAGCGTGCCGTACATCCGCTACTTCTTGGCCCGCATCTATCAGTTCCAGTTCCACCGCGCGTTGTGCAAGGCCGCCGGTCACACGGGGCCGCTCGACACGTGCTCCATTTACGGAAACAAAGCCGCTGGCGACAAGCTCAAGGCGCTCTTGGCGCTCGGTGCCAGCAAGCCGTGGCCCGAGGCGCTTGCCGCGCTCTCCGGCGAGACACGCGCCGATGCCGGGGCGATGATCGAGTACTTTGCGCCGTTGCTTTCGTACCTAAAGGCCGAAAACAAAGGCGAAAAGTGCGGCTGGTAGCCCGCCCGCTGCTTTTTTGCGCCCGATCAATGGATCTTCCATCCCTCTCTCCGTTAGGATTCGGCCCATGAACCAACCCCCCGGCGGCAACGGCTTCCCCCCTGGCTATCCCTATCCCGGTCAGCAGCCCGGGTACCCTCCGCAGGGTCAGCCTCCGCAGCAGCAGTACGGCCAGCCGCCGCAGCAGCCGCAGTATGGCCAGCCGCCGCAGCAGCCGCAGTACGGCCAGCCGCCGCAGCAGCCGCAGTACGGCCAGCCGCCGCAGCAGCAGGGTGGACACCCCGGCGGCATGGACCGCACGCTGGCCATGCCCAACGCGCCCGGCTTCATGGGTCAGCCCGGTGGCATGACGCCCGCGCCCCCGCCGGGCTACGGCGCGCCTCCGCAGCAGGCGGGTTACGGCCAGCCCGCCGCGCCTCCGGGCTACGGCGCGCCGCCCGCGCAGCAGGGGGGCTTCGGTCAGCCTCCGCAGCAGCAAGGCTACGGTCAGCCTCCGCAGCAGCAAGGTTACGGTCAGCAGCCTGGCTTCGACCAACAGATGCAACAGGGCTTTGGGCAAATGGGCGCGGCCATGCAGGGCATGCCCGGTGCAGCCCAGCTCGGCATGGGCGCCGGCGGCGCTCCCAAGAAGCGCAACGCGGGCATGCTGCAAGCCATCCCCTACGCGTGCTGGTACGTCTTCCCGGTCATCTTCGGAATCATCGCCTCGGTCACCGAGATCGGCGTCATCTCCGCGCTGGGCGGCCTCACCAACCTGGTGGGCATCATCTTGTGGTTCGTGTTCCTCATCAAGATGAGCGGCGAACTCAAGAACATCACCCAGAACCAGCAGTACGCGGCCTGGATGATCTTGATCCCCATCTATGGCCCCGCCATCCTTGCGCAGCAAGAGATGACCCGCGCCAAGCAGGCCCGTGGCATCCAGCGCCCCGCGCGCGGCCTCGTGGTCTACTTGTTCTTGCCCATCTACGCGCTCGCCGCCGACTTGAACGACTTCGTTCAGTAACGCGACAACGTCGCGCCAGCGCACGAAGGGCGGCCCTCTGGGCTGCCCTTTGCTGCTTTGTAGCGTCGAAGCTCTACGTCGCTTCGGGCTTGCTGGTGCGCCCGAAGGTGTCGGTGTTGCGCATGGTGATGAGCCGCGCGCCGCGCTGGAAGGAGATGTACGACCAGGCCCAGGTGAACAGCACCACGAAGCGGTTGCGAAAGCCGATGAGGAACATGATGTGGACGAACAGCCAGGCGAGCCATGCCAAGAATCCCGACATCTGCATGCGGCCGGCTTGGGCGATGGCGCGGCTGCGCCCGATGGTGGCCATGGTGCCCTTGTCGACGTAGGCAAATGGCTTGCGCTGCTCTTTGCCCGTGTCTTTGCGGATGAGCTCCGCCACGTAGCGGCCTTGTTGCATGGCCACCGGGCAGAGGCCCGGCAGCGTGCCCTTGCCGTCGGGGAACGCCGCCATGTCGCCAATGGCGAACACGTTGGGGTGTCCGGGCAGTGATGCATCGGTCTCGACGATGACGCGACCTTGGCGGTCGAGAGGAACACCCAAGGTCTCGGCGAGGCGCGTGCCACGAACGCCGGCAGCCCAAAGGACCGTTCGGGCCGCGATGCGATCTTTTCCATCGAGCACCACGCCTCCCGCGTCGATGGTGGTGACGCGCTGGCCTGCGCGAATTTGCACGCCCATCTCGGCAAGCTGCTCTTTGGCGCGCTCTTGGAGCCCAGGGGTGAACGGCGAGAGCACCGTGGGGCCGGCCTCGACCAAGATGACCTGGGTCTTGTCGGGGTCGATGGCGCGAAAGTCGTTGTCGAGGGTGACGTGGGCGAGCTCGGCGATGGCGCCTGCGAGCTCTACGCCCGTGGGGCCACCGCCGATGACCACAAAGGTCAGGAGCTCTTTTTGAACCGAGGGGTCCGTCTCGCGCTCGGCTTGCTCGAAGGCCAAGAGCACGCGGTGGCGGATCTCGAGGGCATCGCCCAGAGACTTGAGCCCCGGCGCGTCTTTCTCCCACTCTTCGTGGCCGAAGTAGCTGGTCTTGGCCCCCACGGCCAGCACCAGATGATCGAACGGAAGGCTGGACCCGTCGTCGAGTTCGACCGTTTGCGAGGCCAGGTGCACCGCGGACACCGAGCCCAAGAGCACCCGCGTGTTCTTTTGGTCCGAGAGTACGCCGCGGATGGGCGCGGCGATTTCTGCTGGGGACAAGCCTGCGATGGCCACTTGGTAGAGCAAGGGCTGGAACAGGTGATGGTTGGTTCGGTCGACCAAGGTGACGTCGACGTTGGCCTTGGCCAAGCCCTGGGCGCAGGTGAGCCCGCCGAAGCCCCCGCCCACGATGACCACCTTCTTGCGCGACCCCTCGGTGCTCTTGCCCATCGACGCGCAATGTAGGGCCATCGTGGCGAAGAAAAAAGGTTTGCGCGGCCTTTGCACGCTCTGCACCAAGTCGACACACGCTGGCGTCAGAGTCCCGGGGCACAACCCTGGAGGTTTCCATGCTCACGTCGCTCGAGACCGTGGTCGTCGTGTTTGTGCTGTACGGACTGTTCTTCTTGAACCTTCGCGCGCATAGGCTCGGCCAGGCCTAGACGGGGCACCTGCGGGCCCGGCGCTGCGCGCCATGGTCCTGTGCTATTGGCTTGCGTCGTGAACCCGCGGCGTCATTGGTGTCTGTGTGTTGCCTTGCTCGTTGTTGCTGCCTGTGGGGGCCCGGCAACGCCAAACGCGGCGCCGCTCCCCCAAGAGGCGCAGTCGCAATCGTTCGGGGCGTTCTCGTTGTCGGCCGGCGGAGCCGTGCAACGCGCGCTCTTGGGCCAACCGGTGCCTGCGCATTTTTTGTGCGGCGGCAATGACCTTGGCACCACGTCCGAGGCAGACCGCACCAAGTTCCGTGAGCTCGGCCCCATGCCCAGCGTGGTCATGGCGGGGTTTCGCGTGTCGCTGTCATCGAAGGCGCGCGCATCCGGCGTCCCCGCAGACGAACCCCGCGATGTTCCTGGCCCCGCGCCGCTCGCTTTTGTGCACGGGCGCACGTTTACCGGCCCCGACGAGAAGACCACGTGGGTCGAGCTATCCGGGTACCTCGCCACCATGGAGGGGCCCCACCAAAACCGCCGACCCGTGGCCGACTTTGCGGCGCCCATCCGCATGGGGTTGGACACAGCCCTCGGGGCCCTTGCGCAGCCGGCCTGCTCCGTGCCGGTGTTGTCTTCGGCCACGCTCGATGCCCTGCCGTACCCGGTGTCGGCCGACGAACGCCAGACCATCTTGAGCGAGATGGCCACGGTAACCCGGGGATTGCCCAGGGTGTGTCGAGCCGTTCAGTTTTCGGCCGGCAACTGGGAGGCGCACTTCCATCATGCGGACCTTGTGTTTCGGGGTAACGGGCGCCTAGCCCGCGTTCGAACCCGCGCGAGCATCGTGCAAGACCGCTTGTGCCTCGGGCCGGCGGAGATCATGAAGATCGCCGCTAGCGAGTAAGCTTGCCGGAACGTCCTGCGGCAAGCCAAAGAAGGGGGGCTCGGGAGGCCCCTTCCGTCCGTTGAGCCCATTTGAGGGGCCATCTGGTCCCGCCGCGCTACGCCAGCGTCGGCCCATGAAACGCTCGATTCTTCAGGCTCCCTTTGCGCTCGCCCTGTTGGCCCTTGCGGCTGCCTGCTCCAAGACCGAAGCGGCCGAGAACACGGACGTGGGGCCCGTGCAGCCGGGGGCGGATGCGCCCGCAAAAGGGCCCGCCATGCCCAACGAGCGCTGCCGCCCCGCAGATCCCCTGGCCGCGGACGTGAACGGCTACTTTCGCGAAGCAACCGACGAGGTGGGGCTCGGCAACCTGAACGTTGCGCGCATCACCGCCGCAGACCTGGATGGCGATGGTTTGCCGGACCTGATCTTTCATGGTCACCCCTCGGCTCGCGAAGTGTTGCCCGATGGGGTCAACCGTCGGATCTTCATGAACCGCGGTGGCAAGTTCGTGGAGACGACCAAAGAGTCCGGCTTCTCGGACTCCCGCGACGGAAAAGACACCGGGCGCCTCGCGCACATCTCGGTGCTGGGCGACGTGGACAACGACGGCGACCTCGATGTGTTCGAGGGCACCTACATCGACAGCGCCAACGCCGGCATCGGTGGCCCCAAAGATCGCAGCGAGATCTGGCTCAACGACGGCAAAGGGCATTTCACCATGGCCGACCAGAGTGGCCCGAGCCAGAAGGCGCTGCCCACTTCGGGGGCGTCGTTTGCGGACTACGATCGCGACGGTGTGCTCGACTTGTTCGTGGGCACCTTTTACGCATCCAGCGAAGGCGCCGGAAACTACCTGTACCAAGGGGATGGCACCGGGCAGTTCGCCGACGTGAGCCAGGCCTCGGGCGTGCTGCGCCCAGCAACTGGCGGCAAAACCGAGGCCTACTTGGCGGGCAAAAATCGCAAGCCCGCGTACGGCATCACCGTTTGCGACATCGACAGCGATGGTGATCCGGACCTACTCGTCAGTGGCTATGGCCGGAGCTTCAACGAGCTTTGGCTCAACGATGGCGGCGTGTTCACCGAGGTCGGCATGGGCACTCCCTTTGCCGCCGACGACAACGTGCAGTGTGGTGAGTCCAACGAGTTCTACCGGTGTTACTGCGCGGCGCCGGAGAACGCGGGCAAATGCCCCGCGGGGGTGCCCAAGCCGGTGGTCTCGTGCGACCGCTCGGCCTGGACCCCAGGCTTCGATGACCAACCCGCGCGGGGCGGTGGCAACACCTTCACGACGGCCTGCGGGGATCTCGACAACGATGGCGACATGGATGTGATCCACGCCGAGATTCGGCACTGGCACATTGGTCCGTCCAGCGACACGTCGCAGATCCTGTTGAACGAGCTCAAAGACGGCGTGCCCAACTTTACGCGCCTGCCCAACGGGCCCAAGACCCTCGAGCGGCAGCACACCATCAAAGACTGGAACGAAGGCGACATGGACGTGGGCATGTTCGACTTCGACAACGACGGCAAAAAGGACATCTGGTTGTCTTCTTCGGACTACCCGGACACATGGGGCGAGCTGTTCCAGCAGCAGGCCGACGGCAGCTTCCGGCCCGTGGCCGAACAGGCCGGCGTAAGGCACTATCACGCGCATGCGTTTGCCACGGTGGACATCGATGGTGACGGCGATCTGGACCTCATCGTGGCCACCAGCGGCGCCCGTTGCGGCGGCGACAGCAAGTGCCCCCCGGTGCCGCTGCTCAAGGTCTACAAGAACGAGCGCGGGCACAAGCGTAATGCCTTGCGCATTCGTCTCGACGGCAAGGGCGCTGGCGCGGCCAACCGCTCGGCCATTGGCGCACGCGTCGCTGTGACCGTGGGTGGGGTTACCCAAGTCCAAGAGGTTTCGGGGGGCTACGGGCACTTTGGCCTGCAGCACGACACGGTGCTCAACTTTGGCCTCGGCGATTCTTGCCGCGCCGACAAAGTGGAGATCCGCTGGCCGGACGCCCAAGGCACGGTGCAAACCCTAGCCAACGTGCCCAGCAACTATCTGATGACCGTGCACCAGGGCCAAGACGCACCAGAGTTCAAAGAACTGACCAACGGGCGCTAAAGCCAGGGCCCTCGGCGAACATCGCGGTAAACTCTCGGGCATGCGACTGTCCGGAATGTTGGTGCTCGGCCTATCGTGTCTGCCCGGGCTTGTAGCGTGGGGGTGCAGCGACGACACCGGAGGTGGCACCACCGCCCAAGATGCTGGCTCCGACGCCCGGGGAGGCAACCCCGAGGGTGGGCTCATTCCCAACCAAGACGCCGCAACCGATGCCGCCGCGCGTCCCATCACGTCGCTGTGCGGCGACGTGTCCGGCCTTTCGGCCGATGGCTGGCCCATGATGGGGGGCTGCCCCAAGCGCCCGGGGCGCAGCGGTCGCCTAGGCCCATCCGATGGCCCCATTCGCTACCGTGTGAGCGTCAGCGTGGGCAACGCTGCGCCCGTGGTTGCCGCCGACGGCACAGTGTTCGCGCTTACCACCGATGGTCGCGTGGTGGCCTTGTACACCACGGGTGTGTTGCGAGACGTATTCACGGTCGGCGGCTCTTTACGCGGAGCACCGGCCCTGTCGTCGATGGGCACCGTGGTGGTGGGCAGCCCCGCAGGCGAGTTGCTCGCCGTCACCGGCGCCGATGCCGGCCCGTCGTGGAGTTTGGTCACGGGGCCGGTGCTCTCGGCGTTGGCCATTGGCGCGGGCAACACCGTGTACGGGTCCGGAGATGGCAAAGTGTTCTCGGCGGCCATCGGTGCCACCAAGGTCGGCTGGACCGTCACGACCGACGACCAACGCGGCATCGGACCCGCCATTGGCGAAGACGGCACCGTGTACGCAGGCTCCAGCAGCGGCAAGCTCACGGCCATCACGCGCGAAGGTGCTGTCAAGTGGACCTTCGATGCCAAGAGCCCCATCAGCACCGCCATCAGTGTGTCCGACACCGAGTTTGCATGTTTTGGCACCGACGATGGCACGGTCTGGAGCGTGAGCACCCAGGGTGAGGGGAAGGTCCTTGGCAAGACCGCAGGCCCGATCACGGGCGGCTGCGCCTTCGACGCCGACGGCAACGTGTTTGTGGGCTCCAGCGACAAGGCCCTGCACTCGTACACCGCGGCGGGGCAAGAGCGCTGGAGCTTTGCCACGCTTGGCGCAGTGGCCACGCCCGTGGTGGGCGCCGACGGCAAGATCTTCGTCGGCTCTGCGGACACCACGGTGTACGCGGTATTGCCATCGGGAAAGCTCTTCTGGGCTCAAAAGGTCGGCTCCAAGATCACGACGGCCCTGGCCATGGGTACGGACGGCGCCCTGGCCGTGGCCGCGGAGCAAGCGCTGGTGGTTCTGGGGCGGTAGGCGCGCCCTTCGGGCTGCGCCCATGGCAGATGTCGCCCGCTCGCGACAAATGTGGGGGAAGGTCTTGGGTATTGCGCGCGTACCTGGGCGCACTCCCATGCAAATCCGCTCTATTGCCCTCGCGCTCCTGTCCACCACCGTCGTCGCTTGCGCCGCCAATGGCGGCACCACCAGTACGGGCCCCACGGACCCGACAGGGGCCGGTGCCGACAACGGAAACGGGGCGGGGCAGGTCAACGGCGAAGGCGGAGAGGGCATCGACGAGTCGGCGCCGCACGCCCTGGGAAGCATCGTGCTCGGCGAGTCGCACTCCCTGGAGAGTGGCGTCAGCAATCCCTTCGTTGGGGCGAGCTTCATGCCCGACGCTGCGGCCAACAAACGCTGCACCAAGAAGGTCGGCGTCTGCGAGATGGCCGAGACCCCCAAGTGCACCACCGGCGGCATGCAGGGCTGCGGCAGTGGCGAGAGCTGCGTCTTCAACGACGACTGCGTGGCCAAGTGCGTCAAGCAGTGCACAAAGAGCTGCACCGGCGGTCAGTCCTGCGTGTTCTCGGCCACCGCGGCCGATGAGTCGGGCATGGAGTGCCGCAAAGTGCCGCGCTTCGAGGCTGGTGCTCTGGTGTTCGACGGCACGACCACCTCGCTCACGATGTTTCCCCCGTACACCTCGCGCGTCGAGGGGGCGGGCGCGCCGTTCATGCCCAAGGGCGAGCTGCGCGTGATGGCGAGCGGCGCCAAAGAGGCCGGCTTCGCTGCCTTCGACGAAAAGTTTCGCGCCACGACACTGCTCGAGAGCAATCCGCCGTTGTTTGGCACATCGCGCAAGGCCCTCTTTGGCAAGGGCGATGTCGCCGTGTCGTGGGTTCCCGGCGAAGACAAGGTGACCGTCGTGGTGTCGTCGCTCGGAGGCACGGTCTCGTGCCCTGCGGACGACAAGAGCGGAACCTTCGCGATTCCTCGCGCGGCCATTCAAGCGGCGCTGGGCAGCAACAGCAGTAGCCCCTCGTCGTCGAACCTGTCCATCAGCATCACCCGCGAGCGCACAGAGCTTCGCGCAGGAAAGAAGACCATGGGGGAGATCCCCGGCGAGACGGTGCAGCCCGAAGGTCGCGTCAAGCTCATCACCTCGTCGACGGAGGTGGCGTCGTTCAGTGCATGCAGCACCAGCGATACGTCGTGCGAGTAGCCGGAGATCGTTCGCGAACCCCAAGCAGTACCGGACCCGCACCGAAAGGTTTCGTGGGTGATTGGGCGGGTTGCGCGGCGGCAGACGCGCCGTCGCGCGTGGGAAGACACTAGTACCTCGACACGGGGAAATCGACCGATTGCCGCGGTCTTCGACGCCGATCTCGAACGCGGTGCGCTTCGCCGCTCCTCGAATATGCGCTGCATGTCCTTCGTCGCGCCGCGTTCGACCTCGTCGCCGGATCCTCGCGGCAATCAATCAATTTCCCAGTCTCGAGGTACTAGAGCGGAGGTGCGGGCTCCGCCTCGCACTTGTGCTGCGCGTTGCACACCGGACGAAACTGGGCGCAATACTTGTATCCCTTCCCAGGCGTGTACTCGCAGCGCGAAAGCGCTTGCCGTTGGGCCGCGTCGACCAGGGGTAGCGCGCTACGCGCCACGGCGGTGCTCTCCGGGCACATGGCGCACAGATCTCCTTGGTGGACCACAAGACAATCGTTGTTCGTCGTGCAGTCCTTGGGGGCAGTACCGAGGTCTACTTCGTATCCTTGTCCGGGGGCGGGCAGCGCGCACGTCGTTTCGGTCCCGTCCTCGTCGACGTAGAACACAACGCGCGGATTGGGGGCCCCCAATGGGTTGCTCCCGTCTCCTTCGAAGTAGATGCTGTAAATGTTGGGCGAAAGAGGCGGTACGTCGCATTCGACGACACGACCCGTGCACGTTGCGGGACTGACGGGCGCGCAGGTCTTGGGAACAAGGCTAACCAGCAGCCGCTGCGATACCTGATCCGCCTTGAGATTGCAGGTGTACTCGACGTCGGGCGTGGTGCATGGCGCTCGTACCTGGATACGCAGTGGTGTCTTGGGCGCCCCAAAGCCGAGCGAACACGTCGTGGCCGGCGACTTTCGTTGCGTGGAGCACGCAGCGTCTGGCTGCAGCGCTACGTCGCTCGAGGCGTCGAGGGTTGCATCTTGGGGGGGCGGCTGCCGGGGACCGTCAAAGGAGCCGTCTGCACCATCCCTGTCTGCACCATCCCTCGCCTCACGAGCATCGCTGCCGTCAATCGTGCTGGACCCCAAAGGGAGAGCGCTCTGTGAGGTCGGGGTTTCGCCGGAGAACTCGCCATCTCCGAACTCCGACCGCTGGCTCAGAATCTTTCCGAAGCAGCCGCTGAGCGGCACCCCGAGCGCCAACGCAAGCACGAAGAGTGGGCGGTGACGATGCGGCATGGGGCGGTCCCTCCTGGTACTGGACGAACAAGGCAGGTGCCCACAGCTCGATGGCCGGCACCCGTCGCTTCCGTCTCGTTGTTGTTTGGATTCAGCGTGTGCGCCGGGCGTGATGGGCGTTGATGCAGCAGTGAACGCAGGAGCACGTGCGGTCCATGGCGTGCGGGCGCCCGCGGATGAACTGTTCCAGGCGTCGAAGGTTCTCTGGGCGCGGCGCCCCACGATGCGGGATCACCAAGACCGCCCGCGGAGAAGGGGCGTCGGTTCGCTGGGGCGGAATCTCCTGCGCGGGCGGGATGCCAAACAGCGCGCTGCCGAGCTTGTCGAAGAACATGGGCGGCCTCTTGGTGAAGGTGGCTGCCCTGGCCTTGAAGCAAGGGTGATGCCGTGTGGGCCAAGCCAACGCGCGAGGTTCGCGTTGTCGCAAAAGCGCAGCTAGAAGCCAATGGTTGCGTCGGCTTGGCGCTTTCCACGGCGCGCCCGACGTCGTGGCGTACGAGTCGGTGCCTCTCACTGCCTGTTCAATGTCAGGACAGATCAGCCATTGTGTGGGCGGTCGATGCGCGTTGGTGGCCCGAGTGTCGACCTTGCGCCCACACGGTCAGGCGATCACGCGCGCGCTTCGGGTGGCGACCACCAAGCGCTCGTGGATGGGCCAGCGGGGAGCGCTGGCTCCGAAGGCGCGCGCCCATTCGGCGGAACCTGCATCTTCTTCGACCTGAAACCCGGCGGCCTTGAGCTGCGCGTGGAAGGCCCGCGGGGTGGTGATACCCAAGAGTGGTTCGCCCAGCAAACCCAGGGCGCTGCGGCTTGCAGCTTGGAACACCTTGGGGCCGGCGAGGAGTGGCTCGGTGCCATAGGTGACGGCGAGGACGCTGCCCGGGGCCGACAGAAGTGCGACGCTTTTCAGGCTCGCCAGCATGGCCGCGGGTGGCAAGTAGGGCGTGACGCCCTCCCAAACGAAACAAGCGCGCCGCGAGGCATCGAAGCCGGCGGCCCGCAGCGCGTGATCGAGTGGCTCTTGGCCGAAGCGGATGGCCACGTGGATGATGGCCTGGGCCCGGGGCACGAGGCCCTTGGCGGCGCGCACCTTGAAGCGCTGCGTGGCAGGGTGGTCCACTTCGAAAATCCGGGCCTGCGACAACATGTCCAAGCGGTAGCCCCGGGCGTCGAGGCCCGCGCCCAAGAGCACGAACTGCTCGATGCCGTCGCTGCGGGCACTTTGGCAGGCGGCGTCGACGGCCAGGGTGCGCAACCCCACATGAGGCACGAGGCCGAACCAGCCCGCAAAGCGCGGAGGCATGGGCAGTTGGCGCAAAGGGAAGGGGAGCAGCCGTCGGGCCATGGGGTCGACGGCGGTACCTTGGGGCGTTTGGTAGGCCGCCCGGGCGGCGCACACGGCCGTCGCCGTGAGGCTTGGGAGCCCCTCTCTCACGTGCCCGCCGCCCGGTACGGCGCAGGTGTTGGGAGCCCGTTGCCAAGCCGCACGAGCATGTCGCAGATGGCGCCCAGATCGTCCGGGTCCAGCGCAACCCCGTCGGCCTCGAAGAACACGTCGCGGCCTTTGCGCTCGGCGCCGGGGGCGCGGTCGTAGAGCGCAACGAACAGGGCCTTGCTCTCTTCGTCCATGCTGCCGCGCAGCGAAAACATGGAGTCGAAGCCCGGCGTTGGCTTGTTGATGCGCCCGCGCAACCAATCGAGAGGGCCCTGGCGCAGGTGTACCCGCATGGGCGGCTGCGGCTCGTCGCACACCACGTGACCGTGCATGTACAAGCCCGTCTCTCCGCCGGCACGCACATCGAGGGAGATGGTGACGCCACCGACGCGACCCAGAATGCCAGGCATGTCTTTGGGCGAGAGCCCGAGCTTGCGCGATATGGCCACCTCTTCGAAGATGCGACCGGCAACGCCCAGGGTGCCCGTGGAGCGCACCTGCGTGTCTCCGGCGCGACGCTGTTCGCGCCCGCGCTGGTACAGCCGCATCATGATGCCGTTTATCAACATGTCGCCTCAGGGTAGCGCATCGCACGGGTCCACGCTCGCACGGGCTCTTGGCATACTCGCACGCCCGGGCCCGCTTGCTCGTTAGTCACGCGGGACCAGCCGAAGCTTGGGTGCTGTCACCGGCGACACGAGCGCGCCCAGATCATCGGGGAGCACGAGCTCGCCGCGCACCCGGGCCACGAGCTTTTGTACGAAGAGGTCGAGTTCGGCCTCTTCGCCTTCGAAGGTGTGGGACACGAGCGACGCAAAGGCCGCGTCCGAAAGGCCCACGGGGTGCCCCTTCTGACGCATGCCCTCTCGGGACAGGCGGTCTTGCAGCATGGCCCGCAAGTCTTCGGCCCGATCGCCCAAGCTGGGCCAAACCACAAGCGCGCCCAAGGCGTCTTCGAGCCGCAGCGCAAGGTCCGGGGCCAGCGCGCCCTCCCCGCGTAGCATTCCTTCGGGCAAGTGCGAGGTGAGCACCAGGCCAAAGTCTGCGGTCTCGAGCGGAGCAAACGGAAGCTCGCGGTGGGCCAAGGTCTTGGCGATGAGACGTTGTACGTCGTGCGGCAGGTTCGTCGCGTGCGTGAGTACCAAGACCCCGCCTTGCGCCAGTGCCAAGGGCGACTCGTCGCGGCGGCGCCAGCGCTCGAGATCGTGGTCCCGCGGTAAGGTCGCGTCGACCACCACGAAGGGGCCGTGTTTTCGGGCGCCCGACAGGTGCGCACGCGCCAAGTAGGGCACCACGTCCGTGCCGACGGGGGCTTGCACAACCGTGGAGACCGCGGCGTTGAGTCGGCGCTCCATGGCCTCGAGCGCCAAACGGGAGAGTGGCGCGTACACGGTGCCCTGCGCTGCGCGGGCGAGTCGCAGCGTATGTGCCATGTGCCGATCTTGCGTCGACTGCTCGACGAACTTGGCACGCTCGACCTCGTCTTCTCTGGCCGCCACGGTTTCCGTCAGCGCGCGTTCGCGAAGCATGCTGCGGTCCAGGCGCTCGGTGAAGGCTGTGGCGAAGGCCAGCGAGTCCGTGAGCTCTTTGAGCTCGATGGCCTCTTCGAGCAGCAACGGATGCTGCCTTCCCACGGCGGGCAGGGCCAACACTGCGTCGGGTTCGCCGTTGCGCGTGATGACCGTAATGGTCGAAATGCCCGCGTGGTCCATCCAGTGCAAGGCTCTTCGGGTGTCGGGCCTGCGTACCGCCAACGCCGACAGCACCTCGGCGCGCAGGGTGGACCAGGGTTCCTCCCGGGCCAGGCGCACGGCTTCCTCGGGCCAGGCCGCAGCGCTTTCTTCGAGGTAGCCGGCGGTGTTGACCCAGCGTCGCCGGGGTGGGTCTTGGGTGTAGATGGCGGGGGATTCGCCGGCCACCCCGAATGGGTCTTTGAGCGCTTGCAGCACCGCGGGCAGCACCTCGTCGGGATCGTGCCTGCGCGAGGCCTGTTCGGCCCTCTTTGCCGCGTCCCAGTGCGCGCCGCCGCCGGGCAACAGAAGCCGATCGGCGCGGCCAATGAGCATGCCTGTGAGCAGAAGCAAGATTCCGGTGACGGCCGCAGCGCCGGTGGCGTCCCTTCGCCATACCTCGCCCGCGAGGCCCGCGGTCACCACCAAGATGGGCGTCGCAATGACGCCGAGCGTGCCGATGCGCCGCGCCACGCGGGCCACGGCTGCATGATCTCGCAGCTCGGCGAACAGGACCACCGCT
>JBIKNA010000568.1:0-4194 GCA_044358965.1 Polyangiaceae bacterium
GCTCGCCATCGCCTGCACCTCTCCCGACGGAAAATACGGAGTCACCCTCCGATTCGCGACCCCCACCAGGGGCTCCCATCCCATGCCGACGTCGTCATCGACGGACGGCCGCCGCTAGACTCGGCGGAGACCACAGGCGTTACTCCGGCCAACTCGCCGGGGCCCGGCACGCTCACTTGTTCATCGGACCCCGACTCCAGCGCGTCTTGCCACGTCGCGGGCACATCCGACTACGGATACATTGCGAACGTGTCGGTCGTTGGCGGTCGCCATCGCGTTGAGCTTCTCAAGAACGGCATCGCGTCGACCTGGCTCGCGATCTTCGATTACCCCGAGTAGCCAGAGGTAGCTCTTCAGGCGCGGGAAGCTCCGCGGGGCCGCCGCCGTATACCCTTACCGTGCGCGGGTTCGCTGTACTTGCCGGGGCGGGGATACTCGCGGCTGCTTGCGCGGGAACTCCGCGTCCGCTCAGCGCCGTTACGGCGCGCGTTGCCCCACGACCACACAGTCCGCAGCGCCCCCAGGTTCACTGTGATCCGAAGCGCCTTGTGGCGCCGGACGCGCCTGAGGCGCGGGCACAGTGCAAGGCGGGGATCGTGAAGGCCTGCACCCGTATCTTCGAGCTCGAGGAGAAAACCCCGGAGACGTTGGCGCTTGCAGAGGAGACGCTCTCGTCCGCGTGCGCTAGGGATCGCGCCGCGGCAACGCGCGCGCCTCGTGATGCTGACCTGGCCACGGCGCAGACGTGCAGCTGCGGAGGATACGCAACGGTCCTCGCCGAGGACCCGGCGCGCGAAGTCGAAGGCATGGTCCTGCTTGACGAAGCGTGCACGCGTGGACTCCTCGAAGCGTGTGACTTGGGAGCGCTCATCGCGGACCTGTGTCAGTTCCAGCGCAGCGCAGTATGTGACGACCTGCTTGCGCAGGGCCGCGTGTCCTTGCCTGGGCCGCAGGACAACGAGTTCGCTCGGCCCGGTCTGCCTCCCGCCGAGTTCAGAACGTGTTTTGAGATGCCCGTTGCAGTCCATCGCAGGTACACAAAAGGAACAGTGCTTTGTTTCGGAGAGGCGGAGCTTTCCATTCGCGAGCCTTCCGGGGAGTGGGATCGTCGCGAACTGGCGTGGCGAGGTTGGTCCGGGGTCGGTGTTTGGATTGCAGAGCCGGACCCTCAGCATCTGACGCGAAGAGATGGCGACTTCTTCTACGGGAGCGTGCGTCTCTTGCCGGTTCGGGATCCACGCTTTGCGCGGGAGGCCGCTCTGCTTCCTTCGGTGCGGGAAACCTGTGCACGCGCCGACAAGTGTGAGGCAGCGGCTAGGGCGGAGCGTCGGCGACGTGATCCCGTGACCACGCACGAGGAAGAGCCGACGGACTACGAACCTCGGCGCCATCCGCTTGTCGAGCTTGGCGAAGAGCCTCGTACGTTGCGAGGCTGCTGGCGCAGGCTACCGTGGTGCCAATTGATGCCCACCCACTAAAGGCCACGGTGACGCGCAAGTCCCGTTGGGCCCCATACCCACTGTTGCAACCCCCGCAACACCCGTTGCGTCGCGCTCAACACTGGGGCAGGCCAAAAATGCCCATTTCTCGCACAGGAGCTCTTGGCGCGCCCCTTGCTCCGCGCTCACCCCATGAACCTCGCTCGCGCCATGGTGGCAATGGTCCTTGGAACGTTTGGTGTTGCTTGTGGCAGCAGCGCCGCGGGCGATAGCGCTCCGGCCGCTGTTGCCTGCGATGGCGGCTTGTGCGCGCAAGATGCCGCCCCGCCGCCCGCGGATGCCGGCAACGCCGCCAAGGCGTGCACCAGCGAAGAGGGGTTGCCGCAACAGAAGGGCGACTGCAAGAGAGCGACGTGTGACGCCAATGGCGCCATTGTCTTGGTGAACGACGACGCCGACGTACCGGTGTCCGATGCGTGCGCCGAGGCCCAGTGCGTGGACGGAAAAGTCGTCCAAAAAGCCAAGGCCGCGGGCACCGATTGCGCAGGCGGTAAGTGTGATGGCAAGGGCGCTTGTCTCATTGGTGTTGGCACCGCGTGTTCGGACAACGCCGCGTGCGGGTCCGGCTTCTGCGTCGACGGGGTCTGCTGCGACACGGGTTGTCGCGACCAGTGCAAGTCGTGCAATTTGCCTGGGAGCAAGGGGGTCTGCTCCAACATCCCCTACTACGAGGCAGACCCCAGCTACGACCTCGATGGTAAGGACGTGAGCTGTGATCTGCCCATCTCGGGTCAGCGTTGCAACGGTGCGGGCAAGTGCCTCCGGATCGTCGGCGTCCCCTGCAATGTTGGATCGCAGTGCATGAGCAACCAGTGCAGCAGTACGAAGTGCCTGGGCGCCAAGGGCGAGATCTGCAACGATGGCGTAGAGTGTGTATCGGGCAGTTGCTCTGTTGGCGCGTGCAACTAGGGCAGCGGTAAGCGGGATCCGGCGCCGTAAGCAACCTTGCGCGCTCGCCTCGTATGGCGAGCAGCATCATGGCTTGCGGACAAGGCAACGCGTGCAGACGCCTAGGAAACGCGGAAAGGTGACGCGCGCGCCGGACCGAACGTCAGGGCGTCGATGCCTTCTCTTTGTGCACGATCTCCTTCAGGCGATACCGCTTCTTTCGGCCATCGGCGCGCGGCGCGGCGTCGTCGGTGGTGACCAGCAAGGTGTAGCGGTAGCCATCCTCGTGCACGAACCCTTCGATTCGTCCGTAAAATAGTCTCCACTCCTCGCTTTCGTTTTCGCGAACCTCCATACATTTGGTCGGCCCTTCGGTCTCGCAGTCCACCTTCTTTTCGCGCACGAAGAGCGTTTTCCCGGACGAGGCGCTGGGCGCGGCGTCGGGTCTAGCTGCGTCGGGCACCGCAGCGTCGCCGGCCTCTGCGGGGCCAGCGTCTAGGTGGGCCTCGGTGGGAACCATGGCGGTCGTTGGCGGCGGGCCTGGGCGCTCGCACGCCACGCAGCACAAGACGGCGGCCCCCAGCAACGCTATGACTGAGTAAGACATCTCCTTGTGGAGTGTAGCCCTGCGCAACGCGATGCGGTTGTTCTTGAGGCGAAAAATGAAGAAACGGCCATGCATGCGAGCAAGTCTCGCGCTCGCTTCGATCACACTCTTGCCCCTGGGCTGCCAGCCCGTATCGACACCGGCCGCTGCCGTTGTGGCACCTGCAGTGCCCGCGCCGCCGCCGCACGAGACGTACCGGCCTTCTGCGTTCCGGCAGCACGCGACGGCGGCGCTATTCCTTCCAGGTAGCCAGCAGCAAGAGCTGGTGCCGTACGACGTGGTCGATGGGCAGGCCGTCATGGAAGGCGACATGATTCTTGGCCCTGCCTCGACGGTGCCGTTTCGCTACGCGGTGCCATGGGGCACCGTGACGGACCAGAAGTCTGCGGTGGCCACGGTCAACCGGTCACACATCTGGCCGCGCGCCGAGATGCCGTACGCCATCGACCGGTCCGTAAAGGCCGAGGGCCGTGCTTTTGTGGACTGGGCCGTGGCTCACATGAACACCTCGCCGCTCAAGCTCCGCCCCCGAACCGAAGCAGACCGCGACTATGTGTTGTTCGTCGACAGCGGCGACGGAAGCGGTTGCAGCTCCTATGTCGGACGCATCGGCGGGCCTCAGCAGATCGAACTCGCCGACTGTGGTCGAGGCAGCGTGGTGCACGAGATCCTGCACGCTGCGGGCTTCTTCCACGAGCAGTCACGCAGCGATCGCGACAACTTCATCACCGTGGTTTGGGATGAGATCGACCCCGAGTTTCGCTCTCAGTTTCAGACCCGTGGTGCTCGGGCACAAGACATCGGTTCGTACGACTTTTCGAGCATCATGCACTACTCGTCGCATGCGTTTAGTCGCCGCGGCCGCCCCACCATGGTTGCCAAAGTGCCCAATGTGCGTATGGGGCAACGTGAGGGGCTTTCCACCGGAGACCGTCAGGCGCTGGCTGCACTCTATGGCGGTGGTCCCGTGCAACCTCAGCCGCCCCCGCGTCCGCCCGTTGCACCTCCACCGGTTGCACCTCCGCCGGTTGCGCCTCCGCCGGTTGCGCCTCCGCCGGTGCCCACGCTCCCCGCGCAACCGCCCGGTGTGTTCGCGGGTTCCTACAGCTCCAACCGCGGCGAGGTTCGCTGCGTCCAAGGCGGACCCAACGTTCACTGCAGCTACCCGGGCGGCAGCTTGTTCTGCGCGGCAAACGGCGT
>JBIKNA010000569.1:0-4192 GCA_044358965.1 Polyangiaceae bacterium
CAGGCGGCATGATTTTGGCTCTGGAGGCCCTCTTCGCCCCCCGCACGGGCCCCGAGCCCTAAGGCCCAATGACGGGAAATCGCCCCAAGGGCCAATGCCAGTATAGAATCACCGCCGAATGTCGCTCAGCTCCCTCATCGTCCAACGCGAGATCGCGTCGATGCGCGAAGTCGAGGAGGCGCTCGCGCGGCAGGTGCTCTACGGCGGAGACCTCGTCACCAACCTGCTCGAGGTCGCGCGGCCCGACGAGGCGCGCTTGGTGGCCGTCGTTGCAGAGTCCTTTGGGCTTGTGGCTGCGCCCGCCGGCGCGCTGGCCGAGCCCGACGAAAAGGCGCGCACCCTGGTGCCGCGGGACTTGGCTGTCGAGCGAAGCCTCTTGCCACTTTTTGCCGACGACAGCGGCGTCGTGGTGTTGGTTGCGGAGCCTCTTGCGGCCGAGGTCGAGCAGGAGCTCAGCTTCGCGCTCTCGTTGCCCGTGTCCCAGCGCATCGCCCCGCTGGTGCGCATTCGCCAAGCCTTGGCGGCGACGTACCAAGCGCCGCTCGATCGTCGCTTCGCGCGTCTCGTCGCGCGTCTCGAGGGCCAAGAGAGCCCCGTAGGCAACAGCCTCCCCCCGTTGTTGCAAAACGTCCCCGAGGTTGCGCTTCCGCAGCGCCCACCCAGCGAGATCCCCAAGATGCCTGCCAGCGAGGGGCCCGGCCAGCTCCAAGCGCGCATGGCATCGCGCACGCAGACGGCCACGGGGCTCTTGGCGCTCGCCGCGCCGCTCCTGCCCAGCGAGCGCTCGCCGGATACCTACATGCCCGTGTCGTCGCCCCTCGGGGCCCCCCGATCGGTGCAAAACCCGGTGCCCCCGGCGCCTCCCACTCATGTGTCCCCGGAGCCCATGCTGCCTGCGCCTGCGCAGGGCCAAGACGCCCCGCCCGAGTCACTGCCCTCGGGCGAGACGCGAAAGCCTGCGCAGGCCGAGAAACGCGCGGCCCGGGCGCCCAAACGGCGCCGCGGCCCCCTTGTGCGTGACGTGGCCAAAGACGAGATGGAGCGCGCCGAGACTCGCGACGACGTGCTCGATCTGTTCTTCGAATACTGTCGACAGTTCTTCGACACCACGGTGCTCTTCATTGTCCAGGGCGAGGTAGCCGAAGGCTTCGACGCGTTTGGCAGTGGGTTGTCCCGGGAGCATGTGGTGCGCATCGGCGTGCCGCTCGACATGCCAAGCTTGCTTCGCGAGGCCAAAGAAACCCGCCGGATCCTGCATCGAGGCGCCAATCTGGCCGGCCTCGACGGTGTGTGGCTCGCGGACCTGGGCCTGCGCCCCACGGCCTCGGTCGTGGTGGCTCCGCTCACCGTGCGCAAGCGATGCATTGGCCTCATCGTTGGTGACGGCGGCGTGGGCGGCATCGAGGCCCAGACCGTCAACGAGGTCTCGTGGTTCGCGGGGCTCGCTGGCGTCGCGCTCGAGCGCATCATCGTCCGCAAGAAGGGATCGAGCACGTCCATTGCGCCGCAGGGCGCGGCGCTTGCGCAGTTGGCCCCTGCGCCCGGGGCCTCTGGGGCGCCAAAGGCCGACGACCCGGTGCCCGCAACCTCGCGTTCAGGACCACCGGCCGCGCCCGCGGAAGCCCCCGCCGGTGACATTGCCCTTGCGGCCCGAACGGCCATTCGCGCCGACGAGGTTCGCGCGCGGCTGAGCAGTCTGCCCGCGCCGGCCACCCAAGAAGACGTCCAGGCCTTCGAAGTGCCCCCGGCGCAGGCTCCGGCGCAAACCCAAGACGTGGCGCCTACCGAGGTGGCCGAGGCGCCCGTGCCCGAGGCGCCCGCGCAGCTTGCTGGACCCGCGGCGTTGCTTCATGGCGCCGACTCCGAACCCAACACCGCGCCGGTCCCCCTGCGCTTGCTTCTTGCCACCAGCGATCCACAGACGCTGGCCGCCGCCATCGCCCAAGGTGACGTGGCCGAGCCGTCCGGTGCAGCGCCGAGCGGTGCCGACCGCCCGCGGCTGCAGCTCGTCGAAGAAGGCACGTCAGCGCCGCCGCCGGTGGCCGTAGAGCCGCCGCCCACCAGGCGCGAAGGTTCTGCGCCGCCCCCGGCGGCCGAGGGCAGCTCTCCTGCCATCTCCGCGCAAGTTCCGTCCGATCAGCTCAGCTTCAGCGCGCGCAAGCCGCCCTCATCCCACGCCATGGGGCCGCCGCTGCCGTCGGTGATCATCGACACCGGCTCGGAGTTCGACCCGGTGGTGGATCGGTATCTCGGCAATGGCGATGACGCGGCGTTCGGCGAGCTGTTGCGGGCGGGCCCGCACGCCATGCTGGCCATCATGCGGCACTTTCCGGGCCCCATCACCGCCGACACCGCGCGCTTCGAAGACGAGTCGCTGCCCCGCGCATCCGAGTGCGGGCCACTCTTGCGCCTCATCGCCGCCCAGCGCCGCGTAGCCTTGGGCTTCGTACTCGAGCACGTGCAGTCGCCCCAGGTCACGGAGCGATTCTTGGGCACCTTGCTTGTCGCCGAGCTGCCCTACATCGAAGCCGTCGATGCCGTGTGCGCGCGCATCTACGACGACGTGCCGCGCGTGCGTCGCGCAGCCTACGCGGCGCTTCGCTCTCTCATGGTCGACCACGCGGTGGTCATCGTCGAGCGCGTCGCCAAGGTTGCGCTCGACTTGTCCCACGAGCCGGCGCGCCGCCTGCTTGCGCTCGATGCCATGGGCGAGCTGCGGGAAGCCATCTGTGTGCCCTCGGTGCTGTCGGCCCTCACGGACCCCAAGCCCGACATCGTGAATGCGGCCCGCGGAGCGCTCGAGGTGCTCACGCGGCACGACTTCGGCGCCGACCCCCGGCGGTGGCTCCAGTTCTGGCAAGAGAACGCGAGCCTCCACCGGGTGCAGTGGCTCATCGATGCGCTGCTGGGCGAGCGCGAGGAGCTGGCGCAAGCCGCGGCCATCGAGCTCGTGCAGCTCACCAAGCAGAACTACGGCTACTCGCTGGCGTTGCCTTACTCCGAGCGCGAGCGTGCGGTGGCTCGATACCGTGAGTGGTGGCATAGCGACGGCAAGCGTCGCTTCGCCCGTAGGTAGCTCAAAGCTGCCGCAGACTGTCGTCTTCGGTGCCGTCGTAGGCGTTGTCTAGAAAGGCCGAAACGATTTCCGTGGCCAGGGGCTCCGAAAGCAGCCGGAGGCTCAGGGCCAGCACGTTGGCGTCGTTCCATTTGCGCGCGCCAGCGGCGGTGGCCGCGTCCACGCACAGCGCCGCGCGGACTCCAGGCACCTTGTTGGCGGCAATGCTGACGCCGGTACCCGTCCAACAGCAGACGATGGCCATGGACGCCTCGCCGCCACTCACCATCCGCGCCGCTTGCTGCGCCGATGCGGCCCAGGCCCCGGTGGGCACGCGGAGCACTTCGTGACCGCGGTCTTTGAGCAGCTGCGCCACATGTTGCACCACCGGACGGTCTTCGTCGGTGGCCAAGGAGACCTTCACTGCCAGCCTCCGGTCTTGCCCTGCAGGCGTGCGCGCCAGTCTCCGGGCAAGTCCAAGAAACCGTCGTTGTAGAGCATGTCGTACACGGAGTCGCACATGATCTCGCAGAGATCACTGAAGATGAGCGGGTCTGCCACGAAGCGGATGGTCTCTTCGCGAAACTTGGTCTCGGCGGCACGCACGCGGGTGAGCATCTCGTCCTCGACCACCGGGACGAGCCGCTCCAAGAAGCAGCGCTCGAAGACCTGCCGAAAGCGCGGGAACGCGTCTTTGCTGATCTTGTACCCGTGCGACCCTGGAGATTCGATGAGCTTGGCCTCTTTGACCACCTGCCAGGCGAGGTCGCCCACGCTGAGCGGCAAGTCCGTGGTGAAGAAGATGGTCAGGGTTTCGTTCAAGAAACGAATGAGTTGATTGAGCTCGGGGGTGGTGCGCGCCAGGTACTCGTTCCGAAGCTCGCGGACGAACTCCGCGAGGCGCTCCGAGGCTCGGCTATAGGTGTCTTCGTTTTCGTAGTCGAAGTCCGCCAAGCGCATGATGAGCTCTGGCTGCATACGGCTCATCAGGTGGTAGAGCGACTGCTCCGGAAAGCGCATGGTCTTTTCTTCGGTGCTCGAACCCCGCAGTTTGTCGTGGAGCTCGCTTTCAAAGAACGACCGCGCAAAGCGCTTGGCGATCTCCGTCAGCTTGCGCTCGCTAAATGTGGCCAGTTT
>JBIKNA010000570.1:0-4189 GCA_044358965.1 Polyangiaceae bacterium
GTACGCGTCGTTGATGACCGGCAGCGCTGCGCCCAGCGCCGCGGCGTACTCTGTGGCTGCGCCCTCGATGGCGGGGTTCTTCGGCGCCAGCGCGTTGCTCTTGGTGACGGCGTCGAGGCAGTCTTTGGGGTTGCCGCTGATCTGATACAGGCCGTACACCGTCTTTTCTTTGCCCGTCAGGCCGGTCTTGAAATCGACCCAGCTGAAGTACCGGCGCTCGCTGTCGCGCACACGGCTCGAGAACGTGTTGAGGCACTTGACCACGAGCGGGTCGACCTTCTTGATGAGCTGAGTCTCCGGATCATCGGCCGTGATGGGGGCCGTGCCGGTGCCCGTGTTGGAGCCCACCTTGGTGCCGCCGTCGGCGGTGGCTGACTCGACACCTTTTTTGGCCAAGGCCCGGACGATGGCTTTGCAACCGGTGAGCGACAGGGCTCCGGCCATGGCCAGCGTCAACATGAAGTTCGTTCGCGTGCGCATCATGGGCGCTAGCCTACATGCGAGCGGTGCCTACGGGGAAGGGGGTCCTAGGCGCTGAACAATACGTCATAAATGCCGGGGGGGGCGGCCTCAGGGGCTCGGCGTGACCGCGAGCAACGCCGAAGCGCGCAGGCCCTCGGACGACACCGCCGTGATGGTGGCATCTCCGGCAGCGCGCCCCGTGGCCAGGCCCTTGTCGTCGATGGTGGCGGTCAGCGGCAGCGAAGAGAACCATTGAACGCTCGGCGTGAGATCGCGCTCGGTGCCATCGCCGTACACCCCAGCAGCTGTAAACTGCACGGTTTGCCCAACGCGTCCCACGGCGGGGTTCGGGCTGAGGCGCAGCGCCCGGAGCTCCGGGGCGTCTACGAAGATGGCTGCACGCCCCTCGACGCCGGTGCTGGCATCGGTGGCGGTAATGGTTGCCGTGCCCTTGGCAACGGCGGTGACCAGGCCCTTGTTGCTGGCCGCATCGCCCACGGCGACCACGCTCTGGTTGGACGTGGACCACACCACGCGGTCGGACACGTCGCTGGTCTCGCCGCTGGCCAAGGTGGCGATGGCTTGAAACTGGCGCGTGGCGCTGCGCGACAGCGCCGCGGTGCCCGGGCTCACCAGAATGCTGCGGATGCTGGGCGCCGCGACGTTGAACGCCACCTGTGCATGCACGCCGCTATCGGGGTCGTAGACCCGCACGAACACGAGCTCTGCGGCCCCGAGGGCACGCACCGTGCCTTTGGAGCCCGGCAGGTTGCTGACGGCGAGGGCAGCGCTGTTGGTGCTCTCCCACTCGAGGCGCGCGGTTACATTCTCGTCGTCGGCGCCGGCATAGCGCCGGGTTGCGTAGAGCTGAAGCGACTGACCCACGGACAGGGCGCCCCCTTGGGGGGACAATGACAGCTCCGGCCTCGCCTGGACGGTGCAGCTCTGTGCGAACAGAGCGCACAACGATACCGAGGCGAGGTGGAGCGTCTTGTTCATGGGGGGGTCCGGCTCAGCTCTTCTTGACGACGTCGACGATGCCCTGAACGCTGGCGGCGCTCTTGGTGAGCATGCCCTTTTCTTCATCGGTGAGTGGGAGTTCGATGATCTTCTCGACGCCCTTGCCGCCGATGATGCACGGCACGCCCATGAAGAGGTCTTTGTAGCCGTACTCGCCCTCGAGGTACGCCGCGCAGGCGAGGAGGCGCTTTTGGTCGCCCAGGTAGGCTTCGGCCATGGCCACGGCGCTGGTGGCCGGGGCGTAGTAGGCGCTGGTGCCCATGAGGTTGACGATCTCGCCGCCGCCCTTGCGCGTGCGCTCGATGATGGCGTTCATCTTGTCTTTGGCGATGAACTGCGTGGCGGGGACGCCGTTGATGGTGCACATGGAGAGCACCGGGACCATGTCGTCGCCGTGGCCGCCGAGCACCATGGCGCGCACGTCTTTGATGCTGACGCCGGCCTCGCGGGCCAAGAAGAGCTGGAAGCGCGCGGAGTCGAGGACGCCGGCCATGCCCGCGACCATGCCCTTGGGGCAGCCGGTGACGCGGTGGTACTCGTAGACCATGGCGTCGAGGGGGTTCGAGATGATGATGGCGAAGGCGTTGGGGCAGTACTTCTTCGCGTTGTTGGCCACGTCGCGGATGATGGGCAAGTTGGTGGCCACGAGATCATCGCGGGACTGGCCGGGCTTGCGCGGAATGCCAGCGGTGATGATGAGGACGTCGGAGCCCTCGAGATCGGCCCAGTTGGCCGTGCCGCGCACATTGGCGTCGTAGCCCAGCACCGAGCTGTTCTGCTCGAGGTCGAGCGCCTTGCCTTTGGCGAAGTTCTCTTTGGCCGGGATGTCGTAGAGCATGACATCGCCAAGCTCCTTGTTCGCGCACAAGCGCGCGAGCTCGCCGCCGATGTTGCCTGCACCAATGAGAGCGATCTTCTTGCGAGTGGCCATGGTTCCCTCTTTCGTGACCGGGATTGCCGGTGGGGCAGTGTTGTAGCCGAGACTGCCCCCGGGTTGAAGAGGGACCGGGGCGCCCGGAAAAAACAGCGCGTCGGACCCCGAGCCAGGGGTACCAGGGCTCGCGGGGTACTAGCGGACGGCGCGGTCCCAGGCGGCCACGCAGTCGAACATGCGCCTCCCATCGGTTTCGCGCATGCAGGCCCGCAGGGCATCGCGCACATCGGCGCGGAGCCAGGGATCTCGGCGGTTCAGGTTCTCGGCCCAGGCTTGGCCGCACTCCTGATTCGCAGCGCGAAGGGCCGCGCAGATCTCGTCGCCGAGACCCGTGGAGGCGCTGGCGCCGCAGGCGGCAACTTCGTCCTCCGTGGGGTCGCAGGACAGGCCGGCGAGGCACGAGTAGATGGCGGCGACACCCTCGTGCTCGGTGTGCGCATAGCTCTCGCACTCGATGCGGTGCCAGTCTGCGGTGCCGCAGTCCTTCTGCGCCGCTTGGAATTTGCGGCAAGCCTCGGCCACGGCCTCGCTCCGGGGGCCAAGCCGGGCCTTGAAGCCCTCTTTCTTGCAGACCGTGCGGTCCTTTTCGGTGCACTCGGTGAATGAGCAGCTGGCCTTGCAGCTCGACGCCACATCGCATCGTCGCAACTGGAGACAAGCACTGCTGCACCTGCTGCAGGCGGCGCTGTCGCGCTCTTGGGTTTCGTCACACTGCGTGAGCACGCAGCCGTAGGTCAGGGAAAATGCCTCTGCAGCGGGCGCGGCGCCAGCGTTGCCGGCGTCGCCGCAGGCGATGGTCGCGAGGGAGAGGGGGAGAAGGGCGCCCACGAAAACGAACTTGCGCAACATGCCGCCCCATCGACCGGGGCCAAAACATGTTGCGCAAAATCGTGCGTGCTGTTCGAAACGGTGCGCGGCTAGCGCTTGGGAGCGCAGAACTGCATGTCTGGCGCGCGGCTGACACTCTGCGCCCGCATTGCGCAGATGTTGTCGTAAAGCTTGCCGTCGCAGCCGCAGACCTTCTCGGTCCGCTCGGCCTCGCTAAGGCCCCCCCAACACTTGCTGAAGTCCTTTTGGGTGCAAACGCCTTCAACCTTTGCGGGGGGCAATCCTTGCTTCGCTGTTGCCGAGGGCGGCGGCGGGTTGCCGCAGTTTTGCATCGGGCCGAACCGGCAATACGTCCACTCATTGCACGCCGTTCCGTCGCGGGTGCACTTCTCGCCCTCCTCGAGGTAGAGCTTGCTGTCGAACGTGGTGCAGACGAGGCCGATGCCCGTGATGGCATCGTTGTCGCCCGCGTACACGTCGAAGCCGATGGCGACTTGGCCCGCAGGGCAGTTCTTTCGGCCACGCCAGCCGTTGGTGGGGCAGTTGGTGCGCTCGAGTTTGTCTTCGGTGGAGCCTTCGAGCTTGCCCGAGTCTCGATTGTAAATCTTGCCCCAGAGCTTCACGCCCTTGACGCGGTGTTTGTCCGTGTCGTTGGCCGGACCGTTGGTGCAGACCTCGATGCCGGTGATCACCCCGTCGGCGGCAAGCTTTGCCATTTTCCAGTCCGTCGCGTTGCCCTCCTTGAACTCAGCCCTGTCCCCCCCGCTACTGAACCAGGCCGGGATGTCGGCCTTCTCGCCGATGGAGACGCGGTCCTGGCCATAGGTTGAGAGGACCCTCTTCGTCTTGTCGCCCCCGTAGCCCGAAGGCCCGGTGACGGACGGGGTGCCCTTCGCCTCAAAGCGGTATTTCGCGGCGTCGGCGTCGTTGGGCGCCATCACGGCC
>JBIKNA010000571.1:0-4181 GCA_044358965.1 Polyangiaceae bacterium
CGCCGGTGAGTGCGTCAGCTTGCGCATCGCCCGAAGGCTCCAAGGGGAGGTGGGCGCGGGGTTCGCTGCTGGTAGCGAGATCTATACAGAGTACGAGCAGACAGAAAAGCTCACCGTGCTGCCGTAACGCGCCGAGCGTTCGAGTGGCTGCGTGGTCGTCTCCACGCCGGTGTGCATTTCCGACCGAGCGCCAGGACGAAATCTCTTCATAAACAGCCGCAGCTTCGGCGCGGTGAATCAGGCACCTCGCGTGGCTAGAGAGCAAACCTCTCAGCTTCACCCGAGGTGCCGTTGCCATTGCGCGCACGTGCTGTCTACCTTGCAGAACCGGGGCATCACTTCCCGGGCCCTTGCTTGGAGGCTTCTACATGACGATTCGCCATAGACTCGTTGCGCGCCGTGCGCTGCGTACCTGCTGCCTGGTCGCTGCCATTGGCCTTGTGGCCTGTTCCAGTTCCGAAGACCAAGGTGCGGCCCAAGCCTCTTCGAGCGGTGGCAGCTCCGGTGCAAGTTCCGGGGGTAGCACATCGTCGGGCAGCAGTTCCGGTGCAAGCTCCGGGGGTAGCACATCGTCGGGCAGCAGTTCCGGGGGCTCCTCTGGGGGAGCCGATGCCGGCAACGTCGATGCCGCGCCCAACGATGCGAGTGTCTCGGATGCCATGGCGGACGCGGTCGCGGATGCGGCGCCGGACGCGCCCTTGCCGGCAACGCTTTCGGGTACCTGGAAGCTCAGCAACGTGATGCGGCAGGGCGTAGCGTGCCAAGACCTGACCATCGACATTACGCAGGACCCCGCGGCCAAGACCTTGAAGATCGCGTCGCACAAGTTCCGCTGTGGCGTTGGCGCAGTGTCGACGTACACGTCGAGCGAAGGCAACTACACGTACGACGCAGCGTTTGTGCTCACGAGAGCCGGCATCGGCACCGCGGGCACCCTCGCTCCACCCAACGTGAACATCGACTACATGTTCGCCGGGTTCTCCTTCAAGTTCCGTATCGACGGGACAGTTTTCGCCGAGACCGCAGGCGGCAACGGAGAATTTTCCGCCACCATCACCCGCTAAAGGGGTTCCTTTGCTACCGGAGGATGCGGGGCCTCCGCCCCAGAGGCATTGCCGCTGGGGCCCCACCTCCTACTTTTGGGTCCCAATGCCAAAAGGCGAGCGGGGCCTGTAGCCGAATCGCGCTCGCTCATCTAGGCCCCACCTCTTACTGCCCAAGCGGCAAAAGGCGAGGGGGGTCCTGTGGTCGAATCACGCTCGGTCGTTGGGGCGTGATGCGCGAGGTGCAATGTGCATCATGCACGTGAGTGAATCGAGTTCGTGGCGATACGTCAATCGGTCATGTCTTCCTTGCACATCCAATTCGCCGTTCTATCTGCGGAATTTTCTTCGATACGCGTGCGCTGCGCCGGGGGCTTTGGGATCCAGGGCAAGTGATCCAATGCTCAAACATCGCGCCCCCTCCATGGCCCCCGAGTCTCGGATCCCCACGCCCTGTCCACCCCGGAACGAGCCGCAGCAACCTCGTAGCCACGCTACTGTCGCGCGCATACTCGATGCGACGCAACGCATCGCCGAGATGCATGGTGTCTCGGCGGTGAACATGCGTCGCGTGGCGCGCTCGGCGCGCGTCAGCGACGGCACCGTCTATCGCTACTTTGCCACGCGGGAGGCACTCCTCGAAGCCTACTCCTTGCGATCATGGGGGGCCTCGGTGGAGGGGTTCTTCAATGTCTACGAATCTGTGCGAGGGCAACCCCTGGAGCGCGGCGCCGGGACACTGATTGCGTGGTCCTTGGGGGAGATTGCGTCGCGGGTGCGCGCGCGCCGGCGGCGAGAGGTAGAGGACTCGCTCCTTGGAGCTGACGCCCGGGACTCATTCATTCAGCAACTCGGGGCGATGATCGAGCCCATCGTCGAGCGCAATCGTGCCGCCTTTCAGCATGAAGACCCGCTGCGCGCCGCGCGACTCGCCCTGCGCTTGGGCATCCGTATGGCCAACGAGATCGGGCGCGGTCCGGTAGAGGAACAGGCCTGGGCCGTGGAGCGTGCCACACACATGCTCCTCTTCTTTCTGTTCGGGTGGACTGTCGCCGTACCCCCGCTTCACGCGACCAAACGAGACGACCCCTCGGTGTAGGGCACCTGCGGCCCAACGGCCCGTATTCCGTCACACGCACCGATCCGTGGGGGCATCACATGTCGCATGAATCTGCGTTGCGAGGGACGATTGCAAGCCGCGCTCGCTTGTGTACGCTCGGCTCTGCGATGCAAGTTGCCCGGTCATCCTCGCGCGTAGATCTCGAGCAAGAGGCGCTGCCGACGGGGCTCGAGAATCGCTACCGAATCGTCGAGAAGATCGGCGCCGGCGGGTACGGAGACGTCTACCGAGCCTTCTGGAACGAGACCGGTACCGAAGTCGCTCTCAAGGTACTCAAGAGCATCGCCGACACCGATGTGGAGCGCATCCGCTTCCGGCGCGAGGGCGAGGTCGCCAAGCGACTGCGCGATCCGCACAGCGTGCGGGTGTTCGACTTCGGACAAGAAGGCGATGGTCCGAGCTTCATCGCCTTTGAGCTCGTGACTGGCACCCCGTTGCGCCAGCTGCTCTCCGACGGACCGATGCCCGAGGCGCGTGCCGTCGCCATCGTGGCGCAAATTGCCCAGTCTCTGGCCGAGGCGCACGCGCTCGATATCGTCCATCGAGACATCAAGCCCTCGAACATCTTGGTGGTGGACGGCATCCCCGGCGACTTCGTCAAGGTCCTCGACTTCGGCATCGCCAAGGTCTTGAACGCCGATGATGCCAAGCGACTTACGGCAACGGGGCAAATGATCGGGACGCCGGCGTACATGGCGCCGGAGCAGATCAGCGGCGGAGAGATCACCGCCAGCACGGATGTCTATGCCCTCGCGCTGGTCTTCTGCGAGTGTCTCTTGGGAGAGCGCTTCGTGGGCAAGGGCGGGCCCATCGACGCTTGCGTGACGCACCTGGCGCCGGAGCCTCACGTTCTGCCGAAAGAGCTCGGAAGGTTTGCCGCGCTGTTGTCCGACGCGCTCGAGAAGAACCCCCAGCGACGGCTTTCGTCCATGGCAGCGTTCCGCGAACGGCTGCTCGCTGCTGCAGCTGCGCCCGACGCCGAGCCGGCTCCGGTCTCCACCCTCAAGCTTCAACGAACCGACGTTCCGGTGCAGCCTCGTGTCTCCACGGAGCCGATGCCCCAACGGCCTGCGCATCCGGCGCATCCGGCGTCATCTGCAAAGGTGCCTGTGGCGCAGATCGATCAGACCGAGCGTCTTCCCAAGCCCACCGCGCCGCTCGGGCATCCACTTGCGCCGATGCCCCAAGTGCTTCGCACGCCGCAAGCTGCATCGCCGGCACCCGGGCCCGCCGTGCAACACGCGGCGCCCCTGGTGGTGCCACCGGCGCAACAAGTGGCCATGGCGCCAACAAAGCGATCCATCTGGCCACGCGTTCTCGGCGTCTTGCTCCTCTTCGTTGTCATCGTCGCCGCCGTCGCCGCCGGATGGTTCGCTCGCGGCGCCGCCCATTAGCCTGCGTTCGCGTCTGCGTGGCAGCACGCGATTGCAAGGAATGGTGCCTTGACGCTTGCCGAGAGGAAATGTGTGTACGGTGCATATGACGGCGCCCCGGACTCCCCGCGTGCGCGTCATCGACGGACGAGACCCACTTTTTGCGTTCCTCGGTGACGCATGGGGGCCGAGCCTCAGTGACGCCGAATGGGCCAACCAGTGCAGATCTCGGGGGAAACGTTCTGCCTGCGGCGCTGCTCAAGAAAAGCCTCACTTTCATCCAATGCGATTTGCGCGTTCGGATCTCCGCTCGCTAGGCTCGCGTCATGCACACCAACAAGCTTGTCATTGTTTCTTTGCTGGCTCTCGGACTTGCGGCATGCGCTGGGGTCCAGAAAAACGTGGTCAAGGCCGCGCCCCCACGGGAAGCCGGCTGTCAGCTCGATGTCTTTTTCTCTGCGGACATCGCGGCGCAAAAGGGCCCAAGCGAGGAGCTCTGCACCCTCAACGTCAAGAGTAGTTCCGCGGTGGTTGCAGACAAGTCCATCGATGGTCTCGTCGAGCGCGCAAAACCCGAGGCGTGCGCCTGCGGTGGCGATGCTCTCATCATGATGGGCAAGTCCGACAACGCCGTAGGCACCAGCT
>JBIKNA010000572.1:0-4180 GCA_044358965.1 Polyangiaceae bacterium
GTAGCTCCCGCCAAGAACCGTGCGCACCGGGCTTCGGGCTCGGTGCGTGTGCGGGTGCGGGTGCCCGGCTCGCGTGAGGGGCTGGGGCTGAGCCAGCGGCTGAATCTATGCTGCACACGCTCCTAGCGACGGCCGGCGTGTGTACCAATGCTCCCGTGGCAGCGCGATCTTCGTGCCGGCAACCGCAGCTTCGGCAGCATCCGGAACCAGCAACGAGGAACTCTCGGGTCCTTGTCTCATGCCAAAAGAGATTGCGCGGGATGCCGCGGCGCCGACTATTGGGCGATCTTGTGAAGGATCACCGGGTCGCCGAATGCTGGAGAGACCCCGGAGAGGGCCACAAAGATTCGCGTGGCGCTGGCGGCGTCGTTGGACACGAAGGATACGGACCTTGCGGCGGTGGCATAGGGCGTGACCACACCCGTGGCCAGCACATCTGCGGGGCTGACCACGCTGACGCGGCCAGTGCCCGCTGGCAGCAGCGCGTGGGAGGCGATGCTCCAGAGCCCGGCCTGGGTAATGAACGACGGCATGTTGCCAAGACCCCGGGCCCCGTCGAGCACGACGACGGTGCCGCCGCTCTTGGCGAAGTTGCCGAGAGGCACGCTGGCCGCGGCGCCGGCCGCGCTGGCGGTGGCGAAGTCCATGTTCCCCTGATCGTAGACCAGCACCACCTGGTACTTGGCGAACAGATCCGTCGCGGCGAGGTCCGCCGCGGCATTCGAAACGGTGAATTGTGTGGCGCGGCCTTGGGCGGCGGCGTACCCCGACAGCTGCTGCTTGATGCGACTGACGTTGGCGGCGTCGGCGAACTGTTCGTACGACAGAATGCGCACGGTCTGCACGTCGGTGACGAAGACGGCGTTGTTGAGCACGCGGAGCTGCGCGGCAGTTTCCGGGGCACCGTAGTCGTGGCCGATGACCACGACGTCGCCTCCGCTGGCGCCTACGCAGTTGCCGGATGCGCAAATGCCCGACGCGCAGACGCGGTTGCAAAGACCGCAGTTGGCTGGGTCCGTATCCAGGTTGCGACACACGCCACCGCAGTTGGTGAGCGGGGGCGCGCAAGAGAAGGCATCGGTGCTGCTGTCGAGGATGCCGCCATCGCTGAGGCTGCCGTCGTTGAGGCTGCCATCGTTGAGACTGCCATCGGTGCTGCCATCGGTGCTGCCATCGGTGGCACTGCCGTCGGTGCTGCCGTCGGTGGCACTGCCGTCGAGTGCGCCGCCGTCGCCATTGCTGGCGATGCACGTGCCCTGAACGCAGATGCGGTCTTGGGGGCAGACGTTGTCGCACAAGCCGCAGTTGGCGGGATCGTTGAGCAAGTCGACGCAGGTGCGGTTGCACTCGAAGTAGCCACGCGCACAGGTGCCGCCAACGACTGCGTTCTCGTTGCCACAGCCCGCGAAGGTGAGCAACGCTGCGGAGAACAGCGCGGCCAGCGCGCGCGCAACCGAGGTTCGACTCACTGGGCACCTCCTTGGGGCAACGGGCGTTTCTCTGCGGGGCGAGTTTTGGTGACGAAGAACTCGACGCGACGGTTCTTTTGCTCGGCACCAGACGTGGCGACCTTGAGGCGGTCTTTGCCGTAGGCGGCAGCTTTGACGCGATCGTCGGCAACGCCGTACTGCACAAGCAACCTGCGCACGCTCTCGGCGCGCTCTTTAGACAAGTACAGGTTGTGCTCGGGCGTGCCGGTGGCGTCGGCGTGTCCTTCGATGCTCACTTCGAGCACGTCGGGGTTGGCGTTGATGAACTGCGCGACCTTGCGGACGATGTCCCAGCTGACCCGGCGAACCCGCGGGCTATCGATGTCGAACAGGATGACCTCATCGAGCAAGATGCGGTCGCCTTCGAGGCGTACGTGTTCGTCGGGCGGCGGACACCCGTTGGACTGTGGTTCGTTGGTGCGCACGCCGGGCACATCGGGGCATGCGTCTTCGTCGTCGAAGACGGTGTCGTTGTCGCGATCGACGCGCGGGCATCCGTTGGTCTTCGGGTCGCTCGTGCGGATGCCAACCTTGTCGGGGCATGCGTCTTCGTCGTCGTACACCCCGTCGCCGTCGCGGTCCGGACGCGGGCATCCGTTGGTCTTCGGGTCGCTCGTGCGGATGCCCGGTACGTCGGGGCACGCGTCTTCGCTGTCGAAGACACCGTCTTTGTCGCGGTCTTTGGGCGCCGGACAACCGTTGAGCTTGGGGTTGCTGCTGCGGATGCCCGGTACGTCGGGGCACGCGTCTTCGTCGTCGAAGACCGTATCGCCGTCGCGGTCGCGCCGCGGCTTGGCCGGTGCCGGGCGCGGCGCCTCGCCCAAGGTGAACTCTACGCCCACGACGCCAAAGTTGCCGTCCTCCGGGCGTAGCGCGTCTTCGGGCTGGAACACATGCAGGTAGCCAGCAAAGGGACCAACGCCAAGGCGTCCCTTGGTGGCGACGGAATAGCCCAATCGCGTGAGGACCGTAGGGCGCAACAGAGGGCCCGTGATGAGTGCGCCGGCGCCGCCGTCGACCCAGAAGCCGCCGCGGTTGTCGCTCGGGCGGTAGGCATAGATTCGCGGCCCCACCGTCAGGTAGGCGAAGGTGCCGGTGTCGCGTGGTGCAAAGCGAGGGTCCCGCGGGGCCTCGCCCGGCGTGAGCAGACCCGCCCCAAGGCTGCCTTCGACGGAGAAACGGCGCGAGAGTTCGAACTCGAGCGTGACGTCGCCGCTGGCACCCATGCCAAACTCGTGGCCTTGGGGGCTGCTGAGCGCCTGCGTGGGGCCAATGGAGCCGTGGAGCTTGGTGTCCGCCGCCGGCGCAGGAGCGCTGCTTGTCGCGACCACGACGGCCGCTGCGGTGGCGATGCGGATCGCCCTGGCTTGTTTGCCTGCCATGTTGTTCACACCCCGAAGCCAAAGAGACTATCACGAGCACCCGGGGGACGGCCCAATGCGCGGCGGAACGCATCTGCCAACCTTGCTGCGCGGCCGAATGCGGAGCGTTGGCCGCAGCGGGCGCGGCTCAAGACCAAAGGCGCGTTCCGCTGAATCACCGAGCATGATCTTCGATCAAGCTCAGCGATTTAGCTTCCTTTGTCATCGGAGGACGCTGTCCTCCGCCCCAGAGGCATTGCCGCTGGGGCCCCACCTCCTGCATTTGGGTCCCAAGCCCAAATGGCGCCCGGCGTCTGTAGTCGAATCGCGCTCGGTCATTTAGAACGCCGAGTGCGCTCTCGCACCCTGGCGTACCTTTTCGTTCGGCCAAGGATTCTTTGGGAGGATCTCTGCCGGCGCCGCGTATTCTATGAGCCATGCCCGCCTCGCGGCTTGCCTGCCTGCTGTTCGTCCTGCCCACGACCCTCGCGGTCGCGAGCGGAGCTTGCACCGTGCAAGAAGGCAACAAGACCAACGACTCGCCGACGGTGGTGCCGCCTGCGGGCGGCGGCAGTGGCGCGGACGCGTCCGATGGCGATGCGCGCACGTCCAGTTCGTCGTCGTCGGGGGCCGTCAAAGATGCCGCAAAGCCCGACGCACCAGCGGTAGACGCTGGAGCCCAGCCCACCTATCGCCTCGAAGGTCGATGGGACCAGACCGACCCCAAGCGACCCCTCGCGGCATACGCCGGCACCTTGGTCAGCGCGCGCTTTCGTGGACCGGCCGTTGCGGTCGAACTCGAGGAAACGGCGCGCCTGGGTGTCGATTGGCTCGAGGTGCGCATCGACGGGAACACCCTCGGCCCCGTGGCCACTGTAGCTGGGCTTGCCGAGTACACACTGGCCAGTGACTTGCCCGACGAAGAACACGAGCTCACCATTCTCAAGCGCACCGAGGCCAGCGTTGGCGCACTCCGATTCGTGTCCATCAAGGCCCCCGGCGGCCAGGTGCTCGCGCCTTCGGCAGCACCCGTGCGCAAGATCGAGTTCGTGGGCGATTCCAACACCGTCGGCTACGGCAACGAAGGCGCCAGCGCCACCTGCGTGTTCACCCCGGCCACGGAGAACCACGCCAAGTCATTCGCTGCGCTCACCGCCCGAGAGGTGACTGCGGAGTGGAGCGCCATCGCGTACTCCTCCCGGGGCATCATCCGGAACTACGATGGCTCCACCACGGGGGTCATGCCCGAGCTGTACGAGCGCACGGATCCGGTGCCCCCGGGCTCCGCATGGTCCACCGACAACTTTCACCCAGATGTCGTCGTCATCG
>JBIKNA010000573.1:0-4179 GCA_044358965.1 Polyangiaceae bacterium
CACCATGTCTGCGTGGCACCGCGCATCGAGTGGCCCCTACGACGACGATGCCATCGTGGGCATCACGGCGTATCTGCGCAGCCTGCAAACGGTGCCCAACGTCGAGCTTGGCAGCGCCCCGGTGCAGGGCAACGCCGCCGAGGGCGCCTTGGTCTACGCGGCCAAATGTGCCTCGTGCCATGGCGCCAAGGGCACCGAGGGGCCCAACGTACGCTTGGCCAATGCCGAGTTCCTGTCTGTCGCCAGCGACGCCTTCTTGCGGCACGCCATCGTCAATGGCCGGCCGGGCACCAGCATGAAGGGCTACGGCGCCGAGCTGTTGCCGGGGACCATCAACGATCTGGTGGCGCTGCTGCGGAGCTGGGCCACGCCCGTGTCGTCGACAGTCGTGCCGGCGCCCACGCTCGGGCCCGTGGTGCAAAACCCCAACGGCCCGGAGCCTGCGTTTACGCTCGGCCAGCGCTTCACCCCCGCCGACGTCATCAAAAAAGAGCTCGATCGCGGCGCGGCCATGGGGTTCCTCGATGCGCGCGCGCCGTCAGACTACGTGGCTGGGCACATCACCGGTGCCGTCAGTGTCCCCTTCTACGACGCGCTCAAGTACGCGAGCGCCCTGCCCAAAGACAAGTGGCTCATCAGCTACTGCGGCTGCCCCCACGCGGCCTCGGGTCAGCTCATGGACGCCCTGGTGCAAGCGGGCTTCACCAAGATCACCATTTTGGACGAAGGCTACGGCGTGTGGCGCGACCGCGGCTACCCGGTACGCGAGGGCGGCGCGCCCTAAGGGTCTTCTCTACGTTCTCTACGGCGTGCCGAAACGAACGTGCCCACGCGTTGGCGCGTGAAGGCGGCCTTCGTTGACACTCAACTTGCGACCCAGAACGCAAAGAGGCCGCGAGCTCCCGCATTGCAACCCGCGGCCTCAGCATGGCCATTGTCCGCCGTGTCGGCCCGTGGATCAGCGCGCCACGTCGAACCTGTCGAGCATGGTGATCTTGGTCCACGCCTTGACGAAGTCCTGCACGAGCTTCTGTTTGCCATCGTTGGCGGCGTACACCTCGGCGATGGCGCGGAGCTCGGCATGGGAGCCAAAGATCAGGTCCACCGGCGTTGCCGTCCAGCGCGGCGCCCCCGTCGTGCGGTCGACGCCTTCGTAGACGCCCTCGGTGCTGGCAGACTTTTGCCACTTGGTCGACATGTCGAGCAGCGCGACGAAGAAGTCGTTGGAGAGCACACCCGGACGACTGGTGAACACGCCGTGTTTCGAGCGCCCGGCGTTGGCGTCGAGCACGCGCAGGCCGCCAACAAGGGCTGTCATCTCCGGCACCGTCAGGGTCAGAAGGTTGGCCTTGTCCACCAGCGCTTCGGCCGGGGGCAGTCGGCTACCTTTGGACCAGTGGTTGCGGAAGCCATCGGCCTTGGGCTCGAGCACCGCAAAAGATGCGGCGTCGGTCTGTTCCGCCGTGGCGTCGGCGCGCCCAGGCACAAACGGCACCTCCGTGGGGAAGCCCGCAGCCTTGGCCGCTTGCTCCACCGCGGCGCTGCCTCCGAGCACAATCAAGTCCGAAAGCGATACCTTCACGCCGTCGTTGCGCTTGTTGAACTCGCGCTGGATGTCTTCGAGCCGGGCAATGGTCTTCGATAGCTCCGCCGGATCGTTGACGGCCCAGTCTTTCTGCGGCGCAAGGCGGACCCTGGCGCCGTTGGCGCCTCCACGTTTGTCCGTCCCGCGGAACGTCGACGCCGAGGCCCACGTGGCGCGAACGAGTTCGCCGTTGCCCAGCCCCGATGCCAGGATCTTCTGCTTGAGCGCCTTCACGTCGGCGGCGCCGATGAGCTTGTGGGTCACCGCCGGGATGGGGTCTTGCCAAGCGAGCGCCTCGGCGGGAACCTCGGCGCCGAGGTACCGAGCGCGCGGGCCCATGTCGCGATGCGTGAGCTTGAACCAGGCCTTGCCGAAGGCGAGCTCGAAGTCCTTGGGGTTGTCCAAGAAACGCCGCGAGATCTTCTCGTAGGCAGGGTCGAAGCGCAGCGCCAGGTCTGTCGTGAACATGATGGGCGCGTGACTCTTGCCGGCCTCGTGGGCATCGGGCACCGAGCCTTCGGCTTTGCCGTCTTTCGGGATCCATTGCGTGGCGCCGCCCGGACTCTTGGTCTGCACCCAGTCGTACTTGAACAGGTTCGCCAAGTACCCCATGGAGAAGCGCGTCGGCGTGGACGTCCACGCGCCCTCGAGGCCGCTCGTGACCGCGTCTTTGCCGACACCGGTGCCGCAGCCGTTGTTCCAGCCAAACCCTTGGTCTTCGATGCGCGCGCCTGCGGGGGCCGGCCCCACACACTTGGATGGCTCGTGCGCGCCGTGGGCCTTGCCGAAGCTGTGTCCTCCGGCAATCAACGCCACGGTCTCCTCGTCGTTCATGGCCATGTTGCCGAAGGTCTCGCGGATGTCTTTGGCCGCAGCGAGCGGATCGGGCTTTCCACCCGGGCCTTCGGGGTTCACGTAGATGAGCCCCATCTGCACGGCGCCGAGCGGCGCGGCCAGCTTGCCGCCCTCGTGACGCTCGTCGGCCAGCCACTTGCGCTCGGGGCCCCAGTACACCGTGTCGCTCTCCCACTGATCGCGACGCCCGCCCGCGAAGCCATAGGTTCGAAAGCCCATGGACTCGAGGGACACGTTGCCCGCGAGCACCATGAGGTCGGCCCACGACAGGGCCTTGCCGTATTTCTGTTTGATGGGCCACAGCAAGCGCCGTGCTTTGTCCAGGTTCGCGTTGTCGGGCCAGCTGTTCAGCGGCTCGAAACGTTGTTGCCCGCCGCCGGCGCCACCGCGCCCGTCGTACACGCGGTACGTGCCGGCGCTGTGCCACGCCATGCGGATGAAGAACGGCCCGTAGTGGCCGTAGTCCGCCGGCCACCACGCTTGCGACGTCTTGAGCGTCTGCTCGAGGTCCTTCTTTACGGCCTTCAGGTCTATCGTTTTGAAGGCCTCGCCGTACTTGAAGTCCTTGCCCATCGGGTCGGACTCGGCTCCGTGTTGACGCAGTGGCGACAAGTCCAAGCGCTCGGGCCACCAGAACTGGTTGGCCGTCGTCGCTGCAACCGGCGCCTCTTTGGGGCCCGCAGCCGTCCGTGCATCGGGCTTGGCCTCGGGCGAGCTACCGGACGGCGGCGCGCTTGCAAGGGGCCCCGCAGGCGAAGCGGGCCTCGGGGGCCGCACGGCATCGCCCCCGGCGCACCCCACAAAGGTCGACGCAGCGGCGAAGGTCATGAGCATTGCAGTGCGCCGGTAGGCACGCCGAGCGATGGGCATCGTAGAAACTCCTTTTTGTGGGCGGTCTGCGGGAGCCCAAACGAGCGCCCGGCCGCGCCCCCTTCCGCTGCACATCGCGTGCCGTATAAATTCACGGGATATTTCGAGATAAGGGCGCCTCGCGCCAGGGAGCCACCGAAATATCGGTGTCACGAACACGATATATCGTGATCGTTTGGACGCGCGTGGCCGGCACCGGGCACCGGCTCCCGGCGGCCGAATAACGAAGCGCTCAGCTTTTGGCGCAGGCGCTTGGGCCGACGCGAGCGCAAAGGGCTTGTTGCCGTTCGCACCGACGCATCGGCTCAAGCGAGCGCCTGCGCCGCGGGGTTAGCCGCCGTCTTTTTTGCCCGAGATGAAGTCCGAAAAATCGTCTTCGCCCACGGGTGCCTTGGGCGCGTCGGGCTTCGCCGCCGGGGCATCGGCCCCCGCATCTTTGGCCCCGCTGCCGCTGATCATCGCGGCAAGATCGTCCTCGTCGTTGCCGGTTGCCACCGCGGCGTCTTTGGCCTCGGGCTTCTTGCCGCCGATCAGCGCGGCCAAGTCCTCTTCCTCGCCAGCCCCCGCATCCGGGACCACTTTGACCTCGGCGGTGACCGCCGGCGCTGGCATCTGGCCACCTGGGTACTTCTTCTTGTCGGCCTCGGAGCACGGCAGCGGATTCGACGGATCGTTCTGCACGCACTCGAGGCGCCAGGCCGTCTTGGGCGGGAAGCCGCGCTTTTCGTCTTCGAGGCGCTTGGCGTCGATGTCTTTGACCACGAGCATGTTGCTGATGCTCGGGATGTAGGTGACCAAGAACAACGCGATGCCCAAGATGGCCGCAAAGGGCAAGACCACCTTGTACAGGCTGATGACCGGGCGATTGA
>JBIKNA010000574.1:0-4166 GCA_044358965.1 Polyangiaceae bacterium
ATTGGGGCGGCGCGAGGCATCGAGGCAATGACCCATCTTGTCGACTCGTTGCCCTCCTGCCGGAGCTTGGCGCCGTCTGACAGTGGTCGACGGGCAGATGCTGCGATCGCCTGGCCTGTCGTCACGGGGCCAGGGACCCCAGTGGAGATCAGCTCGCCATCGGGAACGAGGCGCGTGGTCATTCCTGAGATCCCGGTCCCCACAGCGCAGCCGGTGAACTCGTCTCGAGGGGGGGGCGAGGCACCCTCGGTCATTCATCGGTCCGACGGCGTTGCCGTATTGAGGGTGCCCTCGTTCCAGACGGTGGATCATCACGTCTTGGCTCGCGCCGTCGAGGAGTCCGCCACTGCCCGTGCCGTCGTCATCGACGTTCGCGGAAACCCGGGAGGGTCCTACGAACACCCGGCGTTCCTTGCCGACGCTCTCCCTGGGGCGCGACGGGTAGCCGTGATGCGGTGCGCGCTAAGGAATGGCAGGGGCTACGAGCTTGGGCCTGCCTCGGCGTACGGCGACCCAGCGCTCGACGCCAAGAATGCTCCCTTCAAGAAGCTTCCCGCTGCAACAGTGGTCCTCGTTGATGGCCGAGGGGGAAGCGGCACATCCGTCTTCGTTCGCTTTGCGGCGTTGGCCTCGAACGCGAAGATCGTCGGCGTTTCCGATCAAGGCTCGTACTCGAACTCTCCCCACGAAGTCCCGCTCGTGGGGCCGCCCTCGCTCATCGCGACGATCGACACGGCGCGATGTTTCGACCCCGCTACCGGGGAGGTGGTCGAAGGAAGGCCGCTCGAGCCGCACTTGCACGTCGACATCGATCCAGCAGACGTCGTGCGCGGCATCGACACGCAGCTCGAGGCCGCGGCAAAGGTCGCGCTCGAGTCCGAGCTCGGAGCCTCCCGAACATCCCCTTGAGGCAAGTACCTCTTCGAATGTCGGATTTCTGTCGAGGCCACGAGTTGCCTGATGACCCGTTCGGCACTCCGCATTCTCGTTACGGGTCTCACTCTGCGAGCGCCTCCACCGCCGGATGCGTGGCCGAGAGCGGCGATCGGCACGCACGAGGTGGAGACGGCTCAGGACGACGCCGGCCCACACTCCATCTTTCTGTTGCCTCCAGCGACCGTGATCGGCGGGATCACACGGCCCCTCTCGATGCGTCGTAGGCGCAAGGACTTGTCCGGTACCCGGGAAAACCTCTCGCAAGGCGCCCCCCAGGCCTGGCACGGTGGGTGCATCAGCTACGTCCATGACACTGCTCCGTCGCTTGTCCGCTCTGGGGTTCTTGGCCGTGCTTGCAAACACCGTGGCATGTGTCGCCGAAGGCGACGGCGACGGGGCTGACGACAACGTTGCCTCCGGCGTTTCGGTACCCGGCACCGTAGCCGCCTCGCGTGCGGCGGGCCTCTATCGCGAACCGGTTCCGAACAACCAGGATGCGCAGAACAACGCCGTCGCGGGGCTCGGCGGTCCCTACGTGGATGCGATGCCCGCGTTCGTATTCTCTCCACGCCGGCAGACCGACCAAATGGTGCGTCAGGCCTACGAGCTGCTCCCGCCGGAGCTGAAGCGCGACGTCGCGTTCGTGCATGCGCAGCGCGTGGCCCAAGATCCCGAGGGCGCAGCGCAATACCTTGCCGGCAAAAAGCAGGTGGTCATCGTGGGCTCGCTAAAGGGTGTGAATTCGGCCACCGCCGACGACCCGAAGGTGACAGCGGTCCATAACAAAGAGCTCAAGGCCCTCGAGATCACGCTCGCGATGGCCCGCGGTCTCGGCCTACCGGTGCGCGACGTTGTCTACGGGATGGGGGACAGCTCGCCAGCTCGAGTGGCCGGGCGCTTCGTGCCGAACGCGTTCGCGGTGCAGAAGCGCACGGAGCTCGAGGGGCGAATGCGCGGGCTCCTGACGAGCGCCAACTATCTGCGGGAAGAGCGCCTTAGCTGGGGAGCCGACGAGCTGATGCTGTGCGCGTTCGCCGCGCAGTTGCCCGACCAGACGATTTCGACGGATCTCGAGAGCCCGACCTCGCGATACTTCTACGACAGTGATGCCACCACGAAGGAACTGGTCGAGGAAGCGGCCAGAAAGTCGGCTCTGACGGTTGTCTCCGGTGCCGCCGACCTCCACCTCCACGCCTTCAGCTTGCTGCCTGCCGCGAACACGGCCGGGGACCAGACCTTCCCTGACGCCGGCGAGCTCGCGGCGCAGCGTTCCGCCGACGAGGCCTTCGCCGCCAAGCTCCGCCAGCGCGCAGCCGGCGGCCTATCGCGCACTGTGATTGTCGACGCCCGTCTCAACAATGGCGCGCTCGACACGGCTTCGCTCCCACCGACCGTCGACGTGCTCGGCTTCAGCGCGTGGGGTACGGGCGGCAACAATTTCGGGCAGGCCCTCGCGATGGCAAAAATCGTCGCGAGCGCCGAGAATCGCGCGAAGGCGAGCGGCAACGCCGCGGAACTGCGCCGCGTCTCTGCTGCCCGCACGCAACTCGCGGTCGAAGCCATCGCGCACGACGTCTTCTTCATCGGCTACGCCTCCGGGGCCTCGGGCGCGTCGGTCGGCGACGGCCGTGCAAACGCGCTCTCCTCATGGCTCCGTGGCCACGCACTCCCAGTCGCGCCTGGCCAGTCCCTCGCCGAGTCGCAGCTCATCGGCTTCTACCGCGAGGCGAGCCGCTACGCGACCGCTGCGCTCACCGCCAAGTATGCGGGCCTCGCGGGCCAAGTCAGGTTTGTTCCTCAGCCCTTCAACCGCCGCTTCGAAGCCAGCACGCTCTACTCCGAAGGACCTCTTGCGCAGGCCGGTTCGCTAAGCTCGGAGCTCGTCGCCAAGTACCCGGACATGCGTCCCGGCGCCACCTACCGCGACTACACGCCCAAGGCTCCGGGCGCGTCCGCCGTTGGCTCGAATGGAACGTTCACTGGCCCGTGATTGACCGCGCAGGACGTGGGGGCTCTGCCTCTACGGCGCTGCGCGTCCGCGAGAAATGCCTTCTCCGCCTTGGCGGCCCGTCTCGAAGGCAAACTTCTCAACCTGCTCGTCGAGATTCTCGTGCCTGGTCGTCCAGCCTGCAGGCGCGACGCGCAACGACTGTCTTCTTTGGCCCGCCGAATGTCGGCCGGCTGCCTATGTTTGGTGCCTCCACCAAACAGAACAACGAACTCCTCTCCAACTTTTCCCTGGCCCCAGCGGGCTACTTGAGCTGCACCGCGGGGAGCGCCGCGCCCATTTCGCCTGGGCCATCTCCGCGGGTTTGCGTGTCGCCGAGGCCGAGCTGGCCAGAGCCGTTCCACCCCCAGCACTTGACGGAGCCGTCGTCGAGCCTCGCGCACGTCTGGGCATTGCCCGCGGTGAGCTGCAGGGCGGTCCTGCCGGGCCCGAGGTCTACCGCAGGCAAGGCTGCGCCCATTTCGCCCGGGCCGTCTCCGCGGGGTTGCGTGTCGCCGAGCCCCAGCGGGCCAATGATGTTGAACCCCCAGCACTTGACGGAGCCGTCGTCGAGCCTCGCGCACGTGTGGACGTCGCCCGCGGTGAGTTGCAGTGCGGTCCTGCCGGGCCCGAGGTCTACTGCAGGCAAGGTTGCGCTCATTTCGCCCGGACCATCTCCGCGGCTTTGCGTGTCGCCGAGTCCCAGATGGCCTACGTTGTTATGCCCCCAGCACTTGACGGAGCCGTCCTCGAGCCGCGCGCACGTGTGGGAATCCCCCGCGGTGAGTTGCAGCGCGGTCCTGCCGGGCCCAAGGTCTACCGCAGGCAAGGTTGCCCCCATTTGGCCTGGGCCACCTCCGCGGTCTTGCGTGTCGCCGAGGCCCAGCTGGCCATAGAAGTTGCGCCCCCAGCACTTGACGGAGCCGTCGTCGAGCTTCGCGCACGTGTGGAAGACGCCCGCGGTGAGTTGCAGGGCGGTCCTGCCGGCCCCGAGGTTTACTGCAGGCAAGGCTGCGCCCATTTCGCCTGGTCCATCTCCGCGGGCTTGCGTGTCGCCGAGGCCCAGCTGGCCGAAGTTGTTGCTCCCCCAGCACTTGACGGAGCCGTCGTCGAGCCTCGCGCACGTCTGGATACCGCCCGCGGTGAGCTGCAGGGCGGTCCTGCCGGGCCCGAGGTCTACTGCAGGCAAGGCTGCGCCCATTTCGCCTGGTCCATCTCGGCGGTCGTGCGTGTCGCGCAGGCG
>JBIKNA010000178.1:0-13755 GCA_044358965.1 Polyangiaceae bacterium
CCGCGGCCATCGACGGTGGCTCTTCGGGTGATCCGCCAGCCGCCAAAGACCCCGCGGCAGAGGCGGCGAGCGTGGCGCTGGCGGCCAAGCTCGCGCAGTGGCTCACTGGGCGCTTCGATAGCAAAGACCAGGCAGCGCGCGATGGCGACTATCGCGAGATCAGTCTCGAGATCTGCGAGGTGAGCTCGGCGCTCGGACCGCGAAGTCTGTACGTGGAACAGGCGGTGATTGGCACCGCTCCGTACCGCCAGCGGCTCTATGTCATCGAAGCCATCGACGGCAGCTCCGCCCGCTCGTTGGTCTACGAGCTCCAAGATCCCAAGGCGGCCATCGGGTTGTGCGCTCGAACGCAGAAGCCATCCTTCAAGGCCGAAGACGCCGTACCCCGCCCCGGTTGCTACGTGGAGATGTACTGGGTCGATGACCATTTCCAGGGGCACACGCCCGACCACGCCTGGGACGGGAACAAGTTCGTGCCCAACCCCGACGGCGAGCGCTGCGCGAGTTCGCTCCAGGGCGCAAGCTACGCCGCGAGCTCCGTAGAGCTACGGCAGGAACTCTTGCGCTCGTGGGATCAGGGCTTTGACGCGAAGGGCAAGCAGGTTTGGGGCGCCACCAAAGGCGGCTACGAGTTCGTGCGCCGAGACAAACTCGGCGTCTCCCGCTGAGCGCACGCGCGTTTGCGCGCAGGAAACCAACCAGGTGTTCTGCGCGCACGCGAAGGTAGGTGCTCTCGTAGATCGCGGCACCGCGATCCACGATTTTCGCAGTCGTTGCTCGCTTCGGCGCTGCAGAAACTCGGCAAAGAAGCCCGTGCGCGCACCCTGGGCACCGGCACGCATCGTGCAGCCATTGTGCGCATGCACGCCCATCGTCTGGTTGTCGCGATTGCCATTACGTTTGCTACCGGCGCCGTCACGGCCTGCTCGGCGGACGCTGCCTCTTTTGCGCAGTCCGAAGAGGCCCTGACGGCAACACGGGCCCGCGTCGTGCCCGGCGACGACGCATCCCGCGCAGCCTGCCGTGCGGCGGCAAGCCAGGTGTACTGTAGCGAAGCAGAGGCCAAGGCGGCCCTTCAGCAGTGTTCACCCGATGGTGCCCAGGGTACAGCCGCCATCGAAACCAAGTCCGCGGCGTGCGGGGCAACAGGGCCAGCCTATCCCACGCTCGAAAGCTGCAAGACCCCGCTCGAACTCGACTGCTCCTACTACGGGGCGTGTCTCGAAAGGGCCATCCCTTGCGGCGATGCTGGCTACGCGCTCGGCTTCGGGGAAAAGTACTGCACCGCGTTCCGTGCGGCGCCATTCTCCGACGCCGGCAAGAAGTGGGTCACCAGCGTGATGCGCTGTCTCCAAGATGCCCTGGTGCCCGATGTGCTTGGCGCCGGCGCGTTCGCCACGTCGCCAGCGTCGAAGCAGCGCTGCGAAGAGGTCTTCCAGACAGCCTTCGACTCTCACCCGGGTTGCTACACGGCGCCAGAAAACTCCATCTGCTTCTTGCCACCGGCGGATCTCGCCACGGTGCTGTCCACCATCGGTCTCAAAGAAATTCTCACCATTCGCACGGGAAGCCAGATGTTGAGCACCGCTGGCATCTGCATCGGTCAGCTCACCCGAAGGCTCTTTGGGTTCGACCGTGCGCCGACGGATGCGAGCACCCTTCGCCCCATGTCTCTCCGCAGCGGCTCCGAGCAGCCCGAGCTTCCGCGCGAAGATCTCGAAACCAGCCTCGCTGCCTGGAAGCGCCTAGCTGCGGAGCACCCCGCGGTCGCCAGCGAAGCCCGCTGATGTTCCGGGTGGCACTTGCCCCTTCATCTCTAGATATCGCACGAGCCAGCCAGTATCCTGTTGCGTGATGAGTTGCTCGCCCTGTCGCGCGTGGACCAGGAGCTTGGTTGGACTCGCTGCAGTTACCTGCGCGGCGGCATTCTCGAATGCAGCCTTTGCCCAGTCCGCCGACGATCCCGAAGAGCTGCGCCGGCGTGGCAATGATCTCGTCGACAATGGCCGTGCGGCCGAGGCCATCGAACTCTATCAGCGCGCCTACGAGCAATCGAAGATGCCAGCGCTGCTCTACAACTTGGGGCGCGCGCACATGTCTCTCGGAGATTTCGCCACCGCGCTCAGCGAGCTCGAATTGTTCAAGCAAACCGCCCCCGAAGAGCTCCTGCAGAAAGTGCCGAGTCTTGGGGCGACCATCGACGAGGTGCGAACAAAGGTCGCCAAGATCCATGTCGTTTGCAACGAGCCTGGGGCGACGGTTCGGTTGCGCGACCGAACCGTCGGGCAAACGCCCATTCGCGATTTCCAAGTGAACGCAGGGCAGGCGCTCATCGAGGTTCGCAAAGATGGCTTCGTGCCTTTCGAAGCGCGGCTGACGCTGCGCGCTGCCGAGACCGAGACGCTCGACATCGTCTTGGTGCCGGTCCCGCAGACCCCGAAGGTTGTCGTTGTTGCGGCGAAGCCCGTCGAGCAGCCCAAGAGTACGCGCACCACAGGCTATATCGTGGCGGGGGCGGGGGGCGCTCTGCTGCTGACGTCCGGCGTGTTCACTGCCTTGACCCTTCAGGCGAAGGCCGACGCGAAGTGCGCCGCGCCCTGCTACACGACACTTGGCCCCGCCGGCCCCAACCCAGCGTACGACGAGGCCGTTGCAGCGCACGAGCGCTCGCTCACGCTTTCCTATGTATCCACCGCGGCCTTTGCGCTTGGCATCGCCGCCGCGGCAACAGGGGCATACCTGATTTGGCGTAAGCCCAGTAGCCCAGAGAGCCGCGCGTTCAGCGCACCCGCCGTGTTCTCGTTCTAGCTGGCCAGGCGCACCCTTTCGGCGTCGCTTCGCAACACTCGCAGCTTCATTCGGCCCAAGAAGGGAATCGCCATGGCCCCCGTGGCGATCCAGGGTTCGAGATGATGCTCGCGTCGAGTGCCGGGCTCACGGTGCGGCCCGCGGGGATGTTGAAGTGATCGAGGAACAGGTGCCGTGCGTTGGGTGCGTTGTGCACCCTGATCCCTTCTTGCATGGGGAATTCGATGAGCGGCAGGCGGCCGGCCCGCAGGCGGATCCCGATGGCCGTGTTGTCGTTGGGCGACCAGGCAATGTAGACCCTGGCACCACGCCTCGCCGCGCCCGCCAACACATCGTTGGGCGTGAGGCTTGCCGCCGCCGGTTGCAGCAACATCAGTTGATCACCCGGACCAAGTAGCGAAGCGGCCCTGGATACGTCGTAGGCCCCCTGGCTGTGACCGGAAAGGTTGGCTTTGTGTTGGGGGTGCGCTTTGACGTACGCGGAAACAAAGTCCCCGTCTTCGGTCGTGGGGTTCAGCACCGCATTCACCACGTTGTTGAGCTCATCAGCGCAAAATCCGGTGGACGTCCCGCTCACGTGGCAGTGAACAACTGCGCCGAGTGCAAAGCACATGCTCTTGCCGGTCTTCGAAACGGCGGTGTCCGTCGCACCGGCGGGGAACTGGTATCGCCGCGTCTCCAGCCGCACGCGGCAGCCAAGGTCTGCCGGGGCGCTCCGGGTGAGTGGTGCGCCCTTCTTTGGCAAGCTGAAGGTGAGCGGCGCCGCGCTGGCGGATACTCCGGAGGACACAGTGTCGTCTGACGATCCGGCTTCGGAGTCCTCCGCGCTGCTCTCCTCTGCGCAACCAGCCAGGGCGACGGCGAAGACGGCAAAGAGATATCGGCGCATGGCCATACCTCTACGCAAGCCGTGTGCCGCTGTGGCCGTGCGGAAACCCCAGAAATACCGCGGCGCTCCGCTCCCGCGATCTCCTGGATCCGAGGTCGAGGGCTCAGGGGTCTTGAGGCCAACGGTTCGTAGGGCTCCTGGGCGGGGCGCTCCCTCGGGTACCCCCGGCACCGTCCCGTGCGCCTGGCTGCTCGCGTTACCAGCCTACTGCCGCGAGCACGGCCTCGGGCATCGCGCCGCGCGTCGCTGCGGACGGAAAAACGGCAACGTCGAGCGCCGCTGGAACTCCCTCGACGACGGCTCCGGTCGCACGTTTGTTGACGGCGACGGTGAGAACGAAGCTGGCGGCACTTTTCCCGTCCGCAAGTCTCGCGGTGAAGTTTACGCGCACCGGCGAGTCTGCCGCACGCGCAGGCATGCCGACGATTCGCGCATTGGCAGCGTCTTTCATGAGGACGGCAAAGTTGTCGCAGGAACTTGCGCAATAGGGTCCCGTGATCACAACCGCAGACGCCCCGAGCCGTGGTGACGGAGGGGTGATGGTGAAGTCCGCGTCGCCACAAGCTGCGGTGCGACAGATGAACGGATAGAGCGGGCTGACTTGGGCCTCCTGATTCGCCTTGAGGTAGGTCTTTGCGCGCTTCGCGGTTGGCCCTGCGTCATCCAGCAACGATGGCTCGTTCTTCAAGCCCTCGCCAAAGACAACCTGCGTTGCGAGCTGTCGGAAGGGCGCCATCGCAAAGTCGGCGACGATGATCGGATCGAACGAGCCACCACCGTTTTCGCGCACATCGAAGACGACCCGCGCCGCGCCCTTCGCCGCAAGATGGCCCATCAGTTGCCGATGATCGAGAAGGAGCATCGCTTGCTCATCCAGCCTGCCGCCCGGCAGTGTTTCGCCTGGGTAGAGAGGCAGCTCGTTGTCGGGGATCGTGAACGAGGTGACCGCGAGGCGGTCTCTGAGGCGCGGCGCGAAGTCTTCGAGGCCCGCATCGCCGCCAGAAAAGTCGGCGTACCCGTAGAAGAAGCTGAACCAGCGAACGATTTTCGTTTTGGGATCGGCTGTCGGATACACGCAATAGTTGAGGCCGACGTGTTCTGCGGCACGCCCCGCGTAGTCGCTACTGGGGGCCATGTCGATGCCCGAGGTACATGTATCGATGGGCTCGCTGCCGCGCGCAGGCGGCGTCTTCGACCAGGTGAGTGCAACATCTTCGGTCGCACCGTTCTTTTCGAACGTGAGGCGCGTGGTTGCGCCAGCGTTTGGACTTGGCATCAATGCAGGAATGCGCACCTCCAAGGCCTGCGCCGCGGCCGCATACAAACCTTCGGGTGATGCATTGTCCGTCCACTCGAGGATCTCGCGCTCGAATGCCGCCATGGGCTTGCCATCGACGGCGACGATCTTGCTCCCCACGCGGGACGTGAAGCTCGGGCTCGACCTGGTGACGACGTACTCGTGCGACTTGCCGTCGGCGCTGTACTCGACGTCGACCCGCAGCGGCAGAAACACCGGAGGCTCTTTGGGTTGCGAGAGGACGCCCTGTACATCGAGATAACTGTGGCTGTCGTGGTAACTCCGCTGCAGAGACAAAAGCGCGTAGTACACGTCTCTTGCTGTTTGCGCAGACCGGAACCTGCTCCGCGTTGGCTCCAACGCTTGCTCCCACGAAAGACCCAGACGAGCGAGGCCAACGGTCGAGACGACCTGGATTCCTGCGATGTTCTTCACAAGCCCGGCGAGTGTCGCGTCGCGATCCGTGCCCAGCAGGGTGTCCGCTTCGGTGGGCTCGGCGGGTTTGCTGCCGGGATCGTCGATGCTGGGGGCTCCGGCGTCGGTTGTGGTGGGCGCGCTGCTACTGGTACTGGCTGACGAACACGATGCCATGCACCATGGCGCCGCGAGCAACATCGCAGTGGCGTGGGCTCTCCATCTGGTGGCCATGGAGTCTCCATAGCAGAACGTGTGCCAAGCGCCGTGCGGCAAATCCCCGGGGGTTCGACGACACGTGTCGGCTTCGACCACCGATGGTGCCGGCAGTCGAGCCCGGATCGCGACGATCGCACCAGACCCTTCAGTGCTCGCTGAACAGTGCTTCGGCACGGTGGCGTGTCGCCGCTTCGGCGCTCGTCGCTGCAGCGCCATAGCGAAGCGCGCACCTGCGCGATCGTGGCGATCGCGGCGCTCTCGCCCGGGAGAGACGGGCAACGTAGCTTGGCTCCGATGCGAAAACATCGGGGATTTCGTGCGTCGCCGAGCCTGGATGGCCTGGCACCACGCGTGCACTGTGGGGGCTTACACACAAACGACGGGCCTCATGCCCGCAACGCTCTACACCCCGAGGGATCTCACCATGCGCGTCTCCCATTCACCCATTCTTCTTGCCCTCGCTCTGCCGGTCGCGATCGTGGTTGGCGCCTGCGCTGCCGACGAACAGGGCGTCGAAGAGGCGACGCAGAGCGAAGACGCGCTCAGTGCTTGTACGAGCGCGGTGCCGCAGCGGACATCGAACCGGGTCTCGGACTTGCCGTTTCAGAAGCTGAACCGCGGAGCGTTGCCGGCCGTCATGGGCGAGATCGCCTGGAGCTACCCCACCACTGCGCGCTCCATGCCCCAGAACTTTGGCGCCGGTCGCTCCTACAACGAAGGCCACGAGGGCGCCGACCTGGGGGGCAGCCGTGGCAACCCCATCTTTGCGGCGGCAAAGGGCACCGTTGCGTACACGCTCAGCACATGCACGGACAACAGCACACGGCGCGACATCACCTGCGGCAACGGGTGGGGGAACCACGTGGTCATCGACCACGGCAACGGCGTCTTTACGAGGTATGCGCACCTCTTGAGCCTTGCGGTGAAAGTCGGAGACTCCGTCGCCGGCGGCGGCAAAATTGGCGAATTGGGCCACTCTGGCCTTAGCGACGGCCCTCACCTGCACTTCGAGCTCGGCACCAAGGCAACGCCCTTCAAGCCCTGCGCGGCGCCGCAAAACTTCGACCTTGTGCACAACCCGGCGAAGCTCTCCTACGGCGCCGCGGCGGCGTTCGCGCCCCGAGGGTGCACGGTGAACCAGGATGGCGCCAACGCGCGCAAGACCCCCAATGGCGAGATCTTGATCTCCCTGAACAAGGGCGCCAGCGTCGTGGCCAGCGGCAAGAGCGGCCAGTGGTACACAGTGTCGTTCCGGCTGCAGTCGAAGGACTGGAACGCCGTCATGCACGACAGCCAGCTCGAGTGCCGCTAGATTCTCGATGCGACGTGAGGGTGCGTGTTCTACGCTTGGGCCGGTGCACCGGGGCTCCGCACGTACGGCAGTTGCACGTTGGGGTCCGAAAAAGAGTTCAACGGCCACACGACCTACGATGGCCGTCCAGCGACGGACCGTGACCGCGTGAGCCTGACCATCCAAACCCTTAGGAACGGGCTTATCGAGGCACTGCACCCCGTGAGCGCGCAGCTCGTTGGCGACGGCAGAATTCGATGGTCCGTAGGCAGTGACATCGCCAGTTTCTGGCGAAGCGCATCAAAGCCGTTCCAGCTCGCCGTGTCACTTGGGCACATGCGGCCACACACGGTGGATTCGCTTGCCGACGAGGAGCTTGCACTGGGAGCGGCCTCGCACAGCGGCGAAGCGGCCCACGTTGCACTCGTAGAATCCCTGCTTGCACGACTTGGCTGCGAAGAAGACTCCCTGCAGTGCGGAGCGCACGCCCCCATGCACGAGCCCAGCGCCAAGGCGCTAAGCACTCTGCGGCAGGTCCACAGCAACTGCTCCGGCAAACACACGTTCATGCTGGCGGCTTGCGCGGCCCGGGGGTTCGACATGGACTACCGGCCGAGGACCCACCCGCTGCAGCGCGCCAACGCAGCGGCACTCGACGCTCTTGCGGAGACGGTGCATGGAGATGGCGTCGACGGCTGCTCCATCCCCACGTTTCATGCGCCGCTCTCGGCGAAGGCCCGGGCGTGGGCGAAGCTCTCGGTGGCCATGGCAGAGCACGACGGCTACCTGGGACGCATCGGGTGGGCGATGTCTCGAGCGCCGTGGTTCGTGAGCGGAACCGGTCGCCTCGACGAAGCCGTGGTGCGATCCGCATCAGAGACCATCGCTGCGAAGGTGGGGGCCGAGGGGCTCTTCTGCATCGCCTTGCCAGAGCGAAGGGAAGGGCTGGCCATCAAGGTGCACACGGGGAACGCCGACGCGCTCGCCGTGGCCGTGCACGCGGTGCTCTTGCAGCATGGAGTCCGCCTCGAGGCGCCGTGGCCTTGGGCCACGGTGTCAAACGTGCGTGGAGCCATCGTTGGCGAGCGCCGCGCCGTGTGGGCGTAGCGCCGACTCTCGTTGCGGAAAAGCGCGACGTGCCATGCGCGCGGGGGCTCCCATCTTGGCTCCCTGGGAACAAAGTCGACCGAACGGTCGGGTTTGCCGTGGACATCGCGCCAGCATCTGGTACCTGAGGCCCATGTCTCGTCACCTGGAAGCTCGGTTGGTCTGTTCCTCCCCTTCGTTGCCACCCCCGCAACCTTGGCTTGCTCTGCTCCTGCTCGCCGCCTGTAGCGACAACGTTTCCGCGATTCCGCAACCTGATGCGGGGCCAACGGCGCCACTGCCCTCAGTCACCGCAACGGTGGCCCCTGGGTCCGAAGACGCGGCGCCTGCACCAAAGCCAACGACGACCGATGCCGGAGACGATTCGGGGGCCACGACTGTTTCGGAGTACAAGACGACCGTGAGCGGCAGTAACGACCCTGCGGACGTGTACTTCCCCAGCATCAAGGAGAAGGACTCCATGCCGGTGGTGGTGCTGGCGCAGGGCGCCAAGGTCGACAAGAAGCACTACTCGCGCATCGCCAAGAGCGTGGCGCTCTCTGGCTTCGTGGTGATCGTTCCGAACCACAAGCGAACGGTCTTCATCGACACCAATTTCTACCCCGAGGCGTCTTCGGTCCTCGCTGCCTTCACGCACGTCGTGGCCGAGGCCAAGCGAAGCGGCGCTCCCATCGAAGGGCTGGTCGATACGAGCAAGTTCGCGGTGCTCGGCCATTCGTTTGGCGGGGCCTTGGGCGTGAACATGCTTGGAGGCACCTGCTCGATCCCGTTCTGTAGCCCGCCCTACACCGTGCCCAAAGAGCTCAAGGCCGGTGTCTTCTACGGCACCTCGCTCAAGCCGCCGTTCGGTGAGATCCCCGCAACGACCAACGCTGGGCGCGGCATCGCGCTCATTCAGGGCAGCCTCGATGGCAAGAATGCCACGGCCGACGCGCGCACGACCTTCGACAAGATCGCGACCGCTCCCCGTGCCTATGTGCTGGTGAGCGGAGCCAACCACTACGGCATCAACGACACCAACAACCCCATGGGGGCAGATGCCGATGCGAACACGAATACGCTCTCGCAGCTGGAGTCCACGGAGACCGTAGGCCGTTGGGCCGGCGCGTTCTTGCGGGCAGCGGTTCTCGGCGATGCAGCGGCCAAAGCCCAGTTTTCGCAAGATCCGAGCATCGTCAGCGAATTCTGAGCGCGACGAAGCGACGGCGCGCACACCGCACTGAAGGTCAGCGCGCGCAGCCGGTCGGTGTAGCGCATGCTCTTCCCCGAGCCGTCCCAAGGCGGACTATCTGTCGCGCGGCTATACAAGAAGCTCGCGAGCGCCCAGAGCGTTGAGATCGAATTCGACTTGTGAAGGGGTGCGCACAAGAGGGAGCGCAAGCGTGCACCGCGTTTACCAGCCGCACCGCGTGGCAATGGCTGGGCCGGTGGGACCTCCCCAGAGTTCCAATGCGCAGGACTTTGCGCTGCCTTCGCAGGCAATGAGGATGCCTGGGGCCTTCTTGGCGAGCCAGGATGCACCAAAGGTGGCGCAAACGGCGCTGCCGCTTTGGGAGCCGCCGTCAGACGCCGCGCCGTCTTCGGTACCGGCATCACCCGGCGAGTGCGTCGATTCGTTGCTGAAGCTTGAACCGTCCGGGCAGGTCACGCGGTACTGGGTCAGATTCAGGCTCTCGAACAACGCCGTTTCTCCTTCGACGTCGATCATCGAACGTCCTACACCAAGGACTTTCCCGGTCATGCAGGCGTCGCCGTCACTTCGCAGCAAGCGCCAGTTCATGATCGGAATGTGTGTCTCCGAGGGGCCGGGAGTGTTGACGTCGCCGTCGAACTCCCATTTCGCTCCACTTGGGAACGCACATGACTTGCGGTCTGCGGCGAAGGTGCCCCGATCACTTCCCGCCGCACACGCCATGCCCTTGGCAACCAGACGCTTCCAGCAGTTGTTTTCCTCCAGCCAAGCGCAGGTCATCGGTTGCGTTGGGCCGTTGGCCACGGGGATGGCGCCAGTGCTCCAGCTTGCGGCCGACCCGTCGCCCGGGTCTATTTCCGCAGAGCAACTCTGTCCTTTGGCTCCGACGAACGACAGCGAGACAACGACAAGCAAAGCAATCATGGAGCGCTTCATGGTGACCTCCGGTGCGTGGGGACCGAAGCCCGAAAGCAACCTGTAGTCCACACACGTATTCACGGGAATCGCGCACCCGGCACAACGTGCTGTGAATACATGTGCACGGCGGCCTCGTTCCAGAGAGCTCCAGGATCACCCCGTCTCCCTGTGTGTCCGACGGGTCCACACGCGCCACACATTTGTGCCAGTGAGGACTTGCAGCGGAGCGGACGCTACGTCGTCACGGGGGCGTGTCCGCCGATAGGAGCCCTGGTGCCGGCGCGCCGGGCAATCGCCTCGGAGGACGCGCTCTGCTTCGCGAGAGCAACCCACAAAATTGTCGACAGAAAAGAACAGGCAACGACTTGACCGACCGGTAGGTCGGGGTCATACAGAGTGGTGAGAGGGCGGAGTTGCACATACCCCTTCCGCCTCTCTACCAACAGGAGTCTCGCCATGCGTTCCACGTCCATGCGTTCTGTCGTCGTTGCGGTGTCCCTCGTCACGAGCCTTTTTGCCGCCGGTTGCAGCGTCAACACAGGCGCCGAAGAAGCAGATAGCAGTGAGGCCAACCTGAGTAGCGCCCCAGAGATCGGCGTGTTGCTCGGTTCGCACTGCGACATCGATGATGTCGGCACCGAGCTCGAGCCCTACGTGAAGTCGGCGTTCCTGAAGAACGACGGCATTCCGCTTCCGGACGCCGTTCGCCCGATTCTGTCCGGCCCGGCTTGGGCACTCTCCAGGGGGACCGTCGAGGCGCAGTACGCTGCCATTGGCCCCACGCGCTACCGCGCCAACGCCGCCAAACAAGTGGCCGCCGTGAACACGGCGCTCAAGGCGCAGGGCATCAAGGGCAAGGCCTATCTGGGATGCGACTTCACGTTCCCCAGCATCGGCGATGCGCTCGACAACATGCGGCGCGACGGGGTCAAGAAGATCGTCCTCTTCAACAAGGGCGCGCAGTACTCCATTGCCACCGGCGGCGAGCACATGGAAGACGCCATTGCGTACATGAAAGAACACCCGACCTTTGCGCCGCAGAAGTTCGTGATGGTGAAGGAGTTCTCGAGTGACCCGCGCTTTCGCAAGCTTCTGGGCGACGTGATCCAGCGCGACGTGAATACAGCCTTCCCCGGCGCGCCCAAGAAGGACGTGTGCATCCTTGTCGCCTCTCACGGCTTGCCCCTGCGCATGGTTCAGAACGGCGATCCGGCCACGAACCAGATGCTCGATGTCGTGCGCGAGCTCAAGCAGCGTTTCTCGGGTTACGACCTCCGTCACGGCTTCCTGAACGACGACTTCTTCCCCGGGGCCGAGTGGACCACCCCCAAGGCCATCGATGTGGCCGTGGACCTGCGCCGGGAGAGTTGCCCCAACGTGTTCATGGACTCGCGGCTCTCGTTCACCACGCATCACCGGGCCACCCTCTTCGACCTCGATGTCGAGGCGCGCGAAGAACTCGAGTCTCCCGATGTGCAGCCCAACGGAGAGCTGCACCCGCTCTATCAGCCCGCCAAGGTGGTCTTTGGCCAGAACTTCGATGGCGATCCGGGCCTTGCGGCGCTCTTCGCCTCGCTCACCAAAGAGGCCCTGGATGGTCGCATCCAAGATCTCGTCGACGTGACCCGCACGGCCAAAGTACCGACCAAGTGATCAGGAAGCTGGCGAGGTGGTTCCCTGGGCTGAAGGCGCAGGGAACTCCTCGAAGCACGCTCGGGGCAGATCGCACCTCGATGCCCGCGAGGTTCAAGCCGGACCTTCTGCTCGGCGAGCACACCAGTACGTTGGGCTCCGCTGTCTTTCACACGAATCTCGACATCTCACCTTTGTGCCCAGCATGAAACACCTTCATTCCCACCTCGTCTCGCGCTTCGCGACTTGTCTCGTCGCCTGCCTCGGACTCGCTGCGGGCTGTGCCAAAGGAAGCGACGGCGACCCCGTGACCAGCCCAGATCCCACCGATGCGGCAAGCCTCGACGAGACGGTCGGTCCGCAGGCTCCCGACGCGGCCGACGCGGGTCGTCCGGACAGCGAAGGCCCCATAGATGCGAGCAAGGCGGACACGCAGGCGGAGCCGGACGCTGGCGCCATTGCTTGCGATGCGCCCAAACCCTGCGCGGGCGCTCAAGACCTGGGAGAGGTCCGGGGCGACCGCGGGATCGATACCCGTGAAGCCACAGGCACGACCTCTCAGTGGCTCCGGGTACTTGTAAAGCAGCCGAGCACGAGCCCTTGGGGCGATAGCACCGTTACGCTCACCCTCGACTCCCCCCCGGGCGCCAACTTCGACCTGTTCACACATCTCGGACCGGTCAATTCGGGCCCGGCAAAGTGCAGTGGCGTCGCCGACGGTGCGTCGACCCATGCGAGCGGAACGGACTCCGTGCACCTGCAGTGGCCAGAGACCCTGAGCGACGACACGCGCTGGCTGACCATCGAAGTTCGGCACGTGTCCGGCACGTGCCGCTCGTCCGCCCCGTGGAAGCTCAAAGTAGCGGGCAACCAGTGAGCCGAAACCCGAAGCTCCGCTGATTCGAAGCGGCCTAGCGCGATCACGAATCGGCCGCCCTCTTGCGTAAACTCATGGCGCGCGATCTGCCTCGGTGCCGCCGCGGAGTGGTCTCGCGGCCGGACCGTCCGCACGAGGGCATTTTTCTGTGGCGGACGTGCTGGGGGGTTAACGGCTCTGGCCAGCTGGGCCTCGGCGATACGCAAACGCGCGGAGATGGCCCAGGCGAAATGGGCGCTGCGCTCCCCGCGGTGCAGCTCAAGTAGCTCGGTGGACCCGGGGAATGGTAGCCTTCCGAGCGATGCGTCGCTGGGCTATTGGGCTATTTTTGCTCGTCGCAGTATTGTTTGTATCATGCAAAGATGCGACGCAGGTAAACGTGGTGCTGCGCACCAACGTGCCCTACGCAAGCGGCGCCGGCGTTGCCATCTGGTCGAGCCGCTCCGGCGCGGTAGGCGCGCCGCTCGTGGAGAGCACCGAGCCGTGGCTTGCGGATGGCGAAGTCGGCAACGTGGTGGTTACGCCGGGTGACGCCTCGAAGGAGAGCGCGCTGACCGTCCGCGTGGCGATGGGCCTCCGTGGCAAGCGTGCTGCAGAGTGCACCGACGACGGCGACCTCAAGGGTTGCATCATCGCGCGCCGCAAGCTCGCGTTTGTGCCGCATACGCAGTTGAAGGTGCCCGTCGTGCTGTACCTCGCGTGCGAGGGCGTGAAGTGCACGGCCGACACCACGTGCAGCTACCTTGGACAGTGCGTCCCTGCGCAGGTGGACCCCGCGGCTTGCGCCACGCCGGATGGGTGCACGCTGCCGGGCGACCCGCCCTTTGTGCCCGGCGTGACAGTAGGTGCAGACGCGGGGACCGACGAAACCTCCGCCGCAGTTGTAGACGCGGGAAGCGACGCAGACGCGGGCAACGATGCCGCCAACGATGCCGCCAACGACGCAGACCCGGGGCCAACGGGCCCGGAGCTCACCGTGGGCGGCGCTTACGCGTGCGCGAGGTTCGACGACGGCTCCGTCAAGTGCTGGGGGAACAACGTCCAAGGCCAGCTGGGACTCGGCGACACGCAAGACCGCGGAGATGGACCAGGCGAAATGGGCGCAGCCTTG
>JBIKNA010000179.1:0-13742 GCA_044358965.1 Polyangiaceae bacterium
GGTTGTGGTACCGGCCCTCGGCGGTGCCGGGGTTCTCGTATACGTGCGGTCGGTCCGCGCGAAACATCAGCGAATCGCCCACGGAAAGTTCGTGCGTCTCGCCCCCCACGCTGATGCGCAACGTGCCCTGAAGCACCACGAGCACCTCGGTGGTGCCGGGCGCGTGGGCTTCGGCCGCGTGTTTGGACTTGCCAAGCAACCGGAGCTCGTACAGTTCGACCTGCGGCGAGGCGCCGGCCGGGCACAACGGACGCGACTCCATGCGGCCGTCGGCGGACTTGAGAACTTGCGCGTCTCCGCGACGCAGCAGCATGGCGTCTTGCCGAGGCTCGCCCACCAAGTCTTGGAAAGGGACGCCGAGGCCCACGGCGATCTTCCAGAGCACAGGCAACGTGGGGTTGCTCTTGCACGTTTCGATCTGCGACAAGCCTGCGCGACTGACGCCAGACTTCTTGGCCAGTTCGTCGAGGGACAGATCTTTGTCTGCCCGGGCGCGGCGCAGGTTCTCTGCCACGCGGCGACCAAGCTCTGCCGCACCGTGGTCGTCGCCCGCGTGGTCCTGGGCCCGCGGGCGCTTGGGAGCCTTGTCTTTCATGCGGACACCGCGGGGGCCTGCGCCACCATGGGCGCCTTAGGGGCCACCTGGGCCAAGCCCTCGAGCCCCGGGGCGGTTTGGTGCCAGGCGCTCAAGTCCACGAGGGCTCGCTCGGCAAGCGCCTGGTACCGATCGCGCTTCTTGAGCCTTCGGTTCTCGTGCGGTGGCATACACGCCCAGGTGATGTTCGAGGGCATGAAGGACGGCTGTACCCGCGAGACGTGCGTGAGCAAGCCCCCGAGCGCGGTGGTGGGCGGCGGCGGCGTGACCTCGCGGCCCTTTAGCTCTTGCGCAAGCAACAGGGCACACAAGAACCCTGAAGAGGCGCTCTCGAGGTAGCCCTCGACGCCGGTGATCTGCCCCGCCAGCCGCAAGAACGGGTGGCCTTTGACCTCGAGCCGGGGCCCAAGCACCTTGGGCGAGTCGACGAAGGTGTTGCGGTGAACGGTGCCGTAGCGCTGGATCTCGCACTCTTCGAGGCCTGGGATCATCCGGAACACACGCTGTTGCTCGGGATACGTCAGGCGGGTCTGAAAGCCCACGAGGTTGTACGCCGTGGCCGCCGCGTCTTCGGCGCGGAGCTGCACCACCGCGAAAGGTCTCCGTCCGGTGCGAGGGTCCGTGAGCCCCACAGGCTTCATGGGCCCAAAGGCCAGGGTCATCTCGCCACGCGCCGCCATGACCTCGAAGGGCAAACATCCCTCGAAGAACTTGGCTTGCTCGAAGGCTCGCGGCTCGACCTTCTTGGCCTCGCAGACCTCGCGCACGAACGCCTTGTACTGCGCCTCGTCGAAGGGGCAATTGACGTAGGCCTCGTCACCCAAGGCGCTCGCGTCTTTGCCCTCGGCCTCTTCGCCGTCTTCGCCTTTGCCCCAGCGCGACTGTCGAAACACCTTGTCCCAGTCGATGGAATCGGCAGCGATGATGGGCGCGATGGCGTCGTAGTACGCAAGATGCGTCGCGCCGAGAAGCCTTGCCAAGTCTTCGGCCAGAGCGTCGCCGGTGAGCGGCCCCGTGGCCAAGATGACCGGGTGCTCGGCGCTCGCGGCAGGCACCGCGGAGACCACCTCTGCGCTGACGGTGATGCGAGGGTGTTGCTTGATGCGATCGGTGATGAATGCGCCAAAGCGCTCGCGGTCCACGGCCAGCGCGCCACCCGCCGGGACCCGGGTTGCGTCGGCCGCGGCCATGATGAACGAGCCGGACCTGCGCATCTCCTCTTTGAGGAGCCCTACGGCGTTGACGAGCGCCGCGCCCCGCAGGGAGTTGGAGCAGACGAGCTCGGCGAAAAAATCACTGGTTTGCGCAGGCGTGCGCGCGAGGGGCTTTTGTTCGATGAGCCGCACGGCGATCCCGCGCTCGGCAAGCTGCCAAGCGGCTTCGCAACCCGCGAGCCCTGCACCTACGATGGTAACCACGTTGGGGGGTTCTACTCGGGATGGAGGGTCGGGTCTACCGCCTGGGGAAAGGGCCCGCCGATGGCGCGCGGGGAGCAGCTCCAGGCCCCGGAGGCCCGGGTCGAAAATTGCCGCAGGTCGAACGGGCGACGACGGGCGCGCGATCGGGCACCGCCAACGTGGCGCAGACAAGGAGCAGTGCAGGCAAGGAGCGGTACAGACAAGGAGCGGTGCAGACAACCTGGGGGCCACCGGAGCAATCAAAGGACAACTTGCTGCGCTTCGTGCGCTAGACTCCGTCCTCAATGGGATCGAATGTGGAGGCCCCGCTCCCCACCGGCCTCGAAGATCGCTACCGCATCGTCGAGCGCATTGGCGGAGGAGGCTACGGCGACATCTACCGTGCGTTCTGGCTCACGACCGGAACGGAGGTCGCGCTCAAGATCCTGCGCAAAGTTGCGGACTCGGAGGTCGACCGCGAGCGCTTTCGGCGCGAGGCCGAGGTCGCCAAGGAACTGCAAGGGGCGCACTCGATTCGCGTATTGGACTTCGACAGCACCGAAGGAGCCCCGGCATACATCTCCTTCGAACTGCTCAAGGGCCGGACGCTGCAGGCCCTGCTCAAGGCCGAGGGGCCCATGTCCGAGGCGCGGGCCATTCGGCTCGGGGTGCAGATCTCCGAGTCGCTGTCCGAGGCCCACCTCGTCGGCATCGTGCACCGTGATCTCAAGCCCTCCAACTTCATGCTCCTCGACGGCGTGCCCGGCGATTTCGTCAAGGTCCTCGATTTCGGCATCGCCAAGGTGCTCTCGAACGCCGAGAGCAAGGCGCTGACCGCGGCGGGCGAGATGATCGGCACGCCGGCGTACATGGCGCCAGAGCAGGTCCGCGGTGACACCATCGGTCCCCAGGCCGACATCTACTCGTTGGCCCTCGTGCTCATCGAATGCATCACCGGCAAACGACTCTTCGGCACCAACGTCGAGGCATGGACGGCGCATCTATCGCCCGCCGAGTTGGTCCTGCCTCCGGCGGTCCGCAAGAGTCGCATCGCCCACATCCTGGAGCATGCCCTCCGCAAGAACCCGGCCGATCGCCTCCTGTCCATGGCGCGGTTCCACGCCATGCTCAAGGCCAGCGTCACCGGCGCCATCGAGGAGCCCATATCGAACCGGTTCCATGAGCTACCGGAGATCACCACCGCGCGGTTTGGTGCAGGGGGTGTGCCCCCCGCGGGCGATGCCGCCTCTTCCACCAAGCCGGCGTCGCCAAAACCTGGGACCGGCACGCTGTTGATGGCGACCACCCCCGCGCCGGTGTCGCCGATCGCGGCCCCTCGGGCGCCGGGCGCTCAGGCTGGGTCGGCCCCCGTCGGCCCGGCTGGCGCCGCCGCGATGCAGGCTCCCGGGGCTCGGCCCAGCGAGCCCGGGGTCATGGTGCCGGGCACCGTGCCCAGGCGCACGCCGTCCAGCCCGGAGCTCGCAGGGCCCGGGCCCGGCCAAGCAGCCGTGCGCGACTCGCATCCCGGCGACTCGCGCTCCTCGAGTACGCGATCCAGCCAGGCCGCAGCGGCCCGCGAACGCCCCGGCCCCGCGCGCCGCGCGCCGTCTCCGCTGGTGCTGGCCCTGTTCGTGGTGAGCATTCTCTTTGCCGGCGGAGCCGTCGGCTGGGCCATGGTCGTTTTTCGCAAGCAGTAGCCCGCTCAGACGCTGACGCTCCGAGACGGTCGACCAGCCGTGCGCGAGAGCCCCGCGAGGCAACGCGACGAAGCTCAGACGCGATCGACGGCCACGACGCCCTGCACCTTTTGTAGGGCCTTCATGACGTTCTTGAGCTGGTTCAAGTCCGTGGCCACAAAGGTGAAGATGTTGACCGCGCGGCCGTCATCGCCAGCGCGACAGTTGGCCTCGCTGATGTTGATGCTGAGGTCGCTGAAGGTGTGGCCAACGGTGGCCAAGATGCCCGGGCGGTTGGCGGTGACCACCTTGAGCTGCACGGCGCGGTTGATCTTGGCCTTGGAGTCCCACTGGATCTCGACACGGCGCTCGGGATCGGTGTCGAAGGCCTTGGGGCAACCTCGGCGGTGGATGGTGATGCCGCGACCGCGCGTGATGAACCCGAGGATGTCGTCGCCGGGGAGCGGGTTGCAACATTTGGCGTAGCGAACGAGCACATCGTCGATGCCGTTGAGGCGGATGCCGCCTTCGTCGCGCCCGGTGATCTTGCGTACGAACCCCGCGAGCTTGCCCTCGCGCAGCTGCTCTGGCGGGGAACTGGGCACGCCGTCAGCCGACGGCGGCGCGACGGAGTGCAAAATATCGACGGGATCGATCTTGCCGTAGCCGATGCCGATGAGAAGCTCTTCTTCGGAGGCGACGCGGAAGGACTCGAGCACCTTGCGCAGCTCGGTGGTGTTCTTGAGCAGCTTGCTGAGCGAGATGTGCCCCTTTTGGAATTCGCGCTCCAGGAGCTCGCGCCCCAAACGCAGCGACTTGTCGCGCTGCTCGGCCCGCAGGAAGTTCCGAATGCGCGCCCGGGCCCGGGTGGTGCCCACGAAGTCGAGCCAGTCTTTGCTCGGTTGCTGATTGGGCGAGCTGACCACGTCGATGATGTCGCCGCTCTTGAGCTTGTAGCGAAGCGGCTCGAGCTTGCCGTTGACTCGGGCGCCGGTGATCTTCTCACCGAGCTGGGAGTGGATGGCGAAGGCGAAGTCCACCGGAGTGGCGCCCCGGGGGAACACGCGCACGTCGCCTTTGGGCGTGAACACGTACACCTCGTCTTGGAACAGGTCGACCTTGACCCCTTCCAAGAACTCGGCCGGATCTTTGAGGTCTTTTTGCCACTCGACGAGTTGCCGGAGCCAACCGAACCGCGCGGCGTCCCCGTCGGCGATGCCGCCGCCGCCCTTCTCTTTGTACTTCCAGTGCGCAGCGATGCCGCGCTCGGCCACGCGATGCATCTCGTGGGTGCGGATTTGGATCTCGATGCGCTCGCGCCCCGGCCCGATGACCGTGGTGTGCAGCGACTGGTACATGTTGGGCTTGGGCAGCGCGATGTAGTCCTTGAACCGCCCAGGCACCGGCGTCCACTTGGAGTGGATGACGCCGAGCGCGGCGTAGCAGTCGCTGACGCTCTCCACCAAGACACGAAACGCGATGATGTCGTGCACCTGTTCGATGCCACACTCGTGCGCCTTCATCTTGCGCCAAATGGAGTACAGGTGCTTGGCGCGTCCGGAGACGTCTGCGGCAAAGCCCTGTTCGGCCAAGCGACTCGACAGCGTCTTGCAGACCTCGTTGATGTACTTGTCGCGTTCGCGCTGCGTCTTGTGAACAGCTTGCGAGACCTCGGTGTACGAGTCGCCCTCGAGGTATCGGAACGACAGGTCTTCGAGTTCGCTCTTGAACGACTGGATGCCGAGCCGGTTGGCCAAAGGAGCGTAGATCTCCATGGTCTCCCGGGCGATGCGCTCTTGGGCCTCGGGCTTCATGTGCTCGAGCGTGCGCATGTTGTCGACGCGGTCGCAGAGCTTGACCAAAAGAACGCGGATGTCCCGCGCCATGGCCACGACCATCTTGCGGAAGTTCTCGGCCTGGCGGTCCTCTTTGGCCGTGAAATTGATCTGGCTGAGCTTGGTGACGCCGTCGACCAGGTCGGCAATTTCTGACCCGAACTCACGCTCGATGTCTTTGGTGGTGGCGAGAGTGTCCTCCACCACATCGTGCAGAAGACCGGCGCAGACGCTGGCCGTGTCGAGGCGAAGCTCGGTGATGATGCCCGCAACGCTTGCGGGGTGAATGAAGTACGGATCGCCGGATTTGCGCTTCTGCCCCTCGTGCGCACGCTTGCTGTAGTCGTACGCCCGGCGTATGAGCTGGGCGTCGGCTGCAGGTTGGTACGTCTGCACGCGCTCGATGATGGATTCGACAGGGAACATGCAGGTCGGCAGTTTTGCCTTGTTTCAAAAGCGTAACACCCGGATCCGGCCCTTCCAAGGGGGTGGCCCGAATCGCTGCGGGATGGCGCCCTTGGGCACGGGGCTCCCCCCCGGCGGACGGGGGGCTTTCGCGTGATTCCCGCCACGGTGTACGTCCACTTTCCCTATTGCCTCGAGAAGTGCCCATATTGCGACTTTGTAAGCTATAAAGTCGAGCGTCCTAGCATCGACCACGTGGGGTACGCCGACGCCGTCCTCGCCGAGGCCGTGCGCCGGGTTCAAGACGCCCCCCGGGTCCAGGCCCAGCAGATCACGAGTGTGTTCTTCGGCGGGGGCACCCCTAGCCTATGGGAGCCGAGCGAGCTTGGCCGTGTCCTCGCGGGCCTCAAAGAGCTCCTGGTGTGCGCCACAGACCTCGAGGTCACCGTAGAGTGCAACCCAACCTCCCTCGACGGCGAGAGAGCAGCCGCGCTGGCTACCGTCGGCGTCAATCGCCTCTCCGTTGGCACCCAGTCGCTGCGCCAAGATGCGCTCACCTACCTGGGCCGCATGCACGATCCGGCGGGGGCCCTCTCTTCGCTTCGTGCCGCGCAGGCCCGGGGCCCGTCGCGCCTGTCCACGGATCTGATCTTTGGGCTGCCCGGGCAAACGCCCGAAGATGCCCGGGCCCAGGCCGTGGCCCTCGCCGACCAGGGGCTCACGCACCTGTCGTGTTACCAGCTCACCATCGAGCCGGGCACGCGCTTTGGCGAGCTGTCGCGCCGGGGGCGGCTTCCGTTGGCCGACGATGGCGTCGTGGCCCAGGCCTTCTTGGCCATCGACGAAGGGCTCGAAGGCCGCGGCCTGCGGCACTACGAGATTTCCAACTACGCCGTGCCCGGCCAAGAAGCGCGGCACAACCTGTCGTATTGGCGCGGCCACGAGTACCTGGGCCTGGGCTGCGGGGCGTACGGGTTCTTGCGCCACGATGGTCCCGGCGAGGGCGGCGTGCGCTATCGCAACGCCGTCGACCCTGCAGACTACATGCGTCGCGCCAGCGGCCCGGAGAGCCCCACCGTGTCCAGCGAAGTTCTCTCGCCCACGGAGCTCCTGCGGGAGCGGATCATGCTCGGTCTCCGGCTGCACACGGGCATGGACCTTCGGGCCGTGGGCGACGACTTGGGCATCGATCCGTTCACCGCCGAACGCACGCGGACCATCGAGCGGCTCTCGGGCCAGGGCCGGCTGGTGCAAGATGGCAACGTGCTCCGGATCCCCAAGGCTTCTTGGCTCTTCGCCGACGACATCGCCGCGCGACTGTTCTAAGTGGCCAAGCGCGATTCGACTACAGACGCCGGGCGCCATTTGGGCTTGGGACCCAAATGCAGGAGGTGGGGCCCCAGCGGCAATGCCTCTGGGGCGGAGGACAGCGTCCTCCGATAAGGAAGCTAAATCGCTGAGCTTGATCGAAGATCATGCTCGGTATGCTCGGTGATTTAGCCGAGGGGTGACCGCGCAAACGAGCGCCTACGCGATACGAAGGCGACCCCCGCGCAAGCACGAGTCCAAGCCTCGCGTAGCGACTCAGGCGAAGCGATCGAGGCGAAAACGTTCGACCGGAACCCCCGGCGCGTGCCCCGTGGCGAGCCGCGTGCCCACAAGTCCCAGCAGCGTCGTGAACTTGAAACCGTGCCCGGAGCAGCCAGAAACGATCCAAGCGTTTTCATGTCCTGGGAATCTGTCGACGATGAAGTCTTCGTCGGGTGCGTTGGTGTACAGGCACGTTTCGGCGTGGACCACCGACGAAGCTGCGCGGGGCATACGCTCCGAAGCGTACCGCTGCATGGCCGCCAGATACGCATCGTCCACCTGCCGGGCCGACGCGGCAGGAGCCACTTCGTTGCCAAGATCATGGCTCGCCAGCTTGAGCCCCGGCGCCTTTGGATCCAGTGGAAACCCGTAGTTGTTGGCCGTCGTATCGATCCAGACCGGCATGTTGCCCACGCCGAACGGCATAGGGTCTCGCGGCGCAGCCAGGTACACGATCTGCTGTCGCGTCACCCGCACGGGCAGCGTCGGCAGCAGCTCCTTCACGTAGGGGCCCGCGGTGACGAGCACGGCGTCAAATGCGTGCTCCTCGCCGGTATCCAAGCACAGCACCGTCTTGGGCCCCCGCGGATGCATCGAGGCAACCACACAGTGCTCGCGAAGCTCGGCGCCATGAGCCTTCGCCAGGGACACGTTGGCCAACACCACCTGTCCGGCCCGCAGGAATCCACTGCTGCTCTGGAACACAGCGTGCTCGTCGGCACGCAGGTGCAACGCAGCGAAGCGTTCGTTGGCCGCCGGCGCCGACAGGTGCTCGAAGGGCACCCCCTGTGCCGCGAGCGCGGCCATCGTGCGCTCGATGTTGGCGTCGCCCTGGGCCCCCAGGTACAACCCGCCCGTGCGCACGAACAGGTCTGTGCCCGAGAGCTCTGACAGCTCGTCCCACAACGGATACGCCGCATGCATCCACTCGGTGTAGAGCGGGTCCGGGTAAGTATACCGAATGATGCGTGACGCCCCATGCGAGCTGCCGCGATCGTGGCCCAGGGCGAAGCGCTCGAATCCAACGACGCGATGCCCCCGCCGGGCGGCATAAAACATCGCCGCGCTGCCGGTGCCACCCACGCCCACCACGGCCAGGTCCATGCTGCCCATCATGCCAGATAACCGCACGACATGGGGCGCGAGTGCCACGCCGCCCGGGTTGACCTACCCCAAGACCTGCGTACGTTGATTGGCCGTGGCTTCCAAGTCATTCGACTACACGATCCGCGTTGCCCTCGAAGAACTGCTCATCGGCAAAACCATGAGCTACTGGGTGCTCTTCCTGCCGCGAAAGCTCCAAGACACGGAGCCCTTTGCCGCGCGCAAACGCATGCGCATGCGCGGCACCGCCAACGGCCAGAGCGTCTCCCTTGCATGGCAGCTGTCGTCGCGCCGTCACTACGTGATGTTCGGACGGACCGCAGCCAAGGCCCTTGGCATCGCACTCGGCCAACAGGTGGAGCTTGCGTTCTCGCTCGTCAGCGACGCCGAGGTCCTGGTCCCCGAAGAGCTGGCCGAGGCGCTGCGGCAAGAGCCTTCGTGGCGCAAGGCTTGGCGCGCACTGACCCCCGGCAAACAGCGCGGCCTGTGTCACATGGTCAACACCGCCAAAGACCCCGAACGGAGGGCCCAGCGCGCCGTGGACATCTTGCGCGCCGTCGAAGCGGGCAATGTGCCAGGGCCCCCCAAACGCGGCGCCGCGCGCCCTGCTGCGAGCCCAAGTGGAGCCATGCCCCGCAAGGCACGCCGCCCGAACATGTCCTAGCGCGTGATCGGTCCATTGACCGAGCGCATGCTCGGTGCTGGCGACGGTGGCCACGCCCCGCGGCGTGAGCTTGGATGACGGCGCAGGCGCGTTGTGTTGGCCCGATGCTCTTGCCGTGCCGAGGGCTGCCCCTTACCGTCTAGGGCAACCTTGGGTCGCATCGAACTCACATCACGCATCCGCGCGCCCCGGGCGCGCTGCTTCGACCTCGCGCGAAGCGTGGACCTTCATCAAGAGTCCACCGCTCAGACGGGCGAGACGGCCATCGCGGGCGTCACCACTGGACTTTTGGGCGACGGCCAAGAGGTCACCTGGCGGGCGCGGCACCTGGGGGTCTGGCAAACACTCACCAGCAAGATCACGGCATTCGACCCCCCGACGTACTTCCGCGACTCCATGGTGCAAGGTGCCTTCGCGCGCTTCGACCACGACCACTATTTCGAGGTCGACGCATCGGATCCCCAGTTCTGCATCATGCGCGACGTCTTCGACTTCGACGCGCCCTTGGGACCCATCGGTCGTCTGGTGAGCTGGGCGTTCTTGGACGCCTACATGCGGAAGTTCTTGGTCGCACGCAACGAGCTCGTCCAGCGCGTCGCCGAGTCCGATCGTTGGCAGAAGTATCTGCCGCCGGAAGAGCCCTCCACATGAGTGCGCCCACTGAAACGAGTGCGCGCGCAGACATTCGCTCGTTCACCAGGGGCGCAACCCGGCAGCGTTAGAAGCAGCGGTTGATGCCGTTGAGCGCCGCGACGCGGTACGCCTCGGCCATGGTCGGATAGTTGAACGTCTGCGACGTGAAGTAGTCGATGGTGTTGTGTGGATCGGGCTGCGACATGATGGCCTGACCGATGTGAACGATCTCGGCTGCCTGGTAGCCAAAACAATGGATGCTGAGCACCTTCTTGGTCTCTCGGTGGAACAGGATCTTGAGCATGCCCACGGGCTGCCCCACGATTTGCGCACGGGCCAAGCTCCGGAAGAGCGCATGCCCCACCTCGTAGGGCACTTTCTTCTGCGTCAGCTCGCGCTCGTTGGGGCCCAAGGAGCTGATCTCGGGCGTTGTGTAGATGCCCGTCGGGATCTCGTGGGCGAACACCGGGCTCTCGGGGCCATCGATGAAGTGCGCGGCGGCGGCGCGGCCCTGATCGTAGGCGGCACTGGCAAGCGCCGGCGGGCCAATGACGTCTCCCACGGCGTAGATGTGCGGGACCTCGGTTTGGAAGCGCTCGTTGACCTTGATCTGCCCGCGCTCGTCCGGCGTGATGCCGCAGGCCTCGAGGCCGATTCCCTGGGTGTTGCCCGTGCGACCGTTGGCCCACAAGAGCAGATCCGCCTTGATGGACTTGCCGCTCTTGAGGTGCAGGATCACGCAATCATCGCGCGTCTCGACGCGCTCGTACTCCTCGGCATGCCGCAGGATGGTCCCCTGATCGCGCAGGTGGTACGCGAGGGCATCGACGATCTCGTCGTCCAGGAACGACAGCAGCTTGTCTCGCGTGTTGACGAGGGTGACCTTCATGCCGAGGGTGCGGAACATCGAGGCGTACTCGCAACCCACTACGCCGGCGCCGTAGATGATGAGTGAGTGCGGGTTCCAGTCCAGGCGCAAGATGGTGTCGCTATCGCGCACCCGCGGGTGCTTGAAGTCCAGATCCGGCGGGTGGTACGGCCGGGCGCCGGTGCCCAGAATGACGCAGCGGGCCGTGACCCGCGTGTGGCCGCCATGCGGATCTTCGATCTCGATGGTGTTGGTGTCGAGCAAACGCGCCGTGCCGCGGATGACCTTGACGCGGTTGCGTTCGTAGAAGCCGTGCCGAAGCTGCACCTGCGCCCGCACCACGGACTCCGCAGACTTGAGCAGCGCGGGCAGCTCCACCTGCATGTGTTCGGAGAAGGCCGACATGAGCGGGTTGGCCCGCAGCTCGGCGAAGGTGCGAATGGAGTGCCGCAGCGCCTTGGATGGGATGGTGCCCCAGTGCGTGCAACCCCCGCCCACGTCGCTGTGCCGCTCCACCACGGCCACACTGAGCCCCGCCTTTGCGGCTTGCATCGCGGCGCCCTCGCCCCCGGGCCCGGAGCCAAACACCACCAAGTCATAGGGAGTCAACTCGGGCGCCTGCGGCCGTGAACTCTTGCGCATGGCGCACGGTACCACGACCCCGCAGCAGATTGCGCGGGCGGCCACCCACCGGCCCTGCCAGGCCGTCGTGACGGACGTTGGTGCACGTGGTCGCCGAGCGATACGAGCCCCATGGCCATGTGCCTGGAGCCACCTTCGACGGCGAACAATGTGCGGCGCACCGCACGGCTTGCGCCAGGGGCGCGTGCTCGCAAAGGCAGTTCGCCACGCATTTCACCCCACACTTCGCTCACTCCTGCCCCCACCAGCGCGAGGCACGAGGAGTGCTACGCGCGCGCAGCACTCCCCTCACGAACGCACGGTGCGTGCCTGGGCGCCCAGCGTCGCGTCCCCCCAAAAGGGCGTCGGACGCGCGCCCAACCCACGCTTGTTTCACCTCGCGAAAGAGTCCGCCATGCCCCGCCCCATCATCGAGCCCTTCCGTATCAAGGTCACCGAGCCCATCAAGATGACCTCGCTCCCAGAGCGACGGGAGATTCTGGCGCGCGCCCACTACAACCTGTTCGCCATCCGCGCCGAGGACGTGATCATCGACTTGCTGACGGATTCGGGCACCGGAGCCATGAGCGCCGAGCAGTGGGCCGCCATGATGCGCGGCGATGAGTCTTACGCCGGGGCCCGAAGCTTCTTTCGCTTCGAACAAGCCGCCCACGAGCTCACCGGCGTGCCGTACGTGTTCCCGACACACCAGGGCCGGGCCGCGGAGCGAATTTTGTGTGCGGTCACCGAGCCCGCGGGCAAAGTGGTGATCTCCAACGGGCTCTTCGACACTACCCGGGCCAACGTCGAGGCCGCCGGCGCCCGGGGCATGGACCTTCCACATGGCGACGCGCTCACGGCGGGGAAGACCTTCGCCGGGGACATGGACCTTGGTGCCTTCGACGAGGCCATGCGCGCCCACCAGGGCAACATCGCCTTCGTGGTGATGACCGTGACCAACAACACCGTGGGCGGCCAAGCGGTCTCCCTCGAGAACCTGAAAGCAGTGTCCGGGCGCTGCCGCCACGACAACGTCTTGCTCGTGCTCGACGCCTGCCGCTTTGCCGAAAACGCGTACCGCATCAAGCGCGATGAAGCCGGCCAGGGGCAGCGCACGCTTTTGTCCATCGCCCACGAGATGTTCGAACTGGCCGACGCCTTCACCATGAGCGCCAAGAAAGACGCCATCGTGAACATGGGCGGCCTTCTGGGGGTGCGACGCCAAGACTTGGCCGAGAAGATTCGCGTGGAACTCATCCGCACGGAGGGGTTCCCGAGCTACGGCGGCCTGGCCGGGCGCGATCTCGAGGCCATCGCCCAAGGGCTCCACGAGGTGCTCGACGAGTCGTACCTGGAGTATCGCTTTGCCGCATCGGCGTACCTCGAACAGAAGCTAGAGCGCGCGGGCTTCCCGGTGGTCTCCCCCGCCGCCGCGCACGCCGTGTACCTCGACGCTGGCGCAGCGCTGCCGCACCTTTCGTCCCATGATCTGCCGGGACAGTCCCTGGCCTGCGCCATGTACCTGGCCGGCGGCATTCGCACCTGCGAGATCGGCGAACTCATGTTTGGCGCCAACGCGCCGGCGCGTCAGCTCGTGCGCTTTGCGTTGCCCCGCCGGGTGTACACCCAGAGCCACGTCGATTACGTGGGCGCCGTTGCCGCGGACGTGGCCGAGCGCAAAGCCAAGCTACCCGCCATGCGTATCACCGCGGGCCAAGACACGCGCCTGCGGCACTTCGTCGCAGAAATGAAGCCGGACCGGCCGTTTCCCTTCGAGTAACATCGGGCGGCTTCATGAAGGCTGCTCTGTACGATCGCTATGGCGGCGCCGACGAGGTCTATCTGGGCGAAGCCCCGGAGCCTACCGCCGGCCGGGGCGAGCTCTTGGTGCAGGTCCATGCAGCGGCGCTCAACCCCAAAGATGTGCTCGTTCGAATGGGCAAGCTGCGGCTTTGGTCCGGCGCTCGGTTCCCCAGGCAGGTGGGCTGGGACTGGGCGGGCGCCGTGCTTTCCGTTGGACCAGGAGTCACCCAAACCAAGGAGGGAGACGCCGTCTACGGCATGATCCAGAGCATCCGTGCCGGGGCGTGCGCCGAGCGCGCAAGGGTCCGGGTATCGGAGTGTGCGCCGATGCCGAAGGGCATGTCCTTCGTAGAGGCGGCGGCGGTGCCGCTGGCCGCGCAGACGGCGCTCCAGGCATTGCGAGACTCTGCGGGTGTGGGCCCCGGGGCGCGTGTTCTCATCAACGGTGCCTCGGGCGGCGTTGGTTCGTTCGCCGTGCAGATCGCCAAGATCCTCGGCGCGCACGTGACCACCACATCGAGCGAACTCAATCTCGCGTTGTGCAGTGAGCT
>JBIKNA010000575.1:0-4138 GCA_044358965.1 Polyangiaceae bacterium
CAACGCAACTTGAACGGATAGCAGGCGCGTAGCGAAGCCGTGTCTCGAAGAGCCGGATGCGGGAAATCTGCACGTCCGGATCCGTGGGGGCCCCGGGAAGGCAACGACCCGGGGCTACCCGACCACCAAGAACGTGGCCATCAGCTCCTTCGTGCTCGACGACAAGGGCGCCATCGTGGGCCGCGGCGTGGGCTGCATCCGCCCCGAAGTGCGGCCGGAACATCCCTTCAACTGCATGGGCCAGGGCGGCACGCCCTTGCTCTCCCAGGCCGGTCGCTACGACATCGTCTTTGCCATCAACGATCGCCCCGTGGCCACCTGGCCCATGGAGGCCATCCTGCGCACCGACGGCGGCCAGGGCGCCCTCGAAAAGTGGCTCGACGACGCCAAGAAGCGCGGCCAGCGCCCGCACTCGCATGGCGGCGACGGCATCAAGACCCCGCAACTCACGCCGCCCGTGGTCCCCGCCCCCACGCCTCCCGTTGCGCCCACGCCCAAAGAGCCCGCCCCGGCCCCAAAGACTCGCAAGCACGGCAAGAAGCACTAAGGGACTATCCCGAAGAAGCACTAAGGGACTATCCCGCTCTATCGGGCGTAGACGTGCCCGCGCCTGTGCCCGACGCCGAACCCCAGCCACCCGCTGGTGTACGTAAAGGCCGGGGGTGGCCGGGCACGCCGCAGTTGCCCAAGAAAGTGCACAACACGAAGGTGCCCGTGAGCAGTGCGAGACAGGCTCCAACTCACCCCATCGCCGCGGGAGGGTGCGGTTTGCGTGCTTTCATCGCCCTTTGCGACCGCGCACTCAGCCGCAGGTGCCGCTCGCATCACACGTCTTGAGGACGGCGGTCTCGATGCAACCAGTGTCTGCCGGGTCGCAGAGCGTGCACGACGCGCCAGGCTTCTTGCCTGCGCAGGGGGCGTACGCGGGAGGAGGGGGCTGCGCCCCAGTGTCACTTTTGCATTCGCCGCTCGCATCGCAGGTCTTCACCTCGAGCGTCTCGACGCAATCTGCATCCGCCGGATCGCAGAGGCTGCAGGAAGCGCCGGCGGCCTTGCCAGCGCACGGCGCGTACGTCGGCTGCGCTGCCGGCGGGGGCTGCGGGTTGCTGTTGCCCGTGCTCGCGCCACACACACCGGCGGCACTACAGACTTTCAACTCCATGGTCTCCACGCAGCTGGAATCGCTGGGGGGACACAGCCTGCATGTGTCGCCCGCGCTCTTGCCGGTGCACGCGACCTTGGCGGCCTCCAGCGCCGAGTCGGAGCGCCCTGCCGGAGCGGGATTCTCCGCTTCGGAAGCGCAGGCGATGAGCATGATGGACACGACGGAAGCAGCGATTACAAGGCGCATGGGGAGACTCCTCTCAAAGGGTTCGTCACTACATTCCCGGGCCCGGCGTGATTGATCACTGGATCGTCTGCATTCGGGCTCTTTGTGAGGGCGGCACGCGCCGCAAGCGAATGCTCAGGGCTGCGCCCTAGTAGCCCGAATCTACGAAATGGACGGGTAGAGTCGGTGCAGCTTAATCCGCGCCTGCGCGCTGGTGAAGCGCCAGTTGACCGCACCACCAACGCGCGCGGCCTGCCATGCGGCGACGGTCGATCGGAGTTCGGCGATGGTCGCGATGCGTTGGTCGAGGCATTGGCGCGAGAGTGTCGCCGCTTCGATGGATTCGGGGTACTAGGCCCCCCGAAGTGAATTCGTGGGCTCCTCCCACGCGGGCCCTCCGCTGCGCGTCGGGGCAAAGTCGGGTTCACACGACTTCTCCCGAGCGCCTCCTCAGTCGCACTCTGCGGCAAGCGCAGCGCAGGTGCCGTCCACCTGGCAAAAGCCGTCCGCCTGGCCGGAACAAGCGCCTCGGCTGGGGTTGCAGGTCGGGCACGGCGCGCCGCAAGACAACCCCGCACAGGGGACGAAGGGCTGGGCTCCCGGAGCCCCATCGAGTTCTTGAATGACGACGCACCCAGGCTGCTCGGGAACACATTGCCCATGCGCGGAACAAACGTGGAACACCTTGGCGGGCGCGCACGGTTGTGAAGGGTCCTCGCACGGTGTGCAATAGTCGCCGCAGTCCTTGTTGTCGCATCCTGCAGAGGGGATGCCGGCCTCGCGGCGTGACGCATCGAGGGGGGACGCGTCGCTCATGAGGAGCGGTGGCGAGCCGCCGTCGCTCGACGCCTCGCCTTGGCGGCCGGGGGTCTCGACGAAGCCAACGCTCACGCGGTTGCCGCAGGCACCCAGGACCAGGGATGCGCCGAGTAAAAGGAAAAGCACGGCTCTCATGGGCTCCCCTCCGGCGAGGGGGCGACGCGATCCTGGCCAAGGGCAAGGACGCGACGAACGCGCGGCGCGTAGGGACTCGTCGGGTGGTTGGCCAGCCACGGCGAGGCCAGGGCGCGGACACGCTCGTGGTCACCCTGCGTGGATATCGCCTCGACGCGAAGAACGAAGGCCTCATCGGCGAGTGCTGGACGAGGAAACGTCTTCGAATGGCGGTTCAGGACCGCGAGGGCGGCCGCGCCGTCATGCCGCGCGACCGCGTCACGGGCGTCTTCGAGCAGCGCCGCCTCCGCCGCGAGGTCTTCCGCCGAGGGCGTGGGGCTGGGTAGCGCGGAGGGGGGCGGGCCAGGGCGGACGGCATGGGAGGCTGTCGGTTCAGCGGCTGTGGCCACAGGCGGTGACCGAACCGGGGTGGCCGTGGCCAATGCACTCGGCGTCGGCGCGTGCTCTACGCGATCCGCACTGGGAACCACCGCGGCAGTCGCAGTGGCAGTCGCAGTCGGGGTGCGGGGCGTAGCCATCTCCGCAGTTGGAGCCGAGTTTTGGGCGATCAGGACGCCCGCGGTTGCAGCCATCGTGCTCCCCACCAGCACAACAACCAGCCACTTGGCGACCGCGCCGCCCGCGGCCTTGGCGCTGACGGCGTTGGTCGTGACCACCGCGCCTGCCGACGCCGTGAGGGTTCCGCCCAACACGGCTGCCATCAAGGCGCGCTTCGAAGCCGCTGGCATCGCTTCTCCGCGTCCGGCGCGCAGCAGGGCAGCCTCGAAGGCGTCACACTCGCCGTCAGCGCTCTCGAGAAGCCGCTTGGGTTCGCTCATGACCGTCCTCCCTTGTGTGTCTGGGTCGCTCGCAGCCGCGCAGCGGCCGCATGAAATTCCTCGCGCGCGCGGCGCAGGCGAGACGCCACCGTCCCTTGGGGCACCGTAAGCAAACGCGCGATCTCGACCATCGACAGCTCCTCCAGCTCAAAGAGAACGAACACTTCGCGGAGATCCGCGGGTAGGCCGCCCAGGACCCGATCGAGCTGCGCCCGCGCCTGCGCGCCCGCCAGTTGCATCTCCGGGTCCGGCGCGTCATCTTTGGTCTCAAAGGCGTTTTCGTCCCCTGTCATCTCGCGCGAGCGCGCCCTCGATCGGCGGGCATGTGCCGCCACGTTTGTGGCCACGCCGTACAAGAAGGCCTTCTCGCGACCGCTCTCGACGTCTCCAAGCTTTCGCGACGTTACGATGAAGACCTCCTGGACCGCGTCGTCGGCTTGCTCGGGAGCTACCCCCATGCGCCTCAACGCGCGCCATACGAAGTCTGCGTGTTGCTCCACGACGGACGCAAGGCGATCAATCCCGGACGCCAACGGACCTGCTCCCTGTCCTTGCAGCGATTTCGTGGCGGTGCCTGACACGGTCATCCTGCGCCTCATCATTCCCGCGCGCGCGCCGCTTGATCAGGAAAAGTGAGAGCGACCTATGCAAACTAGGGTGTGTCCCTATATTCGCGAAGCGAATCTTCCCCGTACCCGTACGCGTGCCCGTGCCCGTCTAAAGATCCCGCACAAAGTTAAGGTCTTTTTCCGCGGACAAACGTATCCGGGGCATGAAGCGTTCAGCTCGTGCGGTACCGGGTGTGTGTGCAGAATTCTTGGGGTTTGTCGGTGACAAGCGGGTTGTCGACCGTATCCAAAAGGTGGTCAAGCGGATGTGCCGGCGTCCGGACCTCGGCTTTCCCCGGCTGATGAGGAAGGAATGCGAGACCGAGGGGTTCTATCGCCTGTTGAGCAACGAGCACGTGTCCTACCGTGGGCTCGTGGCCTGTCATGCAAGCAAGACCATGGAGCGGATGCCGTTGGGAGGATGTGTT
>JBIKNA010000008.1:0-43916 GCA_044358965.1 Polyangiaceae bacterium
ACGATGACGTGCTCCGGCGCGGCCACGAACAGCTGGAGCACCGTGCGCAACACGCCGTTCAGACCGAAACGGCCACGGTCGATGTAATCTCCAAGCAATACCAACAGCGGGTACGGCACGCGGCCAGGGTTGGCGCGGTACGCCGTGACCTTCTCGAGGAATCGCGAGTGCACCAAGGTGCTCTTGAGCACGCTGTAACAGCCGTGCAAGTCGCCCAGCACCGTGAGCTCAAAAGCCTGCTCTGGCGGCGGCATGTACACATAGGTGTGGCCATCGAGCTTGCCCACCACGCCCTTGAGCTGCGCAATGTTGGTCTTGCCATCGAGCAACCCCGCGCCGCGGGCGCGCTGGGCCGAAAGCACGCGCTCCGCAGCCTCGAGCAAGTCCACGTCGACGTTGACCTGCTTTTTGACCTTGGTCGGATCGCCGTCGAAGGCCTGCTCGTAGGGGCGGAAAAACGGATGGTCGATGGGGATCGGCTGCGCGCGGAAGGGCGCCGCGACCTCGAGGCGAGACTTGGAATCGAACTCGGTGTCGGGCGAGAGCTCCACGTCGAGCTCTTGCTCGAACAGCGCGGCAAGTTCCGCCCGGAACTCGACCTCGGCGGGGTGAGCCTCGCCATCGGCCATGAGCAGGCCGTCGACGGCGGTCATCAGGTGGTCTTGGCCCTGGCGGTCGAAGCTCTGGAAGATCTCGAAGCAGCGCACCTTGAGCTTGCTGCGGACGAACTCGCGCGGGTCTTCGGCGTCGGTGACGGACTCGGTGAACAGCTCGCGCACGTTGGCGTCGACGCCTTCGAACACTTCGTGGAAGTGCTTGATGCAGCGCTCGATGGTCTCGGCGCGCGCGGCGGTGTCGGCGTCGCGCATGAGCAGCGCCGCACGATGCCGCACGAGCTTCTCGATGTGGCTCTGCACATACGCGCGCTCTTTGGCGTCGAAGTCCCCGTCGATGTAGCCGAAGGTGACGAGATAGAAGATGACCGCGTGCATCTCGTGTTCGGCGCGCTTCGGATCTTCCGAGAAAACAAGCATTCCCGGCAGTGTACCGAGAGGTGGGTCCACACGTCCATGGTCCCGGGCGCAGAATCGCGACCGTTTGCTTTCGCCATGTAGGTCCATGTGCCATGCTTAAGGCATTCGCCATGGGCGCATCCTCACGTGCCTCCTTAACTTTGGCCGTCGCCGCCTGCGCCACTGCAGTGGGTTCGATCCTGCTTGCGTGCTCCGATGGCGACATCGGCAGCTCTCCGGGTGTTCGCCCGTCCACCAAGTCCCCCGTGGGCACCAGCACAAGCAGCAGCACCGGCGGGCCAAACAAGCCCGGAACCAGCACGTCGAGCAGCGGCGGTATCGACGACGAGCCCGACGGCGGACCCGACACGCCCACCAAGCAGGCCCCGCGCATGGCCGTTGGCGTCAGCCACAGCTGTGCGATTTTGCCGACGGGTCAGCTCAAGTGTTTTGGAAGCAACGGCTCTGGCGAGCTGGGTTTGGGAGACACCAAAGGCCGCGGCGACGCCACGGGGCAGATGGGCAACGCCCTGCCGACGGTCTCCCTGGGTACCGGGCGCACGGCCAAGCAGGTGTCTCTCGGGTACTTGGCCACCTGTGCAGTCCTCGACAACGGTGGCCTCAAGTGTTGGGGCTCGGGCACCTTTGGCAAGCTTGGCCAGGGCGACTCGCTCGCGCGGGGCAAGCTCCCCACAGAGATGGGCGATGCGCTCAAGCCCATCGATCTGGGCGGCGCCGTCACGCAAGTGGTCATGGGCGACTTCCACGTGTGCGGCCTGCTGCAAGGTGGCTCCGTAAAGTGCTGGGGCAGCAACATGAGCGGCGAGCTCGGCCTGGGTGACACCAACGACCGCGGCGATGGCCCGGGCGAGATGGGCGCCGCTCTCAAGGCCGTGCAGTTTGGCGCAGGCCGCACGGCCACGCACATTGCCGTGGGCAACGAGCATACCTGCGTGCTGCTCGACAACGGCCAGGTCAAGTGCTGGGGTCACAACGACCAAGGCCAACTTGGCATTGGTTCCTTGGTCGACAAAGGCGCGCTGCCGGGCGACATGGGCGATGCCCTGGCTGGCGTGCAGTTCGGCACCGGCCGCGTGGCCTTGCAGCTGTGCGCGGGCAGCTACCATTCGTGTGTGCTGCTCGACAACGGAAGCACCAAATGCTGGGGAGCGAACACCTCCGGTCAGCTGGGCAGCGGCGACACGGCACAGCGGGGCAGCGCAGCCGGGCAGATGGGCGACAACCTGCCGGCGGTGTCGCTGGGCACGGGCCGAAGGGCCAAGCTCATCACCTGCGGTGGCTTTTCGACGTGTGCGCTGCTCGACGACGACAGCGTCAAGTGCTGGGGCTCCAACGCCAGCGGGCAGTTGGGCCTCGGCAACACCACGGGGCACGGAGACAGCCCGGCACGTATCGGCGACAACCTGGCCGCGGTGTCCTTGGGACAGGGCCGGAAGGTCGTGAACCTGTCCTCGCGAGAGCACCACGTTTGCGTGGCCCTCGACGATCTCAGCATCAAGTGCTGGGGAAAAAACGACATGGGCCAGCTGGGGCTGGGCGACAAGCAGGCCCGGGGCACCCTCCCGGCGCAGATGGGCGACTCGCTAAAGCCCGTGATCCTGGAATAGAGCGGTTTTTGTACCCCTTTGGGGCCCTACCCGGGGCCCGGCATGTGCGGTAGCGTAAGCCCGCCATTTTGCCGATCCCCCATTTGCGCTCGTAGCTCAGCTGGATAGAGCAGCGGCCTTCTAAGCCGCCGGTCGTTGGTTCGAATCCAACCGAGCGCGCCACATGACCACAAGCAACACCGACCCCTTGCCGCCACCGCGCCTTCGGGCACTCATGTCCGGTTGGCTCGCGGCCGCCCGACCGCGGGGCGATGAGTGGACGCGCGCCCTCGTTGCCCTTGGGGTTGGCCTTGGCGCCGTTGCCATGAGCACCTTGCCGTCGCGCATCGCGCTGGCCATGGACCAGGCGCAGGGGGTCGACCGCCTGCTGTTCGTGTTGGGCGGTGTCGTGGTGGACTTGTCGGTGCTGGGCCCCTTCGCGGTGCTTGTGGTGGTGCTGGCCTTGGCGCTGCAGGGTCGAAAGCCGCTGCTCGCCTTTGCGGCCTTGTGTGGGGTGTCCCTGCTCTTGGGGCTTGGGCACAACGCCGCCATGGAATTCAAACTCCAGCGGGGCGTGCTGCCCGGCCTCGTCGATGTGCGCGTGGGTGCAAGCGACGCCGACTTCGTCCGCAGTGAGCTCCAGCTGCTGGTGCTTGGGCGCTATGCCCTAGGCAACCTTATCGCGGCGCTCTGCCTGGTGGTGCTCGCCCGCGCGGCGCTGCGCATCAGCAAAAACGAGGTGCATGTACGGCGCCGGGCCGCCAAACACGTCGCACTCATTGGCATTCTGTTGTTCGCTGGGGTCCATCGTGCCGCCGGCGCCGTCGAGCATTTCTGCGACGGCCTGCACAACAGCGAGGCCGTGGCCTCGCCGGCCCGGGTGCTCGTGTCGCAGTGGATGCGTGCCGACGGCAACGACGGCTCCGCCGCCGAGATTCTCCGCGTGATGAAGAGCGCGCCGGCGGACCGCGAGGAGTTGGCCCGAGGCGCCCGCGCCTTTGGCTTCGATGCCCGGGTGGCCGACGCACTGTTGGCCGCCGACGCAAAAGACTCGCCCAAAGAAATCTGCGCAACGCACCCGCTACGTCGGGAGCTGGATGCGCCTGGCCCGCCGATGGTCGAAGCCGCCCGAGACTTGTCCCGGGCACTTTTTGCAGGTCGCGATGTGCAACCGGTGGTGTTCCACGTTTCTTTCGAAAGCGCCCGCGGCGACGATGTGTCTGCGCTCGCCGCCAGCGCACCGCAGGCGCTCACGCCCTTCGTCAACCAGGCCTACCAAAGCGAGCAGGCCGTGGCCTTTCGGCATGCGCACCAAAGCGGGGTGCGTACGGCCCAAGCCTTGGGGGCGGTGATGTGTGGCATGGGGGCGTTGCCGTTCAACCTGGCGCTGGGTCGAGATCTGGGCAACGTGCCGCTGCGGTGCACCGCCGATGTGCTGGGCGGCGCGGGCTTCGAGACCTCGGCGTTCTACGGACACGAGTTTGCCTTCGACAGCATGGCGTCGTTCCTGAAGCTGCACGGGCTCACGCTCTATGAGCGGCAGGCATATCCCATGGGTGCGCCGCGGGGCGTGTGGCGCGCCGTGTCCGATGCCAGCGTGTACGCCCTGGCCCTGGAGCAGGCATCTCGGGTTCCGCCGTCTCGTGCGCAATACAACTTTGTATTGACCATGTCGCATCACACTCCCTACACGCTCCCCGACGACCTGACGGAGAGCGACGCCGCCCCCATGCGGGCGCTCTGCGCGCAGCGGGGGCTTGTGGGCGAGCACTGCGACCGCATCGTGACGCTGCGCTACGCAAGCCAAGCGTTGGGAGCCTTTGTGCAAGCGCTCGAGGCGAGCCCCCTGGGCCAACGGGCCATCGTGGTGGTCGCCGCCGATCACACCACGCACCAATGGTTCCCCTGGGCAGACCGAGAGCCCTCGCAGGCGCTGAGCCAGATCCCGGTGTTCATCTGGTTCCCGTCGGCATTGCTCGAGCAGTCCCAAGACCGCGCCCGGGTGGTGGGTGCACTTTCGGCCTTGCGACACATGGCCGGCAGCCAGGCCATCTCCAACGCAGACATTCCAGCGCTCATCCTTGCGTTGCTGCAGCAAAGCAGCCCCCTGAGGGCGCTAGGGGCCGAGGGGCGCTGGCATACGCTTGGCGGTGCCGCAACGAGCGATAGCTACCAAAGCCCCCTGGGCAACGGCGCTCTGCACGGCATCGACGCGCATGGCGCTTTGTTCGAGGTCTCCGCCGACGGGACACATCACCCCCGGGCGCTCGTGATGGAACGCCTGGGTGGCCCCGAGAGCCTTCGCGCGGCGCCGCCGTACAGTCGAGCGCCCGCATCGTTTTTGGGTGCCTTGGTGCGTGGTTACGGAGAGCGCTGCGGTGCGGACTTGGCACGCACGCAACGATTGCACCCCCCGCCGCCACAGCGATAGGGCAAGGTACGTTCATGGTTCGCCCCGAAGACCTGTTGGTTGCAACCCTTGGCGAGCGCGGGATCCCTTCGACCTTGGGGCTGTCGAACGTGCGTGGCGATGGCATCGCCGACTACACGAGCGACGACGCGCGGGTGTTGTTCGACGTCCAAGCCTCTGCGGGCGCAGGGCTCGAGGCATCTCCCCGGATGTTCGAACGCGCAGGCCCCCGAGAGAAGATCTTCTTCGACCCTGCGCGATGCCGCGCGGCCATCGTGGTCTGCGGCGGCCTGTGTCCCGGCCTCAACAACGTGGTTCGGTCACTGGTGCTCGAACTCTTCCACAAGTACGGGGTCAAGAGCGCCATCGGCTACCGCTTTGGCTTCGCCGGCATGTGCGGCCAAGACGCCGAGCCCCCCATGAGGCTCACCCCGGAAACCGTCCGACACATTCATCGCCAAGGCGGCTGCATCTTGGGGTTGTCGCGCGGTGGACGCACCGAAAGAGAACTCGCCGATGCGCTCGAACGCGATGGCGTCGATGTGCTGTTCTGTGTCGGCGGCGACGGCACGCTGCGCGGCGCCCACGCGCTCGCGCAAGAGCTGGCGCGCCGCAACAAGCCCATCGCCGTGGTGGGGATCCCCAAGACCGTCGACAACGATATTGCGTTCGTGGAACGCTCGTTCGGCTACGAAAGCGCCGTCGAGGTGGCCCGGGCTGCCATCGACGCGGCACACACCGAGGCCACGGGCACCCAAAATGGCGTGGGCGTCGTCAAACTCATGGGGCGCGACGCCGGGTTCATCGCCGCGGCGGGCACCCTCGCGAGCCGCGAGGTCAAGTACTGCTTGGTGCCCGAGGTTCCCTTCGATCTCGAGGGCCCCCACGGCCTTCTGACTGCCATCCAGGCGCGTCTGCGGGACCGCGGCCACGCCGTCATCGTCGTCGCCGAGGGTTGCGGTGCATCGCTGCCCGGCGCCGCCGCGGCAAAAGATGCCTCGGGCAATGCCCGCTACGCCGATGCCGACGCCGACATCGGCCCGCGGCTCCGCGATGCCATCGCCGCGTACCTGCGCGCGGCCAAGCTGCCATCATCGGTCAAATACATCGACCCGAGCTACACCATCCGCAGTGTGGCGGCCAACGCCAGCGATGCCATCTACTGCGATGCGTTGGCCCGCAATGCCGTCCATGCCGCCATGGCGGGCAAGACCGACATTGTCGTTGGCTACATGCACAACCTGTTCACGCACGCGCCGCTGTCGCTCGTCACGGCGCACAGGCGGCGCGTCGACCCGGACGGCGCGCTTTGGCTCGCGGTCACGGAGACCACGGGGCAGCCTCGCTTGGTCGCGCCCGAGCGGCGGGCGGAAGGCGTGTACTTGCCCGAGTCGAAGCCCTGACGCCTGCGGCTACTTGGCGCAGTCGGCGCACGACGCACGGACGCGTTTGCGCGCATCATCGACCCGACGCCGCGCATCCTGGCATCGGGCTTGGGCATCGTGCAGCTCCTCGGCGATCTCGCACAAGCGCGAGGCCGCACGCTCGAGGGCGCCGAGCGACCGACAGGCCGTGCCGCACTCGGACAGGGTGCCCGACAGCTCACGCGCAGCGTCGTCGAACTCTTTGGCCAACGTGGAGAAGGCATCGCGCGAGTCGCGACTTCTGTTGGGGTCGGCCGGCGCCACGTCGAGCTTTTGCGTCGGCGCCTCCGGCGCGCCCTTGGGCGCACTCGTGGGCACGTCGCGCGTGGCCTCGGCCGAAGCCGGCGCCGGCTCTGGCGACTTGACGGACCTGGCCGGCGCGCGCTCCGCGCTGCACGCCATCAAGCCCGCGGCAGTGCACAAGGCAAACGCGACACGCGTGCGGAGACCCGTTGTTGCAGAGGAATTGGACATTTTCGATGAGGGCGCCGGGGCACCAAAGAAACGGACGACGCAGGCCGGACCTTACACTGTCGAGCTTCTGCAGTGATCCTCGGCTGTTGGACTGACCTGGATCCCAAGGGATCCGCATCCATTTGAAATGATTGGGTTGCGAGCAAGATCGGCGCTGCTACCTGTAACTACATCTACGGACACCTCATGACCATCCTGCGAAACCGATCTCTGCCCGCCGTTGGTGTTGTGTTGTCGCTGCTAGGCGCCATGGCTGCCTGCAATGTCGAGACCCAAGACGAGGCGTCCAGCACCGAGCAAGCCATCGCCAGCAACGTGCACGTGCTGACGTCGAAGAACGATCTGGCGCGGACTGGGGCCAACCCCAAAGAGAAGATCCTCACGACGGCGAACGTGAAGGCAGGCTCCTTTGGAAAAGTGTTCTCCAGGGCCGTCGACGGTCAGGTGTACGCGCAGCCTCTGTACGTGGGCGGCGTGGCTGGCAAGAACGTGGTCTACGTGGCCACGGAGCACAACTCGATCTTCGCCTTCGACGCGGACGACACGCGCCCGCAGGCGGGCCCCCTGTGGACGCGCAACTTCGGTCCCGCGGTACCCGCCACCGACACAGGCTGCGGCCTGCTGGCACCGGAGGTGGGCATCACCTCGACGCCGGTCATCGACTTGGCGCAGAAGACCATGTGGTTTACGACGCGCAACAAAGAGAACGGCAAGTTCTTGCACAAGCTGCATGCGCTCGACATCGAGACCGGCGCGGCCAAGACCGGCAGCCCCATGGTGATCACGGCACAAGTGCCGGGAACCGGCGCTGGCTCCGTCGGCGGTGTGGTGCGGCTCGACGGACTGCGGAACCACAATCGGCCGGGGCTGCTCAAGGTCGGCAACAAGATCTACATCGCGTTCGCGTCGCTCTGCGACATCCAGGACTACCACGGCTGGGTGCTCTCGTACGACGCCACCACGCTGCAACAGACTGGCGTGCACAACACATCGCCAAACGGAGGAGAGGGCGGCATTTGGCAGGGCGGCGTGGGGCTGGCCGCCGACGAGAACGGCGATGTCTACTACTCGTCGGGCGACGCATACGACACGAGCCAACGAAGCCCCTGGAATGGCGCCGGAAGCTTCGCCAACAGCACCGTGCGCCTGCGAGACACGGGCACGGCGCTGGCCGTTCAGAGCTTCTTTACGCCTTCAGACACACGGCAATGGAGCCCGCGCGACCTGAGCCTTGGGCCCATCGGTGGCATCCTGATTCCGGGCACGCAGCTCTACGTCACCGGCGACAAACGCGGGCAGGCCTACTTGGTCAATCGCGGAAACATGGGAGGCTCGGTGCCGGGCGACACGCAGCTCGTGCAGAAGTTCCAAGGCACCCTGCGCGGCGCCTGGGGCGGTGCGGCGTACTACAAACGCGGCACCGGCGGCTTCTACTACCTCTGGGGCTCTGGCGATCGACTCAAGGCCTATCGCTTCGACGGGCAGAAGTTCGTCTTGCCGGCCATCGAGAACGCAGGTTCGCAGACGGGCTATCCGGGCGGACAGCTCTCGGTGTCGTCCGATGGTGAGACGTCGGGCACGGCCATCGTGTGGGCAGTGCGTCCCAAACGGAGCACCGCAGGCTTGGCCCGAGACGCGGGCCCGTCGGTGCTCGAGGCCTTCGACGCGGCGGACATCACGCGCAAGCTCTGGTCGAGCGAGACGCTGGCAGCGGACGAGATGGGCAACGGCGCCAAGTTCGCGCCCCCCACCATCGCCAATGGCCGTGTCTTCGTGGGCACCGGGGCGAACACCCTGGTGGTCTATGGCCTGCGCAACGGAGCTTCGGGTACCGATGCGGGGACCGAGGGCGGTGCCGAGGCCGGCGCCGATGCGGGCGCAGCCGATGCGCGCAGCGACGCGAGCGATGCCCGGGCCCCGGAAGCAGGCGTCGCGCCAACGTGGACGCAGGTGTACACGCAGCTCTTGGGCGCCGGGACTCCGGGCCACTGCAGCGGTACCGGAGGCTGCCACACGAACCTCCGCGGAGGCTTCAAGTGCGGCACCAACAAGGCCGATTGCTACCAGGGTCTCGTGCAGGCGGGCCTGGTCACGCCCAACGCTGGTGCAGCGTCGCCCATTGGCATCGAGAACATCTCGCCCTTGGTTTGGCTCGGTGGCAGCATGCCCATCGACAACCCCGCAGACAACCCGGCCGCAGCGGCCATGGTGAAGGCCTGGGTGGCGGCGGGCGCAAAGAACGACTGACCTCCGCGGCAACGAGCGTCAGGGCGCAGCGACGGCCTTGACGCTCCGGGCAACCAACACCTTACCGGTGCCGAGGTCCCAAAGGCGCAAGGTACCCGTGCCGTCGACCCCCAGCAGGCGATCGTGGGTCGGCGACACCGCGCTCGTTGGCCCAAGGTGCTGCGTTTCTGAGTCCCCAAGCAGCAGCTTGATGGACGCATCGGCGCGGGACACAACGGCGACGCGACCCTCGGGGCCTGATGCCAGCGCCAGGGTGTCGCCAGCGCCAAACCAGAATGGGCGACCAGCCCGTGTGAGCGCATCGGACACCGCCGCGCAGCCCGAGAAGCCGGCACGGCCGCACAAGCGAACATACTCCGTGGCCTCGACGGCGCGGTCCGCCGCCGTGCGTCGTTTGGTCGATATCACCTTGCCGCTCGCAGGCTCGACCAAGGCCTCGTCCGTGGGTCCGCAGTGCCGCGAGAACGCAAGACCAGCCGCCCCAAGCACCGTGGCGCGAAAGCGCTGCTCGTTGCATGCAAACCGCACACTGTCCCCCGGTTCGGTTCCGGGCAAAGGCGCCTCGGACAGGGTCTTGCCCGAAGGAACGGAACGGATTCGAAACACCCGGGCGCCCGGCGCGACGGTGGCCAAGGTGGCCCCGTCTGCAGAGAGCGCAAAGGACTCGACGTTGGGGTCTACCAGAACCTCTTTGCGGGTACGGTGCGCCCAGAGCACGAGCCTGGGCGGATGGAACGATGCGACGAACTCGCCCCCAGGCTGTACATCGGCCACGGGCTTGGTGGGCTCGTGCCGCGACCGAACGAGCCGCTCCGTTCGGTCGTAGGCGTAGGCGCCCTCGGCAGAGCCCCACACGAGAAGCCGTCCATCGGCGCCAAAGCGAAACGCCGGGACGAACTTGCGATCGACCGTGGGCGGTGGCCCCATGTTCTTGTCGAAGCGCGAGTCCACCTCGAACAAATGGAGCGTGTCGCCCGCGCGATAGACCAACGACCGCGCTTGGGGGCCGAAGGCAACGTCCGACGCCTCGGTATCGATGCTGACGCTCGGATCCGTTTTGCCCAAGTGCACAATGGACACCCGACCGGGGGCCACCAATGCCACCGTGTCTTCGTCGTCATCGAAGGTGGGTGCTCCGCTGGGGATCTGACGCAAACGTCCGGAAGCCGTTTCGAGGGCGAGACCATAGGCCGCGGCCCACTTGCCCTTGGAGCTGAATGGTTGCGCTGGCAGTGGCAGGTGAAGGATCTCGACGGGCGCAGCCGTTGGCGGCGGCAGCGCGCTGGCCACGGGGATAGACACGTTTGCGCTGGGACTCGGCGGCGGTGCCACCGCGGGCGTGCAACCGAGTGCGAGCAAGCCAACGACGAGCGTCCAGCGCGACATGACGGACCCTAGGAACGCGGCGGCTCGCCTAGAGCGATTTGGCGAAGAGGGCGAGCTCTTGGGCCAACACCGACAACATGGACACGGACAACCCCTCGATGGACAGGTCCGACTCGCGCCCTTTCTTTTTGACCGCAGACACCTTGGCCCGGGCAAGGCCCGCGGCGCGGAGCTGCTTTTGGAGCCCCGCCGCGAGCGCCTTGTCCGTGACGGGGTTTGCCTTGGGCGCCTTGGCTGCAACGGCGGGCTTCTTTGACTTCGGGGCTGCGGCCTTCGGGGCTGCGGCCTTCGGGGCTGCGGCCTTCGGGGCTGCGGCCTTCGGGGCTGCGGCCTTCGGGGCTGCGGCCTTCGGGGCTGCGGCCTTCGGGGCTGCGGCCTTGGCCGGCTTGCCTTTGCCTTTGGCCGGCACCGCCCGGCCGGCACCGCCGTTGCGCATGCTTGGCGGCGGCGCGCTGTGGCTCCGCTTGGTGGACGCGAGCAGCGCACCATGCGCGGCAAGGACGTCGCCGCTGAGCGCCACCGTATCGGCATCGGGGCCCGTGTCTTCGAGGGATGCAAGGGCCAAGGCCGCGCCGCCCCCCAAACGCTTGGCGGACTCGGCGGTCATCTTGGTGGCAACGTGCACCAAGCGAAGGGCCAGGTCCGTGTCGAGCCCCAGCTCTTTGCGGCAGAGCTCGACGAAGCTGCGAAAGCCGAGCGCGTGCAGCGCTTCGGTGCGCTGCAGCTGCGCGAGCGCCTCGCCGACCTCGTAGAACCGCTCTTCGATGCGGTCCGTGGAGCCCTTGACGAACTTCACGGCGCGATGGGCCTCGGCCACGAGCTGCTCGTGGGCCTTGTCGGCGCGGCGCGCAGCAGCCTGGGCGCTTGCGGCGGGCAGTTCACGGGTCATGGCCAGAGTCTTTTGGGGGCGGCGGGCACGCGACGGCATGGGCGACAAGGCTACCCTGCCCCGCGGCCCGGACGGAAGCCCCGTAGGCGCCATCATGGTAGGTTTTGTGCAGTGCGAACGTATGGGGCCACGGTGCTGGCCATGTGGTCATTGACGCAGATTCCGGCGTGCCGCGGCCCCGATGGCGCGGTTCGGAGCAAAGATGTGCCTTCCGCGAGCACCAGTGCGGCGCGCGTGGGTTCACCGCCGGAGGCACCGTCCGCCTCCGTGCGGGCCCCAGCTTCCTCCGTGGCAACGGATCACTCCGGCGACGCGCACGGTGCCGACGCGGGCGTGGTGCCGCCGCTGCGCCCCGTGCACGAACGGCTCCGGTGTTTGGCGACGCTATACGACGCGCAGATAACGACGCGCGACGGACGCGACGGATTGCTTGCCGCCGAGCTCTTCGTGCCCTGGGACGACGGTCGGCGGAAGACACCGGCGGAGCGATTGGCGGGGCCGAGCCTCTCGGACATCTTCGTCCCGCCCTACCGCCGGGAGCCCCCAGCCAAGGTCAGCATCGTCGACCACGATCCCGGGCGCGTGCGCGTCGAGTCGCTCTTGCGTCAAGCCTATGGGCGCGATGCCGAAAGCGTCCAGCGTAGCCTGGTGCGCCTCCCGCTGCGGCGCAACCAGGTCAGCGTGCATCGTCGCGCCGCCGAGGCCTTTCGCGCGGTATTCTCCACGCTCGAAAAGCTGGCGAGCGCGGATCCGATGGCCGCCCGCTACGTAGACACCTTGGGTGGCACCTACAACCATCGCAACATCGCGGGCACGCAGCGCCTGAGCGCCCACGCCTTTGGCATCGCCATCGATCTGAACCCCGCGCTTGCCCAGTATCACCTGAACCAACCCGGTGGCGTCTGGCGGACACCGGTGCCGGAAGCCATCGTCGAGGCCTTCGAGTCCCACGGTTTTGCCTGGGGCGGGCGCTGGTATCATGATGACACCATGCACTTTGAGTTTCGACCGGAGCTATTCGATGCGCGCTGCACGGGCGAGACCGAAGGGGGTGCACCGTGAGGCGATGCGCTACCGCAGCCACGCTGGCGTTCTCGGTGTTGAGCGGCTGCACGGGTCCGCGAGAGCCCGCACAGGAGGCTGCTCGCGCCCCGGCCACGGCCCCGGTGGACTCATCCGCGCCCGCGGCCACCTCGCCATCGAGTGCGGCGCAAGGGCCTGTGTCGGACGCTGCTGCACGCCCGGCCAGCGCACCGAGCACAACCCCTTCGGCAGCGGCTCCCCTGGCCTCGTATGCATGGCCACACCAAGAAGGTGCCGATCGGCTCGACGTTCGCTTTGGGACGCCACCTGCGGGCTTTGCGCGCGTGGAAGTAGCGCCGGGCTCCTTCGGTGCATTCCTGCGCACCCTTCCACTTTTGCCCCCGGGGGCACTGGTGCTCGATTACCGCGGCACGCCGCTCTACCAAGGCGGCAAACACCCCAACATCGCCGCCGTCGTCGACATCGACGTGGGCGCCCAAGACCTTCAACAGTGCGCCGACTCGGTGCTGCGCATGCACGCCGAGTGGAGCTTCGCGGGCAAACGAACCCAGCTGGCCTACAAAGCCGCCTCGGGCACCCGCATGAGCTACCAAAGCTACCTTGCAGGCGATCGCGCCGTGGCCGAGGGCAACAAGCTCCAGCTCAAGCGCCACGCCGGCCCCGGCAAAGACGATCACGCCACGTTCCGCGCATACCTTGATCAGGTGTTCGCCTGGGCCAACACCGCGTCCATCGAGCGTGACGGCCAACGTGTGGCCTTCGAAGATCTGCAGGGCGGCGACTACTTCGTGTTGCCGGGCAGTCCCGTCGGGCACGCCGTGCTGGTGCTCGACATGGCCAGACACGCCGACGGTCGCGTGGCGTTGCTCCTGGGCCAGGGCTACATGCCGGCGCAAAGCTTCCACGTGCTTCGCCCCAGCGAGACCGAGACGTGGTTCGTGGTGACCAAGGCCGATGGGCAGATCGCCACGCCGTTCTGGAAGCCGTTTCCGTTTACGCACATTCGCAGGCTGCCTTGAACCGCGCGCTTGCGGCGACCGTTGCCATCGTGTGCGTCACGGCGACCAGCGCTCACGCGCAGACCGCCGCGGACGCATCTGCGGCAAGCAGCACGGGAACACTTTGCAAGGGATGCAGCGAGCACCTGCCCGAAGGCGACACCAAAGTACCCCTCGTGGTCTTGCTGCACGGCGACAACCAAGACCCCAAAACCCTCGCCGCGGCTTGGCTCCCCACACTGCGCCGACGCAACATTGCGATGCTGGCCATCAAATGCCCCACGGACCTTGGGTGTCCGGGTAGCTTTTGGCGCTGGGACGGAGATCCCGGCTACGTCGCGGCGCAAGTCGCCCGCCTCGGCGGCAAGCGCCCCATCGACGAACATCGTCGCTGGCTCGTGGGCTGGTCCGGTGGGGCTTCGTACATGGGCTACCGAACGCAGGCGTTCGAGGAGCTGTTCTCGGCGCTGGTGTTTCATGGCGGTGGCATGGGCCCGGCACAGCCGAGCTGCGCGGTGGAACCACGACCGGTGTTCTTTCTGGTGGGCGACAAGAACCCCCTGCACCACCTGGCGCAGGGCCTTCGTGGGCACTACCAGCGCTGTGGGCAACCCGTGCGATGGGACCTGGTGGCGGGGGCCGACCACGCCGCCGAATGGCGTGCGTTGCCGCAGCACATCGATGCGCTTGTAGACGCCTTGCTCGCGTTGCCCGTTCGGGCCCTGGACGCCGGGGCAAACGCAGGCCCCAACGCCTCCCTTGCCCCCGCAACGTCGAGCCCCACTTCCATAAGTGCCGGTGAAGCCCCCGCATCCGTGCCAACGGTGGCCGCTGTCCCGGCGGTGCCGCGCGCCGCCGGCCCCAAACAGGGTTGCCGCGTGGGCTCCGGCAGCATTGACCGCGATGGGTACGCGGGCATCGCGACGCTGGTTCTTCTGCTGTGCTGGCGAGCCCGACGCAGAAGTTGGCCCGCAAGCGCCAGTTGAGGCACGTCCATAGGTGAGGTGCGCATGAAACCAAGCACGACCACGAGGCGCAATCTGCTCGTTTTCGGCGGCAGCGCGCTACTGCTCCTGCAGCTACCCAAGGCCGCGCAGGCCAGCGAGACGCACAAGATCATCAAGATCGTCCGCGAGCCCATGGGCACCACGCTCACCTTGATGCTCGACCATGCGCCCTTCCCCGCAGCGGGGGCCCCGTACAAAGACTCGACGGTGATGGTGTTCGTCCCCGCACACCACCGCGCGATGTCGCTCAAGCATACGTCCGTCATCGTGCACTTCCACGGCCACAACTCCACCGCCGAGAGCGCCATGAAGGCACATCGACTGCGGGAGCAGCTGGTCGACAGCCGACAGAACGCGATCCTCATCGTGCCCCAAGGGCCGGTCATGGCCGCAGACTCGAGCGCCGGCAAACTGGAGGCCGAGGGCGGGCTTGCGCGGCTGCTCATCGAAACCTTGGATCTGCTTGCGGGCCCCGCCTGCAGCACCGCGCTGGGTCCAAGCGGTGTTCCTCAGCGGAGCGACGTGGACCACCTGTGCCTGAGCGCCCACTCGGGCGGCTACCACGCCGCCGCAGCCTGCTTGCGCAAAGGCGGCTGCGAGGTGAACGAGGTGTACCTCTTCGACGCGCTCTACGCCGACACGGAGGCCTTCCGTGACTGGGCCATCGCAGGCCGCAGCGGCAACCAGCGCACACGACACAAGCTCGTGAGCTACACCACCGGCGGCAACCCGCTGGCCAACACCCAAGGGCTCTTCGCCGAGCTCAAGCGAGCCGGTGTGGACGTGGCCGAAGAGACCGTCGAGGGGTCGCTCTCCCGGGAGCGCATCGTCACGGCCCAAGCCGTGGCCATCAAGAGCAGTCTCTCTCATGGCGAGGTCACGCACGAGCTCAACGGACTGCGAGATTGTCTGTACGCCTCGGGGCTACACCGCCGTCTGGCCACGAACTGGTTTGCGCAAAAGAGCGGCCCCCGCAAACTCGAGCGCCGCTAAGGCGTTCGTTACCCGAGGCACGGCTGGGGCATCGGACACGTCCCATCATGATCCGGGGTGCGTGTGGGGCCTCTGGAGTCTCTGCAGAAATTTCCCCGGGATTGCGACTGTCTCCCCCACGCAACGCGTTGGCCCACCGTATGCACGATCGTGTGGCTATGTCTCGGATCCGGGCGGTTCTATTGATCGCGATCGTCGGTTCTGCTGCGTGCGCCCCTTTCCGGAGTTCGGGGCCAGAGCCAGACTCGGAAGACCCCGTCGCCAAGAAGTCCACGGCCCCGGCAACGCCTCCGGGCCAAACCAAGCCACAAGAAGATACGACGCCAGCCTCCAAAGACCCGGCCCCCTTGCCGGACACGAATCCAAGTCCGGCGCCCCCCGAGAAAGAGGTGTACGGGCTTCCGCAGGATGAGTCGGACTGCGCGGAGGCGGTGCCTCTTGCGTGCCGGAGCTGCTGTATGGCCCTCGGGAGTGTGAAGGGCACGAGCCTCGAGAAAGCACGCAAGATCGCCGATGCGTGCATGGAGAGCCTCTGCGACCAATAGCCGTTGCTCGGGATCGACCGCTTGCCCCTCTCGGGCTCGGGCACATGGAAGACTCCGATTGGGGGCGCTAGAGTTTCGTCCGTGCGCGATGGCGGCGGAGTAACACTGGGGGCGCTTTGGCGTACGTGATCCTTGGGCACCGTGGGGGCCGAGGGCCAGGGTGGCCGGCAGAGAACAGCCTGGCGGCGTTCTCGCGGGCGCTGCACGAAGGTGCCGACGGCGTCGAGCTCGACGTGCGCCTGTCCGCAGACGGCCACGTCGTGCTGCTGCATGATCCGTCTCTGGCGCGCATCTCCGAGGGGGCCGACACGCGCCTCGTGGCCCGGGCGACGCGGGCATCGATGCCACGACTGGGAGGCGAACCGGTGCCAACGCTCGCCGAAGCGCTGGAGCTCCTCCGCGGCAAACTGGTCAACGTCGAGGTCAAAGCCGATGTACCCAACCGACGGGCCCTTTGCCTTGCGGCAGTCAACGAGGTGCGCAGGTCCCACGGCGTCGACGTGATCTTCTCGTCCTTCGACCCTCGCGTGGTGCTCACGCTGGCCGCTGCGGCGCCCGACACGCCGCGGGCCATGCTGGTTGGCGGTCGCACGGCGCCGCTCGCCACGCTCCTGCCGCTGGCCATGCGAGGCAGGGTCACCGCGGCACATCTGCAAGACCCATTGGTCACAGGCGCCCGCATCCGGCGCTTGCAGCGCGCCGGCTTGCGGGTGTGCGCATGGACCGTCAACGACGTAGACCGCGCCGAGGCGCTTGTGTCGGCCGGTGCAACGTGGCTCATCACCGACACCCCCGGGGCCATGGTGGCGGCACGACGCAAAGCGGGCTGAAGCGACACGGTGCGGCCGAACAAAGCAGCGAAGCCCTGCGGAAGCGACTCCGCAGGGCTCGACACGCTGGGCTGACGACCCCCGCCGTTCCGATGCGATGACGGGAGAACGCGCCGCCTGGAGCTACAGGCAGCGGTTCGCGTCTTCGACCTGGCAGGTGCCGTCGACACACGTCAGGTACCGTTCGCAGGGCACCGCGCCGGACTTGTTGCGCTCGCAAGCGCCACCCGAAGGAATCCTGGCTTTGCACGTGCCCTGGCTACCTGAGGCAATCACGCAAGCAAGGCCGTCCGCGCACTCCGTAGACGAGCTGCCATCGGGGGCGGTGCCGCAAGGCCCATCCACCTGGGACCGACTGCTTGCGTCGCACTTCTTGGACTTGCAAGACAACCCCTGCTTGCATTCGTTGCTCGAGTTGCAGGCAGCGCCAACATCTTTTCGGTCGCCGCAGATCCCAGCGCTGCAGACAAGACCGGTTGCACACGATACGGTGCAAGGCTCACCCTTTGCAGGCGGCTTCTTGCAGGTACCCTCGTACTTGCCATCGGTGAACTTGAGGTCGCAAAAGGTGCCGCTGACGCACTTGCGTGCGCTTGCGCCGGTGCCCGAAGCGTCCACGTTGGCGCAGTTGCCTCCTTCGGGCACCTCCTCGCGCTTTTGGCATTTGGCGTCGCGGCACTCGAGGCCACGCGCGCAGGACGGCGCCGTCTCGCTGCGATCGGTGCAGGCAGCGCCTTCGCCGAGTGTGGGGGTGCAGACGCCGCAATACGCGGGCTTGGTGGCCGTTGGGGCGCCGCTGGACGAGCTGCTCGACGAGCTGCTCGACGAGCTACTCGACGAGCTCGTGACCGAACAGCGCGTGCTGGCGCATTGCGAACTGTCCGCGCACCCGGCGCCGTCACCGAGGGTGCCGGCGGTACCTTGGCAGGCGGGGAGGTCGTCGAGGTCTGTGCAGCTCGCGCTCTGAACTGCGGCGGCACAAGTGTCGAACAGGGAGGGGCTTAGGCTCGACCCCGGGGCGGTGCTTGCGTTGACGCACGTTTGAATGAAGTTGGGGCGCAAAGACGGTGCGAACTCGGCGCCCGTGGCACCGCACTTGGCGTAGGTTGCGCCGTACGCGTCGAAGAGTCTGCCACATGCGTCGACGGCGTTGCTGCTTGAAGTCGAGGTGCAGGCCGAGGCCGCAAGGGCCACAAAGACAGGAATCGCAAAGAACGGTGATTTACGCATGTAAGTTCCCTCCGCGGAAGCTGGGTGACGGCACTAGCACGATCCGCACCAGCGCTGCGCGCGACGGGGCGGTCGATTCTTCGAGGAAAACGGCCTTCGCGGCGGTGGTGTGGCCGTGTGTACACACGTACCAGGGCAGCCGCGGCGCCATAAGCTCCTGAGCTCGATCGCACATGTGCCAACCTGCAGCCGAGTGTGCTTCACTTTGGAAGGTGAGGCGACGAAGCACCGCGGCGGTGGTTTTGGGTCTTGGCATCTGCTGGGGCTGTGGTTCGAGCAAGCCGCCCACCTACGACCCATTCTTGGGCTCCGTGGATGCCGGCTCCGGCGCCGATGCGGGCGGCGGCGGAATTCTTGGGGGCGACCCCAAAGACGACGACCAGGGGCCCAAAGGCGGCGGCTGCGATGCGGACACGCCGTCCGAGGCAAGCGCGAAAGACTTCGCCCGGGCCATCGGCTTGTGCAAGGTGGCCGACGCCGCCGTGGCCGACGACTGGGGCCTTGTGTCTGCGCGACTCGAGAACGGCTTTGGCAGCACGGCTTTGCCTGGCAAAGAGCAAGTGGGCACGCTGACCAAGTTTGGCAACAAGTTGCGCCCGCGCGAGGGCGCCAAGCTGGGCGTGCTGAGCACGGGCTACGCGCGCGAGTACAACGGCAGCAACGGCATCTCGTTCAAAAACGGCGTCAAGCCCATGCGGGCAGAATCGGGCGTGCTTCCAGCGGGGTACCCCAAGGCCAGCAAGACCTGCGGTCTTGCCACCGACGTGCACGACGTGGTCGGCGTCCACCTCGAGATCAAAGCGCCCAAGAATGCCACTGGTGTCTCCTTCGACTTCAACTTCTTCTCCAGCGAATGGCCCGAGTTCGTCTGCAGCTCATTCAACGACGGCTTCTTGGCGTACGTGAAGAGCCAAGGCAAAACCGACAACATCTCCTTCGACAAGCAGGGCAACCCCGTCAGCGTCAACAACGGCTTCTTCGACCGTTGTACGCCCAACACGCCAACGGGCTGCGCCGGTGGCCAAGGCATTGGCATGGCCGTGTGCCCCGGCGGCGCCGAGGAGCTGGGCGGCACGGGCTTCGAAGCGCCGGGCACCTATTGTGCGGGCAAACTCTCCGTGGGTGGCGGCGCAACGGGGTGGCTCACCTCCAAGCTGCCGCTCCAAGGGGGCGAAGTGTTCGAGATCGATTTCATGATCTGGAACACCGGCGATACGGCGCTCGACTCCAGCGTACTCATCGACAACTTCACGTTCATCGTCGATGGCGTGGTGGAGATCGGCACCGATCGCCCCCCCATCAAGTAGCGGCGGGCGCGCCGGTGCTCGTGCTACGGCGCAGCGCCATCGAGCGACGGGCCTTCGGGGCACACCTTGCATGATGCACGCACTCTGCCGCGGGCCGAGGCCACGCGCCGCTGGGCATCGTCGCAGCGGGCCTGCTCTTTGGCCTCGCGCGCCAACTCACACAAACGCGTGGCGGTTCGTTCGAGCGCCCCCAAGGAGCGACAGGCCTGGGCGCAATCGGAGAGCTGCGCCGATAGCTGAGCGAAGGTGCGGTCGAAGTCTGCGCTGAGCTGCAGCAGGGGTACCTGCGGCTCGCTCATCCCTGCGGACGGCGTTACCGGGGCAGCTGCCGGCGCGCCGGGGGCGGTGGGCTGGGCCGGATAGGCCGGTGGCGGCGCCGGCTGCTTTTGTGCTGACGGCTGATCGGTCTTTGGCTCTGCGGCGGCCGGCGCCTGTGCAGATTCGGCAGGACTGCGCGGCGGCTCACCTGCGCCGCCGCCACACGCGGCGACGGAGAGCGAGATGCCGACGAAGGAGCCCAAGGTGAGGCGGTAGAACAAGTGGTTGATGCGAACGGGACGCATAGGTGCCATCCTATGCGATGCAAACGATTGGTCGGGCCCCGGTCTTACAGTCGCTGGCAGCTGCCGAAGCCACATGAAACAAACAACCGAAGAATATCAAGGCACTGTGCTCGAGCAGCGCATTGATGATGCCATTTCAACCAAAGACGCGGCGGCGCTATGCGACGAGCTGTGCCGGCGCTCGGGCCTGCCCGGTCCCCGGGCCAATACCGGGCTTGTTTGGGCCTTTGGCGAGCTGTGCGGCCTGCGCGGCGAGAAAAGCGACCCGCTGATTCGTAGCCTGATGCGCCTCGAAGCCGATGAGGCCCCTGGCGGGAGCGCCCTCGAGATCTTGCCGATGTGCGGTGTGGCCGCGGCCACCCAGCGCGCAGCACATGACCCCAAGGCGCAGCGCTGGGCCCTCCCGCTGCTCCACGATGCCTGCGAAGACCTTCGTTACCGCGTGCGAGAAACCGTGGCCCACGGCCTCGGCAAACTGGGCGCACGCATGGGCGACGCCCTGGTTCACGAGACGGCCGCGTGGACAGACGGATACTTTCACGCAGCCACGGTGGTGCAAGCCTTGGGGGAGCGCGAGTGGCAAGCTGCCATCACCCAAGACGACGAAGCCGTGCTGCGTATCCACGAGGCGTTCGATTTGCTCAAGAACGCCCAGCGCGCTGCGGCCAGGTATCCGGGTCACAAGGCGCTGGTCGAAGCGCTGGTGCGCACGTCGCCGCAGCTCGTGCTGCGTTTTGGTGCGGGCATGCTGCGGGAGCTCGAGCTGCGCGCCGCCTCCAAAGACCCAGACATCCGCGCCATCGTCGAGAAGGTCATCGACGGCACACAAATAAGGAGTCGCTTTCCCGAAGACCACGCGGCCATCACCCGCGTGCTCGGGACCATGGCCCCCAAAGCGCGCGATCCAGGCAAAGAGCTGCGGCCCACGCGCAAACGAGGTCGACGTTGATGGCCCGCCGGGGCTACGACACGAACTGCGCAAAGGGCTGCGAGAGCCATGAGTAGCGACAGCGCCGGCAGCACCGGCCGGCTGGTTCAACTCTGCGGCGGCTACTTCGGCTTCTACCTGCTCACCGGCGTGCTGGTGAAATACTTCACGTCGATCCGAAGGCCAGCGCTCTCGGACATGGCCTACTTGTTCAACAACACGCTGGGCGGCACCATCTGCGCCCTCGTCGTGGTGGCCGCGGCCGGCTGGATGAAACTTCGCTCCAACAAGCGGGTCAAGTTCGGTCTGTTCATGGTGCCCTCCGAGGCGTTCTACATCGTGCCCTCGGGCTTCTGCACCGCCGTGGTGATCCCCACCACCACGCTCATGTACTCGCTCCCCATCTCCGTCATGGTGGCCATGGTCATCATGCGCGGCAGCATCATCGTCATCAGCCGCATGGTCGACGGCGTGCAGATTCGTCAGGGCATCCTCAAACGGCGCGTGTACGCCGAAGAGAACTGGGCCGTGGTGTTTGCGTTGTTGGCCGTGGCCACCAACGTGTTGCTTCTGCCTTTGGTGGCTGCGCTAGAAGCCCGGGGCATTCACGCGGCCAAGGCATTTGGCCTTAGCAAAGCGCTGGGGCAGGCACAGTTCGAGTTCATCCACTCGCCCGCGGCGCTCATCATCATGGGCCTGTACATCGGCTCGTACGCCATCCGCATCTATCTGATGAACTACTTCAAGAACACCCGGGCACCGGGCGTTGAACTCGACAACAAGGGCTTCTTTGCCGTCGAGCAGGCTGCGGCCACCGTTGCCATGGTCGTGTTTGCGCTGCTCGTGGTGTTCGGCCGACGCTCGCTCGGGCTCACAGACGGGCGCATCGTGGCCTTTGCGGACGCCGCGGTCTCACCCAACCTGCTGGCCATCGCCTCGGGCATTCCCTACGGCGCCGTGGCCTTCTTCTCGGTGTTCATCTTCATGTTCAAGGGGCGCACGGCCACCTTTGCGGGCCTGGTCAACCGGCTCACGTCGCTGCTGGCAGGCACCGCGGCCACACTCGTGATGGCCCTGGTGTTCCACACGCCAGCCCCCTCGGGGCAAGACTGGGCATCGGTCGGGTTCATCCTTGTGGCGGTGTGGTTCTTGACGCGCGCCGAGAAGCGTCGCGCCAAAGAGCTACGCGCCGCACCAAAGCCGCCCTAGGTCTCGTTGGACCCACGCCCGGAGCGCTTCTTCTTCTTCGGGATGTTGTTCGAGCGCCCGAGCGTTGATGAACCCGTAGACCGGGGGCAAGTGATGCGACGCAAAGGACTGCAGGAGCCGCTGGTGGATGGCCAAACGCGTGGTGTTTCGCACCTCGCCGCCGTGATGCGGCAAATCATCGACCGTGATGGCAAGCTCGATGGGCGCATCCACAATGGGAGCGATGAAAGGCGGCGTCGCCGAGGTGCCTTGGGGTGCCCCGCCAAGCGGATGGACGGCTCAGGCGAAGGGAGCGGCAACGACCACGGCGAGCAGCAACCGACGGAGCACCGACACAGTGTACTCTGCCCGGGCATGACCGTCGCCGCTGCTGCGCCCCCGACCCCTCTGCCGAGGTACCTGACCGTGGTCCTGTTCGCGTGCCTGGTCGGGTGCAAGCACTCGACCTCGGACGCAGGGATGCCCACGTCACGCGCCAGCGCGAACACGAGCCTCCCGGCGCCAAGCGCCAGCAGCGTGCCGACTCCCAGCGCCGAGAGCGCCACAAGCCCCAGTGCGAGCACCGCCCCTTCGGCGGCCACCGCGCCTGGCTCCGATGCCTGCGTCATCGCACGCAGTGAGAACATCGACGACGACGGGGGCAAGGCAAGCGATGACGGGACCACGCGCCTCGAGAACGCCCGGGTGCAGGTGGACGGCGATAGCACCATCGTCACATGGGAGCGGCAGTCAGACTTCAAGATGGGCGACAGCTGGCGAGCCCCCTGGCTGTCCATTCGCCGCGGCACCGGCACCTTTGGTAAACGGGAGATGCCCGTGCGCGCCTACGCGTGCGCAACGAGCGGCCGTGCAGCCCCGCTGTCGGCGGCCGAGCCTTTCGTCACCTGGGGCCAGAACAACAGCACGGCGTTCGAGATATGGCGAGACTTGCCCACGCTCACGGGGCCGCAGGGGATGGAGACCGTCAGTACCCCGGCAGCGCGCACGTTGACGACCCCAACGCAGAGCGTTCGCACCTTGGTGGCCAACGGTAACTTCGCCCTGGCGTCAACGTTCGACTGCGCGGCACCGGAGCCATGCGCTGCAGCGTGCGCCAACCCCGTGCAGGCGCTTTGGCTCTTTGGTATCGGACCTCGCAAGACCAAGCCGGTGAAGCTCGGCACGGCCAAGACCATCAACGAGCAGCTTGTGCCAGCGCTGGCCATCAGCGACGTGGGTGCGCTCGCGGCGTATCGTCTCGACACCACCATCTATGGCCGTTGGATCGCCACGGACGGCGTGCCGTTGGGCAAGGCTTTCATCTTGGACGAGGGAGACGTGGGCGCGCCGGCGCTTGCCATGTCCGGCACTCGTGCGCTGGCCGTATGGGTCAAGCGCGTGCACAAGTCTGGCCCCTACGAGCTGCGCTGGCTTCCGCTCGAATATGGCAAAACCGAGAGCGCCGAGGCCAATGCCTGGATCACGCCGGGGAGCGCCTTTGCGCCGGCGGCGCTTCTGAATGGCAACCAGGCCGTGGTGGCCTGGATGGAGGGCGACGGCGCCGCCCGCGGAACCATCTTTGCGTCTCGCGTATCTCTTGCCGATGGCGCCACGCTCCGTAAGCCCGTGCGCGTCTCCACCGAAGCCGAGAGCAATGCCCGGGATCCGGAGCTTGCGGGCCCCATCGATACGCCAACTCTGATCTACAGCACCTTCAGCAAAACGCGGCCAGGCGGCTTGCTGCGCCTTGCGCAGCTTGCGTGCCCCAAGGCACCGGCCGCTCGCTGATCGGGCACCCGAGAGCATCGCTCCCAGGGCCCCTCCGTCGACCATTGGGCTCGAATTCATTTCATGACCTGCTGCGCCTTCGAATGCCGGCGTTGGTCGCGGCGGGCGGTGCTCAAGACCAAGAGGCACGTTCCGCTCGTGTGACCGAAGGGAATCCCCCCAGGGGCTCGCTCCCGCCTTGGCCTTCGGGCGCTCGCGACGGTTGTGAAATGAATTCTAGAGTGGCCGAGCGCGATTTAGCGCGGGGGCACCGAGCGCGGGGGGCGCAGCGACGGCGGCACACTGTCTTCGCGCATGCTGCGCGGCGCGCCCTCGCGGGCCGACGTGGGCGAGACGCGCTCGGCGGCTTTGGCTGTTTGGTCGACGATGCGCGTGGCCGCAGCGGCCCGAGCGTTCTTTTGTGAGAGCGTGGCGTGGTCGACCACGGCGTGCCCCTGCATCAGGTCCAGGTAGTCCAGGTCGAGCTCGCCGCCGCTCGGCAAGATGAACACACCGAACAAGTGCGCTTGCCGCGTGACCTCTTGCACCAAGGGCTTGGGCACGTGCAATGCCGCGTGCGTGATCAAGTGCACCACCGGATCGCGTTGCTCGCGGGCGCGCAAGAGCGACAGCTCGGTGGCGAGCTGCGCAAACACCCGGGCCGGATTGCGACCTCGCTCGCCGCGAAAGCCCAAGATGTAGGCTGCCGGCAACTGCCCTGGCCGCGCGCGCTGGGTCTCGTAGAGCCTGGAGTCGAAGAAGCGCATCCACACGTCTTCGCCAGAGAGCTGGAGCTTTTTGCCCAGGGCGATGGCCAAGCCACGAGCAAACACCTGGCGGTCGCCGCGCATGGACGCCGAAGCGTCGATGAGCAGCAGGTGCAGCCTGCGCGCCTCGTCCGGCGCCTGCTCGCGCGTGTAGAACAGAAGCTCGTTTTCGATCATGCGCCGAGCAAACTCGTCGTCGTCCCAGGCCAGCTCCGTGAGCACCATGGAGTCGAGGGAGCCTTTGGCGCCAATGCCGGCGTAGCCGTGCACCGCGTGCGTCCCCGTGGACTTGGTGCGGTGGGTCTCGAGGATGCTGGGCAAAAGCTCGAGGGAGAAGTTGACGATGTCGTTGGCCGCCGGGCTGGACACCGCGGCCAACAAGTCCACGTGCGCCAGCGCCCCCGCGGCCGTGGATTCGGGCCCCAACATGCCGAGCAGGCGCAAGGTGTCGAGGTCCAGCGCGTCTGCCAACGTGAGCACGTGAAGCTGCGCGCGCCCCAAGGCCTCGAGCACGGCCACCTCGAAGTTTCGGGATACCGCAGCAAAAAGCTGCGGCAGCTGGGCGTCGAGATCCCGGACCATCTCCGGGTCGACGGGCAACGAGGCCGCATAGGGCGGCTTGACGGTGACTCGTTGCACGAGGGACCCGAGCACGCGCGCCAGAACGACCACCACCAAGTCGTCGGACAAGCGCATGGACCGGGCGCGGGAGCTTGCCTCGCTCTGGGCTATCTCGGACACCACTTGTCGGTGCACGTTGACGAGCTCGGGCACCCGCGGAAAGCGCGACAACATGGCGTCTTGGCCCTGCCGGGGCCCCACTTCGAGCTGCTCTCGCGGTGAGGCGTACAAGAGCCCCACGTCGTGCACCATGAAGAACGGCAGGTGCAAGCCCAGGCGTGCCAGGTCGCGATACCAACGCACCGCGCGCACAATCATCATGGGCGACGGTGCGCGCACGCACGACAACGCGAGGCCCCCGAGGGGCCCGGCGATGGCGGGATCACGCGCAAGCGCCGCAGAGACAGGCACTAGCTGGTCCTCGGGCTACGACCTGGGCGAATCAGGCGTAGGCCTCGATGGGCGGGCAGGTGCAGATGAGCTTGCGATCGCCCAACGCGTTGTTGATGCGTCCCACGTACGGGAAGAACTTGCGCTCCCGGGTCCAGGGCGTGGGGAACGCAGCGAGCTCGCGGGTGTAGGGATGCTTCCAGTCGGCCGCGGCAATGCTCTCGAGCGTGTGCGGTGCGTTCTTGAGCGGGTTGTCGTCTTTGGGCAGGCGGCCGTCTTCGATGGCGCGAATCTCTTCGCGGATGGAGATCATGGCCTCGCAGAAGCGGTCGAGCTCGTCTTTGGACTCGCTCTCCGTGGGCTCGATCATGAGCGTGCCCGGGATGGGGAAGCTCATGGTGGGAGCGTGGAAGCCGTAGTCCATGAGGCGCTTGGCGATGTCGTCGACCTCGATGCCGCAAGACTTCTTGAAGCCACGCATGTCGAGAATGCACTCGTGGGCGATGCGCCCCTGCTTGCCGCGGTACACCACGGGGTAGTGCTGCCCAAGGCGCGCGGCCACGTAGTTGGCTCCCAAGATGGCGCACTCGGTGGCCTGCTTGAGCCCCGGGGCGCCCATCATCTTGATGTACGCCCAGCTGATGAGCAGGATGCTGGCGCTGCCCCAGGGCGCGGCAGACACGGGCCCCACGGCGCCAGCCTTTTGTGCTTCGAGCACCGGCAAACGCGGCAAGTACTGCGCAAGATGCGCCGCCACACCGATGGGGCCCATGCCCGGGCCACCACCGCCGTGGGGGATGCAGAAGGTCTTGTGCAAGTTGAGGTGGCAGACGTCGGCGCCGATGTCGCCGGGGCGGCACAGACCCACCTGGGCGTTCATGTTGGCGCCGTCCATGTACACCTGGCCGCCATGCTCGTGGACGATGGAGCACACGCGCTTGACGTCCTCTTCGAAGACGCCGTGCGTGGACGGATAGGTGAGCATGATGGCCGACAGATTGGCGGCATGCTGCTTGGCCTTGGCCTCGAGGTCCGCCAAGTCGATGTTGCCCTGCTCGTCGCAGGCCACCACGACGACTTCGAGCCCCGCCATGACCGCCGAGGCCGGGTTGGTGCCGTGCGCCGACTGCGGGATGAGGCATACCTTGCGATGCGCCTGCCCTTTGGCCTCGTGGTGCGCGCGAATGACGAGAAGCCCGGCGTACTCGCCTTGGGAGCCGGCGTTGGGCTGTAGCGACACGGCGGCAAAGCCCGTGATCTCGGCCAGCGCCGTCTCGAGCTCGCGGAACATGGTCTGGTAGCCCGCCGTTTGCTCCATGGGCGCGAACGGATGGATGCTGTTCCAGTCCGCGTCGGTGATGGGCATCATCTCGGCGGTGGCGTTGAGCTTCATGGTGCAGGAGCCCAGCGGGATCATGGAGTGCGCGAGGGACAAGTCGCGCCCTTCGAGCTTGCGCAGGTACCGCAGCATCTCCGTCTCGGAGTGGTGCTGCGAGAAGACGGGATGCGTGAGGTACGCACTCTTCCGGGCGAGCGATGCGGGCACCCGAGCGTTGGCCTTTTGCGCCAGCGCGGGCACGTCGGCCTTGGCGTCGCCACCAAAGATGCCGAGCAGCGAGGCGATCTCGGCGACGGACGAGCACTCGTCGAAAGACACGGTGACGTTGCTGTCGCTGACCTTGCGCAAGTTGATGCGCTGGCCCCGGGCCGCCGCGAGGAACTTGTCGGCGTCGCCGGCCTTGCCCGAGACCATGACGGTGTCGAAGAACGATGACGACACGGACAGACCGAGCTGCTGCGCCCCCAGGGCGAAGGTTGCGGCCATGCCGTGCACGCGGTTTGCGATGCCACGAATGCCCTCGGGGCCGTGGTACACGGCGTACATGCTGGCCACGATGGCCAACAGCGCTTGCGCCGTGCAGATGTTGCTGGTGGCGCGCTCCCTTCGAATGTGTTGCTCGCGGGTTTGCAGCGCCATGCGCAGCGCAGGCTTGCCGTGGGCGTCTTCGGACATGCCGATGATGCGCCCCGGGAGCCGCCGGACGTGGTCGTTCTTGGTGGCGAAGTAGGCCGCGTGCGGGCCGCCATAGCCCAAGGGAACGCCAAAGCGCTGCGAGGACCCGACGCAGATGTCGGCGCCGAATTCGCCGGGCGGCACGACCAAGGCGAGCGCGAGCAAGTCTGCGGCCACCACGAAGAGCACATCGGCCTCGGACGCGGCCTTGGCCACGGCATCGTAGTCGGCGCGCTCCCGGAGCGCCCCAAAGGTGTCCGGGTACTGCAAGAGCAAGCCGAAGCCCTTGTCTTTGAGGGCCTGCCTTTGCTCGGCGCTGGCCGCCAGCGCAAAGGGATCTACCCGCTGCACCGTGATGCCGAGCGCAAGGGCCCGGGTCTCGATGACATCGTGCACCTGGGGGTGCGCCGCGGCGTCGACGAAGAAGGTGTTCTTGGCGTCGGTGCCCTTGCTGGCGTGCGCCAAGTGCATGGACTCGGCGGCCGCGGTGGCCTCATCGAGCAGCGACGCATTGGCCACTTCGAGCCCCGTCAAGTCGCTGATCATGGTTTGGAAGTTGAGCAGCGCCTCGAGGCGCCCCTGGGAGATCTCGGCTTGGTAGGGGGTGTATTGCGTGTACCACCCAGGGTTCTGGATGATGTTGCGCAAGATCACCGGGGGCGTGATGCAGTCGGCGTAGCCCATGCCGAGCAGCGAGCGAAACACCTGATTCGTTTCCCCCAGGCGCCGGGCATAGGCCAGGAGCTCGTGCTCGGAGAGCGGCTCCGGCAGCGCCAGCGGCTCGCTTCGAAGGATCGATGCCGGAACCGTTTGTTTGATGAGAGCACCCATGTTGGGCACCTCCAACGCGGCCAACATCTTGTCTTGGTCCTTGGGGGAAGGGCCGATGTGACGACGAACAAAGGTGTCGGGATGGGCGAGCGAGACGGGCATGGTGGGTCCTTGGGGAAAAGGAGTCTTCGATACTGTTCCTAGCCCCGAACAAAAGGGTTGGGAAGGGTGCGTGTAGGGCACGTTTTGAGGTAGGCCCCGATTTGGGTAGAGTGCGCTCCGTGGCTGTCCAAGGGCGATCCTTGCGCGTGATCCTGTCCGGGGCGATGCTCTTGGGGCCGCTGGCGCTGTCCAACCGGAGCACCCTCAAGTGGTACACCTACTTGGCGCTGCGAAAATCCTTCGCGGTCGCGCGCTGGAGCGATTCGGTTTTTTCCGTTTTCGGGCCGTCCTCGCGCTACATGCTCTTCTCCATCGGCTGCGCCTTGGTGGCGTTTGTGGCCCTGTTGCTCGCCAGCATCCGAGCGGCGACCTCGCGGGACGCCCCAGATCTTCGCGGCCCCTACACCGTAGGGCGCCTCGTGTTCCTGGTCCATGGCGGCCTCTCGCCGTTCTTGGCCTTGGGCGCCGTCGCGCACCTGTCGCCCACCGGGCGCGGCCGCATGATGCTGGGGCAGACACTGGCCGCAACGCTCGAGGTCCAGGCCTTCGTGGCGCTCTGCGCGGCCATGATCACCTTCGCGGCGAGCGTGCGCGGCCGCCCGGGGGCCAGCTTGGCCATTGTGTGGCGCCAGAGCCGAGACGAAAGCTCCGCGGTGGCCAGCGCCGGCGCGGCCCTCGTGGGCGGTGCCTTGGGCTGCCGCATTCTGGCGGGCACCTTGGCCCGGGCCTTCGAAGGCGACTCCATCGCCGGCACGCTCGAGTTCCGCGCCCTCGCGGCGGTGCTCTGCATTGCCATCCCGCTGTTCGGCCTGGCGCTCGCCTTGCGTTTCATCGCCCAAGCGCACGCCGCACAGTTCAAGAATTTTGGGCGGGGCGCGCTCTTGCTGTTCGTACCGCTCTTCGCCACCACCGGAACGGCCTGGGTCTCCTCACGGCAGGCAGAGCCCCAAGTCGACGACGTGGAAAACGTGCCCACAGTACCTGGCAAGCTGTCGCGTCCGCTGCCCATGGCACGCAAAGAAGACGACCGCGATCACAGCCGCGCCGCGGCGCCGGTGGCCGTGGCGGGCGCCGACGAAGCCGTCTGGCAAGTGAAGTCCAAAGACACCGTGGCGCAGGTGCTCCCCAAGGGCAAATCAAGCCCTGTACGCCTCAACCTGTTGGTACGCACCGAAGGAGGCGACCGTGGTGCCACCGGACTCTTTGCGCGATTCGGCGATGCGCGCCTCGGCGTGCTCCCCTTTTGGTACCAACCGGGCACCTTTGTGGTGCCCAAGGGCACCAGAGTGCTTCGGCGAGGAGGAGACCTCACGGGCACGTACGAGTCTGGCTACGCCGGTTCGCGGCTCGTGTACGTGGCAGACGGCAACATGACCGTGCAGGACTTGGCCACGGACGTGGGCAAAATCACCGAAGCCCTGCTCACGGCCAACAAGGTCTGGGCATCGCAGGCGGAGTTCGAGATCACCGTGGCGCTCACCTCCCCAGGCGAAGCCAGCCTGCCAACCACCGGCCCAGGCAAGCCCGCGCCCCAGGTGGTTGCCTCCGGGGGTTGCGGCAAATCCCACGAGGGCAAAGAGTTCCGGCCAGTGGACTTGGACGTTGCCGGAGACAAGCGGCACCTGTTCGTGTCGGCGCCGTTTCAGGGCGAAAGGGAGTCCCCAAAGCCCCTGCTCATGGTGCTCCACGGCGCCGGCGGCGATGCCGCGGGCATGCGCGCGGCTTTCACCTTCGAGCGTGTCGCCGAGGGCAAGGCCGTCATCGTGTACCCCGAGGGGCGCGCGGGCCTTTGGGATCTGGAGCAGCCCGAGGGCAGCAACCAAGACATTGCGTTCATCGACGCCGTCATCAACTGGGCCAAAGAGAACACGTGCATCGATGTGCATCGGTTGTTCATCACCGGCTACAGCATGGGCGGCTACTTGGCCAACCAGCTCACCTGTCGCGGCAAGTTCCAGGCGGTGGTGGCCCACGCGTCCGGCGGGCCCTACCCCCTCGACGACGAGGCCGACCCACCGAGCGGCCTGTTTCGGTGCGTGCGCGCACCAGCGCTCATCATGCACGGCAAAAACGACACCAACGTCTTGCCCAAAGAGGGCGACACCAGCGCGGCGCGCTGGCGCATGGCCAATGGATGTAGCCCCGTGCCCGAGCGCGACAGCAACCCATCATGTGTACACTACACAAAATGCGCCAAGCCCGTGGGGCTCTGCGTATTCCCAGATCTGGGGCACTGGGTAGTCGGCGACGCGGGCGCGCGCACCTGGTCGTTCTTCGAGGCGTACAAGCCTTAACCGGCCCGCCCATACGTTGGGGCGTCGCCGGGCTCAGTTGCACGCACGGGCGTCGGGCAACACGCAGACGCCAGCCGAGCAAACGTGATGGCTCACGCACCGGTCTTGGGCCGTGCACGTCTCCCCCGGAGCCCTCCGCGCCTTGCACCGACCAGCATCGCAGAACGACTGGTCATCGCAGAGGTCCAGCGCGCTCACGTTGCAGGCGTCACCCGCCGCCCGCAGCGACGGCGTCACGCACGTTCCGCTCTTGCACACATCCTGGCCGGCACAGGCGTCCACGCACGGTTCGCCGGTGCGCGGGAGGAGGGCGCAGCGGCCCGCGATGCAGGTCTGGGCGCCTCCACATGGCGCCATTCCAGCGCCGCAGGTGTCGCCGGTACCACCTTGGCGGCGGCAGGTTGCGGCAGACCCCGCGGCCTCGACGACGCAGGCCAAGCCAGCGGCGCAGGCGACGGGCGACGCCTCCTTGGGGCCGCAGGAGGTTCCACTGTCGCGGGGGGTGACGCAAACACCGGGGCCCGAAGCACTGCGGGCGCACACGAGTCCCTTCTCGCACTGGGCATCCGAGGCGCACGCGCTGCCCGGCGGGCCCTCCTGTGCGCACACGCCGCACGCGCTGCCTTGAAGGTCGGCACCCTTGCAGTGGCCAGAGCCACACTGAATATCGAAGCGGCAAGCGAGCCCATCGGCCAGGGTCCCGACCACCTTGTTTGCGCAGGCCGGCTCTACCCGCGGGTCGAGATCGCACGGAAGGTCGACCTTGGCCTTGGCGCATGCAACCGCAGCGTCTGCGTTGGTGCCGTTGGCTGCCAGCAGATTTATGCAGTACTCACGGAATCCGCTCTTGTGCACCTCTGTCTTGGCCCCACATCGGCTCTCGTAAGACGATTCTGCCTCGATGAGCGCGTCGCAGGCGCTCTCGGCCTGCGCCTGCACTCCGCATCCGGGCACCAGCACCAGCGCCACCCCCGACAGCCCCGCGAACACGGCAAACAGCTTCATGGTCTGTCATGCCTAGCATTGGGCATGCCGAGGCGCAGCGAGCAACGTTTCCGCCGAATTCTCGCTGGCGAGCAAGGCGCATTCACGGCATCGATGACAATGGTTCACACCCTCGCCGCGACGGAGATCGTGCGAAAGCTCGCGCGACCGGCGCACGTTCACCGGTCGCGGGCTCGAAAATGCACTGCCAAGGTCGCCGAAGGGCCCTACGCTTGCTCCCGTAACCGGTGCCCCAAGGCCCCTTTTCGCTCGATGACACCCAGCCCCCGCGCGCAACATGTATGGCGCAACCTTCGCCCCCTCGCCCTCGCCGTTGCGCTGGTGCTGGGCAACGCATCAACCGCGCGCGCCCAAGAGGCGCTGGCGGGGCCCATGGCCACCTGTGATCTGATCTCCAAAATGCCTCCGCTGTTTACCCTGGGGTACTTCGCGCGCCGAAGCGTCTCGGGGGTGGTCTGGGGCGAGTCCACCGCGTTCTTTCGCTCCAGCGCCGAAGAGCGCTTCTTTCTGGCGGGCCTTGGCAGCGCAGCCTTCGGGCACGCCTTCTGCGGACCTGTCATGTTCATCGGTCGCGGCGAGGTCCCCCGCGCGGCGCTCAGCCTCGGGTTTCGGGTGGGGCTGCCGGGCGTCTTTGCCGGCGCGACGTATGCTTGGTTCCGCGCACGGGACGATGGTCGGGCCTTTGGCCAACACCCCGCAGACATCGCGGGCACCACCGCCGCGGGCCTGGCCCTGGTTGGCGGCTTGCTGTTTGACTACATGTTGCTGCGCCCGCCCGGGGCCCGCAGCAACCACCGGCCAGGTGCGAGCCCCGTTCTGCTGCCCACGAGCCAAGGCCTAGCCATTGGCGTCGGCGGCACGCTGTAGCGCAGAGCAGGCAATCGAGCCTACTTGGGCGGGGTTACGCGGCGGAGCGCACATTGCTCGCGCCCCGCGTCTTTGCAGCCAATGAAGTAGACGTGGTCGCCAAAGGCCAACACATCGCCACTGCTCTCGGCCGTGGGGCCAACATTGACGATCTGTTTGGTCGCAAGTTCGAGCGCACGCAAGCCGAGGCTTGTGCCAAAGAACAACCACTTGCTGTCGGCGGTGATGGCAATGCCAGCAGAAGGCGAGAACGGAGTGCCCGCGTTGGCGAACACTTCCGCCGGACCAGCCGCGCGAGGGAGCTTGTATATCTGCACGCCACCAGCAACGTTGATGAGCGCGTAAACCTTCGTGGCGTCAGCAACCACTCCTTGAATGAAGCCATTGATGTCCGTGGTGTTGAGAACTTCGCAGGGCCAAGGCTGCGGAGAAACGCACTGCTGGACGAACGCATTGGCCAGCTTTTGGGACGCGATGAGCAATGTGTCAGCTGCCCCAGGAGCGGCGGCAAAGCCGATCGGAGTGCCATAGCTCGACGTGTTCACGGCGAGCATCTCGGTCCCGGGGACCCCGTTGGTCAGCGTCTCCATCGTGGTGCTCCCTGGGTCTCGAATCCACCTCAACGTGTTACCTTGAGCAACAACGCCGATCGTGTCCGAAAGGATGGGTACCACCGGTGACGGTATATTCGCCAACGCGCAATGAGATGAATGCGGCTCTACAAGAGCTGCAGAGGAACGCAACGCTACGCCAACATGGGTGGGCGTGGCAGCCAGAGAAAACCGCAGACTCTCGTTGGTCCCCAACGGAGCAGGAACAATCTCGCAAACGGCCACGCCGGGGCCGACCCCGAAAACCCCGTTGAGCGGTACGCGGCGAACCTCGTAGCGCCCGAACAGAGGACCAACACTCTTGGTGTCTTTACGGATGACGTAGACGCCCGCAGAGACCCCAGTGCCAATGGCCGCAAGGCCAGACAGTTGCGACTCGAGAGCATCGTTGCCTGCGTTGTCGAGGCCAAACATCGACAACGTGCTCTCGTTCCAAGGCTTCGCCGACGCATCGGTCGAAGCATCCGAGGGACCGCTGTCGCTGCCGGCATCGGGAGGTGTCGATCCATCGCCCCCCGCATCCACGATGGGCGCATCGCCCCCTGCGTCTACCAATGCCGTGGGCGGCAGCGTGGTTGCGCCGTCGGTGCCCACGGCGACGCCGGTGGCCCCGCCGCACACGGGCAGCTCGTCGGTCTTGGCCGGCACCTGCAGGGCCGCGGTCTGCCCCGAGGGCAAGCGCGCGGCGGGGCGCCCTAGCTTCAAGGGAGTGTCGAGCAGCTTCTGACAGATGCCCGAAGCGAAGCGCACCTTGGCCACGGTATCGTCGGTGCCCTGGGAGACGGTCCACGCGGGCTCCGTGGAGCCGGCGCCATCGAGCGGCACGAAACAGCGCCCCTCGGCGTTGCACACGCCGGCCCCGCCGGCCGCGGCATCGGACCACAAGGCAAAGTTGAGTCGTGCCTTGGGCTGCGCAACATCGAGCGCCAGCGTGCAGTAGTCTGGCGACGCCTTGTCTAGAACGGGGATCACCTGTTCCGCAGCGCGGTAAATCTGCGCCACGTCGAAGCATCGTCCCAGGTCTTGGGCCCGGGCCTGCGACGCGCCTCCGAAGACCGCCTCTTCGCGGTACGTAGGCAGCGTCGACGCGTCGATTTCGTTGCTCTTGCACTCGCCGAGCACATCCGTTTGCCCCACTGGGCATCGGAACGTGATCTCCCCGGCGGTGCCCAGCTTGTCATCGAGTTCGTCGGTGCGAAGCCCCACGCTCTTGGTGCCAAGCTCGGTCAGTCGCTGCCGGGACACGACGCCCGAGGCGGAGCCATCGCTGACGAACTGAATGGGCATGCGCAAGAGCGCCTGTCGGTTCTGGGGCACCGTCGTCACAGCCTCGCGAACCACGCGGGCCTTGAGCGTCTCGTTGGTGCCGACGGGGCCTTGGCGCTGGAACCCCATGATGCGAACGCGCACCCGGGCGTTGGGTTTGTCTTCGTTGGCCACCACGGCAATGGTGGCTGGCAGCTTGACCGTGCGACGCCCCAAGGCATCTTCGCCCGCGGGAACCACCGAAGCGACCTTGACGATGCCATCGGAGGAGATGAACACACCAACGTGCGTCACATCTTTGGGGACGCTCATGTCCGTCTGCATGGCGACAACGATGGCGCCAGCCTTCTCGGTGGTGCAAGCCTGAGGTACACCGAATGCGCCGGCGGCCAGAGCGAACGCCAGCAACCCCACCCTTCGCGTCGTCATGCTGGGATCATAGCGGCCTCGCCCCCGCGACGACCAGACGCTTGCCAGCGTATCAAGTCACCAAAAGGAGCAGGCTCGCGCGGTGTGAGCCCGGACTCCCATCGCGCGGCCCGGCCACGCTGGCGACGTAGCGCAATCCGCCGGGCTGCACCGTGTTCACGTCGCAGCGCTCAGGGGGCGCAGCGATCGGGGACGCCCCGCGGCATGCTCTGGCAGCCTTTGGCGCAGGCGATCTCTTTGAAGGTCGGTTTGCGTTTGCACTGGAAGAGCGACTTGTTGGATGCGCCCAGCGATTGCCGGGCGCAACCTGGGCGGCGGTCTCAGCTGGCCCGGTTCCCTTGGCTTCGTTCACGTCGACGAAGGCAAGAGGCTGTCCGCGGCGCTCACCACCAAGTTCCTGCCCGCCCGCAAGGCCACCCTCGAGGCATTCATCAATGCCCGCTGCACGAACGCCCTTCCCAGGGATCCCGCAATCCCAGGCGCCGCCGCAGCCCCCAGCGAACAAGGCACCACCGTCGGCGGCTCCCCCGAGGGCTCCGCCAACTAACGTCAAGCGAAGCGACGCCGCGCAGGGGCCAGAGGCCTGGTCCCGCGCGGTCTTACTCCCAGCCCTTGGTGGCACCAGGGGTGGCGATGCCGGCGGCGTCACCGCCGATGGACTTGAGATCCGGGTTCACGCGCAGCTGCTTGACGCAGTGCCAGTCGCTGCCCGTCTCGTCACTGCCGATGCCGAACTCGCCGTCGAGCTCCGCGATGCCCTCTTTGCCTTGCTTGAAGACGAAGTAGCCTTTGCCCTGCGACTCGGCGGACGCACCCACCATGCCGATTTGGTGCTCTTTCCACTGGTAGCGCAAGACGTTGCCCTGCTTGGTGCCGGACAGCTCGCCCCAAGCGCTCTGGTTGGTTCGCTTCCAGCGGCCAACGACGTTGGTGCCCTCTTCGACCAAGTGCAGGTTGCCATAGACCTGGTGGTAGTAGACGCCGCGCCACTCTTCGCCTGCGGGCATGTCGCCGGGCGTGAGCTTGGCGGTCTTGGGACCGTCGCCACCGCCGCAACCGGCCGAGGCCAACGCGAGGGAGACACCAAGACAAAGGGCGGAGAGAGAACGCAACCTGATCATGAATGGGGAGCTTACACGGGGGGTCCCGAGATGAGCAAGCTTGGGGCCTCGCCCACGGGGCGCGGAGGCGGGGCGAGCAGTCGGAACATGAGCACCGCAAGCGCCAGCAGCATGATGATCATGCTGACCACGAAGAACGCAGCCACTTTGCCGCTGAAAAAAGGCTGTTTGGCCACCGGCACCGGCAGGTTCACCGCGGGGCCGCCGTAGACGGGGATGCTGGGCATGGTGATGCGCATGGCGGGCAACGGGTCGACCTCGAGGGCGTCGGGCACCGATGAGCCGAGGCGCGACATGCTTTGCGCACCGGTGGTGGCGATGAGCGCGCCCTCGCTGGGGGTGTTGGTGGACACCAACGGCGGGCTGCTGGGGGCATCATCCGGGAGCGTCAGCGCAAGGTCTTCGTGCCGCTCGGTGCCTTGGGGCGCCTTGGGCTTTTCGTCGGTCGTCGCATCGTCGTCGTGCAGCGAGGCTTGCCGCGCCCAAGGCGTGATGGTCTTTTCCAGTTGTTCGCGCCAACGCTTGAGCAACGTGACCAGCTCGGCCTTGCCGCGCTCCGCATCGAAGGCCCCCTTGACCACCTGCCGCAGCTCTTCGGCGCCAAGTGCGCGGGCCGCCGGATCCGGTGCCAGCGCTTGGCCGATGGCGTCGGTGACGGCCTCCGGGAGATTGTCTCGGATCTTGCCAAGCGGCGCCAAGCGAACCTCGCGCATGGCGTCGAGCAGCGCGGCGTCGTCGCCACGTTCGCGCGCATAGGGAGTTCGCCCGGTGGCCATGCGAAAGGCCACCAGGGCGGCACAGAACACATCGCTCCGGTCGGTGGCTGGCTGCCCCATGGCTTGCTCGGGCGACATGTGCCCCGGGGTGCCCGACCCTTGGGGACCTTGGTGCAAAAGACCTCGCATGCGGGCCATACCAAAGTCCGCGAGCTTGACCGTGCCGTCCCAACCCAGGAGCACATTGGCCGGCGACACGTCGCCATGGACGATGGACACCGCCTGCGCGTCGGTCTTCTTGCCGTGTGCCGCCGCAAGCGCCGCAAGCAAGCGCTCGAAGATGTACCATGCAGCTTGCTCGGGCAGCCGCACACCGCGCCCCGCGGCAAAGCGCAACAAGCGCAGGAGCGACACCCCCGGCACGAACTCGAGCACCAGGGCCGCGAAGTCGCCCTCGACGATGAGCCGCTTGGGCTGCACGATGCACTCGTGGTTGAGGCGCGCGGCCAGCGTGCCCTCGCGCCCCAAGGCCGCCGCCGCGCTCTCGCTGAGCGCTCCGCGATCGTGGAGCACCTTGATGGCCACGAGCTTCTTGGCGGCGCTGCGCGCCAAGAAGACCTCGCCCTGCCCCTCGGACGCGATGCGCTGGAGAATCTCGAAGTCTTTGAGCGCCGCCGGCACACTGTCTGTCAGCATGCCGGCGATCGTACAGGGGGCGCCGGGCCAGCGCTACGGGCTCGCTTCTTCGCCTTCGTCGGGCACTTCGCCGTGGCACTTCTTGAACGGAAGGCCGCTGCCGCAGGGGCATTGGTCGTTGCGCTGCACCTTTGGCGCCGGCGCCGGGGCCACAGACACGCGGGGCTTGGCACCTTGTGCGGGCTTGTCGGCCTCTTCGTCGTCGCCCTTGTACTCGCCGCCGTGCTGCAGCTGCATGGACTGCAGTTGCCGCGCGTGCCGCGCTGCGTCTTCGCGCTCCATGCGCTCGATGTCGGTCTCTTTGCGAACCTGCACACCAAAGAGCTTGGTGATGACGTTGCTGCTGGTGGCCGCCATCATGGACACAAAGAGGTTGTAGCCCTCTTTCTTGTACTCCTGCTTTGGGTCGCGCTGGCCGTAGCCACGCAAGCCAATGCCGTCGCGCAGGTGCTCCATGTTGGTGAGGTGATCGACCCACTGGCGGTCGATGTCTTCGAGATAGAAGTGACGGAACACGCGGAGCAACAGCTCCGTGCCCATCTCTTTTTCTTTCTCTTCGAGGACGCCGAAGGCCTGCTTGTACAGCGTGTGCGCAAGCTCGCTGAGATCGTGCTGGGTCTCGTAGTCCACGGGCTTCTTGCCGCCGAAGTGCTCGGCGAAACCGCTGCGGATACCCTTCCAGTCCCAGTCCTCCGGGGGCTTGTTGGTCGGGCACGACTCTTCGATGACGGCGCCGCAGATGCCATCCATGAGGTCGAGCAAACGCTCGCGTTGCTCCGTGAGGCTGACGGGGATCTCTTCCATCAGGCGCTCGAACAGCTCTTTGGGCTTCTTGGCCTCCGAGGGCTTGATGTCGAAGCGGTAGCCCCAGGTTTGGTAGATCTCCGTGCGCAGACCTTCGACGTTGAAGATCTCTTGTACGGTGTCCACCTTGCTGGGCTTGCCGCCGTCCGGCGGCGTGCCATGCGTAAGCACCATTTCCGTGATGGCCGGCCGCACTTCGTCGGCAAGGTGCGGCAGGGCCTTGATGATGCGCGGCTTGCCCGTGGGCTTGCCGTCGTCGTCGAGGCGCTCGGGCTTGTAGATGCCGAGCAGCAGCTGCTGACGGATCCGATAGACCGTCTTGCGCTGCTCGTTCATGACGTCGTCGTACTCGAGCAAGTTCTTTCGAATGTCGAAGTTGCGCGCCTCGACCTTGCCCTGCGCATCGCCGATGGACTTGCTGACCCAGGGGTGCTCGATGGGCTCGTCGTCGGGCATGCCCATGCGCTCCATGAGCGACTTGACCTTGTCGCCGGCGAAGATGCGCATGAGGTCGTCTTCGAGGGAGAGATAGAAGCGGCTGGAGCCCGGGTCGCCCTGACGGCCCGCGCGACCGCGCAGCTGGTTGTCGATGCGGCGCGACTCGTGGCGCTCGGTGCCGACGATGTGCAGACCGCCGGCGGCCTTGACCTCGTCGCCCTCTTTCTTGCAGCGCTCTTCGTACTTGAGCACCACTTTCTGGAACTCTTCGGGCTCGGCGTCTGGATCCCGGCCCTGCTCTTTGAACTCGAGCTTCGCCAGCATCTCGGCGCTGCCGCCCAAGATGATGTCCGTGCCGCGACCGGCCATGTTGGTGGACACGGTGATGGCGCCTTTGCGGCCAGCCTGCGCGATGACGTAGGCTTCTTTTTCGTGCTGCTTGGCGTTGAGCACGGCGTGCGGGATCTTGCGCTTGGCCAAGATCTTGGCGACGGCGTTGCTCTTCTCGACGCTGGTGGTGCCCACGAGCACCGGCTGCCCGCGCTCGTTGAACTCGAGGATCTCGTTGATGACCGCGGTGAACTTCTCGCGCTCGGTCTTGTAGACCAGGTCCTGGTGGTCGACGCGCTGGATGCCCTTGTTGGTGGGGATCATCACGACGTTGAGCTTGTACGTCTTGTGGAACTCTTCGGCCTCGGTGTCCGCCGTACCCGTCATTCCGCCGAGCTTCTTGTAGATGCGGAAGAGGTTCTGGAACGTAATCGTCGCCATGGTGCGCGTCTCTTCTTGGATGCGCACGCCCTCTTTGGCCTCGACGGCCTGGTGCAAGCCGTCGGACCACCTTCGGCCCGCGAGCACGCGGCCCGTGAACTCGTCGATGATGAGGACCTTGCCCTCTTCGGTGACCAGGTAGTTCACGTCGCGGCGGTACAGCGAGTGGGCCCGAAGGCACTGGTTCAAGATGTGTAGCGACTCGAGGTTCTGCGGGTCGTACAGGTTCTTGAGACCCATGAGCTTTTGCGCGGCCTCGACGCCATCGTCCGTGAGCGACACGGAGTGCTGCTTCTCGTCGACGGTGTAGTGCTCGTCTTTGCGCATACGAGGAATGACCTCGTTGATGCTCTTGTACTTGTCGCTGGAGGCCTCGGCCTGGCCGCTGATGATGAGCGGCGTGCGGGCCTCGTCGACGAGAATGGAGTCGACCTCGTCGACGATGGCGTAGTTGAGCTCGCGCTGCACATACTCGAGCGCGCTGAACTTCATGTTGTCGCGCAGGTAGTCGAAGCCGAACTCGTTGTTCTGGCCGTAGGTGATGTCGCACTGGTAGGCGTCGCGCTTCTCCCACTCGCCCTGGGCGTTGACCACGACGCCGGTGCGTAGACCCAAGAAGCCGTACAGGCGCCCCATCCACTCGGAGTCGCGGCGGGCCAGGTAGTCGTTCACGGTGACGACGTGCACGCCCTTGCCCTCGAGGGCGTTCAAGTAGCAGGCGAGCGTGGCCACCAGCGTCTTGCCTTCGCCGGTGCGCATCTCGCTGATCATGCCCTTGTGCAGGACCATGCCGCCGATGAGCTGCACGTCGTAGTGCCGCATCTTGAGGGCGCGCTTGCCGCCCTCGCGGCAGACGGCAAAGGCCTCGACCATGATGTCGTCGAGGGTGGCGCCGTTGTCGAGTTTCTCTTTGAACTCAGCGGTTTTGGCGCGAAGAGCTGCATCGTCCAGCTTGGCGATCTTCGACTCGAGCTTGTTGATCTCGTCGACGAAAGGCTGGATGCGACGAATCTCGCGCTCGTGGGAGGTTCCGAGGATTTTCTTTAGGGCCCAGGCAAGCATGGCGGAATGGCAACACTCCTAAAACAAGCGGCGACGAATCGGTACGAAAAGCGCGGGAGGCAACGCGGTTCGCGCTGCCAGACGACGCCGTATGGCCCAGCAAGCTAACGCACGATTCGCCACCGAGAAGGGCGGCGGGGCGTAAAAGGCCAGCAGCGGGGCGCGGCCCCAAACGCGGAAGCGGGCCATGGCTTGCGCCGCAGCGCGTCAGAACGCTGCTCTCATGTGCAGGCGCAGTCAGGTTCGGAGACGCACATATTACGTCCTTATTTCAATAAGTTGCACCTTGCGTCGCCCCAAAGCGACGCAGCGGTTGCGGCGCCTCTGCTTCCATGTCACAACCCCGGCTCTGGTTCGAGGGTGGTGGACAAACCAGCGACACGGTACTCCGTGCACGCGCCGCCCCCCGAAGCTCGCTTCGCCCTTACATCCCTTATTCGTCCCACTTCGTTCCTGCCCCCTGAAGGATGCCATGCAGAAGATCGTCTCTTCCCTCCTTGCGTTGACCGTGACCCTCGCCCTCACGCAGGCGTGCTCTTCTTCGTCGCGTGACTCGGGCTTCGCTGGCGTTGCCGAGGATGCGGGCAGCAATACCGATACGGGTCCCGTCAAGGGGCCCTCCATTGGCACCGAAACCGACGCGGCCACCAACGGCGACGTCGACAGCGATCCCCTTGCGGGGTGCGCCATCATCGAGGGCGGCACCATCCGATCGCCGGCCTTCTTCGAACTTGTGGCCGATCGCTCGGGCAGCATGTCTGGCGACAAGTGGGCCGCGGCCCAGCTCGCCATGCGCGCGCTGGCCGACCAGCTCGCCAAAGAAAAAGACACCACCGTGGGCTTGGGCCTCATCTTGTACCCCGGCGAGGGCAGCGAGTCCGGCCCCTACCCCGATCCCAACGGCAAAGACCCGTTCGTCAACTTCGTCGACGCGACGCAAAAGGCGGCGCTCGACAAGCGCATCAGCGATCCGACCAAGGGCTCCACGCCCACCTTCGAGGCCATGGCCGGCGGCTACGCCGTCCTCGAGAACTTGAACCCGCTGCCGCCCTTGCCCAAAGAGGGCAAGAAAGTCCTCATCATCATGACGGACGGCGAGCCCAACGACAACGCGAGCAACAAGATCCAAAAGATGGCCGCACAAAAGCTGGCCCTCGCGGCGCCCAAGGGGCCCATCCAGACCTTCGTCATCGGCATCGAGGAGCCGGGCGGTGGCTTCTCGGGTGGCGAGCTATTCCAGTTCTTGGGCGACTTGGCCGTCAAGGGCGGCACTCCGTCGTCGCCCACCTGCGACCCCAACGAAGAAAACAACATCGCCAAGATGTGCCACTACCACATCGATCCGGGCGGCGGAAAAACCAAGGATCAGCTCGCAGCCGAGCTCACCACGGCGTTCAACCGCATCCGCGCGCAAGCCTCTGCATGCGAGCTGTCGCTGGCCACCGAAGAAGCCAAAGCCGATCCGTCCAAGGTCAACGTGGTGTTCGAAGACAGCACGGGCAAGAAAACCCTGATCTCGAAGGACCCGGCCAACGGTTGGACCTACGACAACGACGCCAACCCCACCAAGGTCCTGCTCCACGGCAAGGCCTGCGAAGACGCCGTCAAAGACTTCGAGGGCAAGGTCAAAGTGGCCCTCGGCTGCAAGGGCGGCCCCATCTAATCGAGCCTTCCCCGCAGTCTGTAAACAGGGAGGACGTGGCTTCGGTCACGTCCTCTTTTTTTGTGTATCGACTCGGAGGTTCGGGGACGCACATTCGATGATCACGCTAGAGTCATCGGGTTCATGCGCGAAGGCTCGCGAATAGGCACGGAAGGCAAGTATCGCCTCGAGCGCAAGCTGGGCTCGGGCGGTATGGGCGTGGTCTTCGAGGCCACAGATACCGTCCTTGGACGCGTCGTCGCCGTAAAGTTCCTGCATGCGGGCGGACTCGGGTCCGAGGAACGGCTGTTGACCGAAGCGCGCGCCGTGGCCTCCGTTGCGAGCGATCATGTGGTCCGCATCCTCGATACCGGTAGAGATCCCGCGGGACAGCTTTTCGTCGTCATGGAGAGGCTCGACGGTGAAGACCTTGCGGCGCGGTTGCGACAACGCGGTCTGTTCGATCCGTCCGAGGCCGTTTGGTGCGTATTGCAGGCCGCCGAAGCGCTCGCCCACGCACACGCCGCCGGCTTCGTGCACCGCGACATCAAGCCGTCCAACCTCTTTGCGGCGCGACGACCGGATGGCCGCGAGGTGGTGAAGGTACTCGACTTCGGCATCGCGAAGGTACTGGACGCCGCAGGCCCCACCTTGACGGGTGTAGACATGCTTGGCACGCCGTACTTCATGTCGCCGGAGCAGCTGCGCAACGCCAAAGACGTAGACGCACGCGCAGACGTATGGTCCCTCGGGATCACGTTGTTTCAGCTGCTGAGTGGACGCACACCGTGGCGCGGCCGCTCGCACGTCGAGACCATTGCTGCGATCTTCGAGAGCCCAGCGCCAACGATGACGAGCCTTGGCGTATCGCTGCCACCGGGTCTCGAAGCGACACTCCTTCGCGCGCTGGTACGAGATCGCGACAACCGCGTCGCCAACATGTACGACCTTGCTTCGAGCCTGGCACCGTACACGCCGAACGCGGGCGCACTGGTCGAGACCATTGGCAGGGTACTCGGAGGCGCCGTAACGCGCGCCGCGGCGGACCCCGATCACTCGATGCATGGCGCGGTCACCGAGAGCCTCAAGGCTCTGCTGGCTGCGCGGCCCCTCACCGCAGAAGAAGAAGACGCGCCGCCCACCGAGGCCGATGGCCCCGTCGCGTGGGACTCCGTGACGGTAAAGACCGTGCCTGATGTCCCGCCGGAGGGGAACACGCCGCGGGTCAACCTTGCCGCTACGTTGAAGATGGCCGTCAACGATGGGGCCTTGCACGATGCCGGCGGAGCGCCATCAACCCAGAGCGCAGGAGCACCGGTGACGCTGCAGTCTGCGCCCGACTTGGGCCCTCCAGGGGCACCGCTGGCGCAGGCGAGCCAGCCCCCGAACGCCCCTCCGCCGCTCGCAAAGCCAATGCTGGCGCGCACGCTGGAGAGCGCAGTGCCCACGAAGGCGCAAATCGACGCCTATTTGGCCGAGCGTGGCCAGAGCGCCTCGGACGGCGACGTCGATTCACGGGCCACCATGATGACCCGATCTCCCCCCGAGCGCCGCGCGAGCCCACTGCGCTGGGCACTCCCACTGGCGTTGTTTTTCGTGCTTGTGGTCGCGGCCGTGGT
>JBIKNA010000576.1:0-4127 GCA_044358965.1 Polyangiaceae bacterium
GGAGATCGGAACCATCGGCGTGGTGTCTGCGCTGGGTTCCGCACTGGTCGACAACCATCCGATGTCGATCCTCAACATGATGGCCATCGGTGGACATGGCGACAGCCGACCGTTGCTTGCCGCGCTTGTCGGCGGCGACATTGGCCCCCGTCTGCTCCCCATCGGGTCCCTCGCGGGCCTCTTGTGGATGAACCTGCTGCGGCGCTCGGGCGTACACGTTCCGGTGGGCAAGTTCTTCGGCCTGGGTGCGCTGGTGCTGGTGCCCACACTCACCGCGTCGCTCTTGATGCTGTGGTGCTTCGGGCAGATCCGATAGACCTCACGGCGCCAACGTGAAGCGTATGGCCTTGGCTCAGAGAGCCTTGAAGAAGTCCCAGATGGCCTGCTCTGTGTACGCCGGCAGGGGGAAGTGGCCGCCCGGAAACGAGCACCAGGTGACCGGATGCCCGGGGCTGCAGCCGTCGTAGGACACGCAGGCGCCAGGGCTTGCCGGCTTGCTCGTCGCCTCGCAGCCATTGACCTTGAGCCAGTGGTCGCGAGCGGTGATGCTCTCGCTTTGCTTCACCGTCGCGTCTTTGTCGCCGTGTGCCAGCCACACCGCGACGGGGCCCTTGCATGCGCCAGCCACGATGCCGCCGGACACGGGCGCGATCCCTCGCACAACGTCGCCGCGTTCGCAACCCACCAGGTTCGACATATATGCGCCGAAGCTGTGCCCCGCCGCGAAGACGCGCTTTCGGTCTACGCACAGCGACGCGGACACATCATTTAGCATCGCGTCGAAGAAGTTCACGTCTTCGAGCGCCCAGGCGGTGAGTCCGCCCTGCGAAGGTTGCGCGACCCCTTCTGGGTACACGAACAGTGCTTGCCCCGCGGCCTCGTCCTCCATGTCGAGGTAGTACCGAATCTGCTTCGCATCACCGCCCAGACCATGGAACACAAACACCAGGGGCAGAGCCTTGCTCGGGTCATAAGCCGCGGGCACCACAAGCTGGTACGTGCGCTCCGTAGAGCCCACCTTGGTGGTCTTGGTTTGCAGACCGGCAATGGCTCCGGCAACACCGCAGCCAAGAGACCGCGCGTCGGTGCCAGCTTCTGGGCTCGCAGTGGCGCCGGCGTCGTTGGACGTTGCGTCTTTCGCCCCAGCCTCGGCCGGCGCTCCGTCGGGAGAGGAACTCGCGGCGGTGGAGTTCGTGGAACTGCACCCGGAGGCGAGGACCAACGTCAACATCAAGAATCCCAGCGCGCGAGGGGTCCGCATGCCCGCTGGTCTACAGTATTCAAAGTAATGCGCAAGGTGTTTTCATTATCGTACGGCGGCGCTAGCCTCCACGGGTGCCCGCAAAGACCCGTCGTGCCGCATCCCCAAAGAAGCGCCCGAATGCCGTAGACCCGACAAATCGTCGGATCCTCGACGTTTTCTCCGAGCGCGCAAAGCGCATGGGGATCCGCTCGGTGGTCATGGGGGACCTCGCGAGCGAGCTCGGCATGAGCATGACCACCTTGTACGGGCGCTTTCCGTCAAAAGAGAAGCTCGTCGCGGCCATGGTGGACGAGTGGTGCGCCGAGCTTGCCACGCATGACGCGCTCATCGAAGACCCCCGCATGTCCGTCAGCGAGCGCTTTCGCGTATGGGCAGATGCGTGGTCCGTGCGCATCGTCGAGTACTCCCCTGCGTTCTTCGCGGATCTGGCGCGGGACTATCCACATTTGTCCGCACAGGTGCAAAAAGACTTGGGCGAGCGCCGGGCCAAGGGAAAAAGCCTCCTGGCTCCGCACCTGCGCCCGGGCATCCAGCAAGACGCGGCCTTTGCGCTGTTGGATCTCATTTATGCGCACGCCCATGACCCAAGACTGTGCGACCAGGCTGGCGTGGCTCGTCGAGAGGTCGTGCGTACCGCCCTCGACATATGGGCCAAGGGGTCGTTGCGTCGCTCGCCAAGCACCTAGCTCCGTGCCGGGCAACTTCACCATCACATCTCCAAAGTCCGGCGCGAACTGGGGGGTTCGGTCCTCGGGGCGGACCCGAGCCATGAGGTCCAGCGCGGCGCTCCACTGCTCCCGGTTTTTCCGTATGGGGAATGGCCGGGTCGCACGACCTCGCGGCTGCAGGATCACTTCCCTTTGGTGCCTCGCATGCAGGCGTTGGTCGCTTCGCAGGTAGGCTTGGCAAGGCACGCCAAGATCTCGCTGCGCTGGGCGTCCCCCCAATAACCTGCCGCCCTCGCGATGCTCCTTCCGGAGATGCATCGCGCTACCTCGTCTTCCAACGACCGCGTGGCCGCCGTAAGCGGCAGGCACTCCCGCATCCTCGCTGCGAACTTGTCGCAATAGGCGCGGTCGCTGGCTACCGGAGCTCCGGGAGCCGAGGGCGTCGACCGTTGCGCTTCGTCAATGGAGCGACGTGACACGATGGTGATCGCCGATCCCTGTTTGCCGTGGTCTCGACGGTCACTCACTTCGAGGGCGGCGAGTTCGTCCGCCGCACTGCCGCGCTCGCCGAAGACACACTCTCCGTGTCGTCCGCGCGTACATTGCGGAAAGCGTGCATCGACACGCGCCGAAACGACCGAAGCCTCTTCTCGTGAGTAGAGTATGAGCCGCGCGAGCCTGCCGTCGACGAACGCGGCGCTCGCCGCCAAGACTGCGCGAGCCAGATCTCCGTCCCGCGCGAGACCTTCGCAAGTGATGGCACCTTCCGACCGGGCAACGGATCCACGTGACGCGTTGCAGGTAGACTCGAAGTCCGCCATCGACATGCCAAACGTAAACCCGACGTCACCGTTCAGTCGGGCGGGCGCGGATACCGCGTTGCTTGATGGCGCCGTGCGAGACGGTTCCGGCGCCGCTTTGCTGCACGAGGCAAGCACGACGATGGAGAGCGGAGTAGCGAGGAAGCAGAGCGGACGCGTCGGCGTCCTCGCGCGAGTATCTGCGCCGCAAGCCATGCACGACGGTAGCACACGTTAGAGGCTCTCTCGCGGCTCGCGCGCGCCCGGCCCCAGCCCTACCCGCGCAACGTTCGAGATGGCGTAATGCAGAGCTTTCGTAACGAGGACGCCCTTCTTGGGCGCCTAGCGCCGGAAGCCTCGGATCTGCAGCTCGAGCGAAGCCCGCAGCATTGCATCGAGCGCCTCGATGGGCACGTGCCCCGACAGCCACGCCATCAGCGTCATGAAGTAGAGCCCGAAGACGTTCTGCGCGCACAGGCTCGCGTTCAGGTCTTTGGCTACTTCGCCCTTGGCTTGCGCGTCGATGACCAGCAACGCAAGGCGATGGAGGAACCCAAAGGTGAGCGTATTCACTCGATCGGCGTTGGGCCCCCGGGCTCCGGGCAGCGAACGCACGAACGCCAAACCAAGCTTGGGGTGCTTGCCGTACATGGCGAAGACGCCCTTGAACACATGCGCCAAGCGATCGATGAGCGGGCCCTGGGGCAAGCTGGCAAAGCTCTCGGCAACCGCCTCGTCGAGCAGATCGTGCATCACCATCGACAGCAGATCGACCTTGTCTTTGGCGTGAACGAACACCGTGCCCGCCGCGACGCCGGCGCGTTTGGCCACCTGCTGCGTCGTGGTCTCGTCGAAGCCCACGGACGAGAAGAGCTCGAATGCCGCTTGCCGAATGATTTCGCGCGTTCCGGCCCGCTGCTCGGCGCGCGTGCGCGGAGCGGTCGATCTGCCCTTGCTCTTGGAACGAGGTGACGCCATATAATGACTGTACTCAGTGAGTTTAATCAGCGAGTGCGGAGGGGCAATGAGGACAGACTACGAAGAATCAAGTGCGCAGCGTCCCACAAGGACTACTACGGGTGCGTGAAGCGTCACGCGGCAGATGGCGCCTGCCGTAAGTGCAAGTCACACGGCGCATCCGTGTGGTCAGAGGTCTGGTGCATCCCCAACGACCGCTTGGCGGATGCGAACGCGAGTGCGAGCGACGCATCGTCAGACGCCTCCACAGACGCTCCGGCGCCCGACGCAGAAGCCGGATCGCCCTGGGACGGAACAACAGTGAACGCTTGTCCGGGTACAAACGGTGACCACGGGATCAAGCTCTCCACGGACGGAACGGAGGCCTCGAGCGACCCCTTGGCCGACGAAGGCGAGAGCTCTCCAGGGGCCGCCAAG
>JBIKNA010000577.1:0-4125 GCA_044358965.1 Polyangiaceae bacterium
ATGGAGCGACCCCCTGCGCCATAGGAGAAGCCCGGCGTGAGCGCGATCCATGCGGGATCGTGGGCGAGTTGGCCGTCGTCGGCCAGGTCGACGAAGTGGAAGATCTCGTGGTGCAAGGTCCACACGATGTTGCCCGTGGGGGCGTTGACGTCGAGCAGCATGAGGCCCGTGACGTTGGGCAACGAAGGAATCGGTTGGGTGCCTTCGCGAAGCCCGGCGAGCAGTACAACTCCCCGCAGGCCTGCCGCCGATAGGAGCCCAGCGGGGTAGCGCCCAAGCTCAGCGTCGAGCACGGCGCGGGCGCGCGTGAGGTCGATGCCGCTCGCCTGTTGGCCGGTGACCGGCCCTTGCGACAGGGGCAGTCGGAACGGCCGTTCGGCCATCAGCACGTGCACCCCATGGGTGCGACCAGTGTCGCGAAAACCCACGGCGTCGAGATCGGCCGGGAGGGCCGCCGCGGCGTTGGGAACGAGCGGCCCCTGCGTGCTCGCCAACAAGTACGCGGCGCCCACACCGAGGGTCGCGATGGCGATGAACAGCACCGAGGGTGCGGGCTTCACAATGAAGAGCTTAGCAGCGAAGGGCCCACGGCGCTCGCCTCGAACAACGTCCGCCGGTACAGTGCCTTGCCGTGCGCTACGAAGGCCGCCTCTACCGCCCGCCGTCCGAAGCCGATGCCCTGATCGTTCAGGCCACCATCGGGTGCTCGTGGAACCACTGCACCTACTGCGACATGTATCGCGACAAGACCTTTCGCCTGCGGGACCTGGGCGAGGTGCTGGCGGATTTGGAGACCGCAGCGAGCGCCGCCGGACCACATGTCGAGAAGATCTCCGTGGCCGACGGCGACGCCCTGGTCATGCCCATGGATCACTGGATGCCGCTGCTTTCGCACGCACAACGCCTGTTCCCGAACTTGCGCCGCGTGTCTTCATACGCCATGGCCCGCAACGTCTTGGGCAAGACGGACGACGAGCTGCGGCAGCTCCGGAGTGCCGGGCTATCGCTGCTGTACATGGGGCCGGAGTCCGGCGACGACATCACTCTCAAGCGCATCGCCAAAGGGGACAACGCCGAGACACATGTTCGTGCTGCGGCGCGGGCCCACGCCGCGGGCATGCAGCTCAGCGTCATTGCCCTGCTGGGCATCGGCATGGATCGAGCGCAGGAGCACGCTCGCGGCACCGCAGCCCTGGTCACGCAAATGGACCCTGCGTTCTTCTCTGCGCTTACGGTCACCGTCGTGCCGGGCACACCGCTCGCCACGTTAGAACGCAAGGGTCGCTTCGCGGTGCCCGCCATCGACGGGCTGCTCGCCGAGCTGCGCATCATGGTCGATGAGGCGCGCCCCCGGGACGCGGTTTTTCGCACCAATCATGCGTCGAACTATCTGCCGCTCGGCGGTCGCTTGCCGCGGGACCGCGAGCGCATCGTCTCGGTCATCGACGCTGCGCTTCGGGGCGAAGTGCGCCTGCGCCGACCGGAGCACCGCGGACTCTAGAGCCCACAGCATCCGCAACCAATCACGCTGCCGCCGTCATCACCGACCGCCTCTACGCCCTTCTGACGTGCCTCTCACGCTGAGTCCCGCTCCCGCTCCCGCTCCCGAACTCGCACCATTCCGAGCGGGTTCGGGCCGCTGCGAGCATGAGCGGGGGTCGGGGCTTTGGGGTCGGGGCTTTGGGGGCTCGGCGGGCGGGCCGCCTGCGCATTTGTGACAACGCGCTCTAGCACTACCAAGCTCCCCGGCGCCTGCGCGGCGCTCTAACGTCGACCGAGCTCGGTCATCTCGAGTCGGGCTTCCATGTCCCGAATCACGCACGCGGCGGCGTTGTGCCCCGCGGCGCCGATGACGGCCCCTGCAGGGTGGCAGCCGGCGCTGCACGAGTAGAGTCCGGCGATGGGGGTGCGGTAGGGCAAGCGGTCGGAGAAGCCGAACGCATTGTCGACATGATGGATGTGCCCGCGGGTGATGCCGAAGTGGCTTTCGATGCGCTGCGGGTTGAGCACGAAGCGGTCCACCACGAGGTCCGACGTGCCCGGCGCGAAGCGGTCGCAAATGGACAGCAGGTGGTCCACGTAGCGCTGCTCTTGGTCGGCCCAGGTGGTGCCCGTGATCTCGTAAGGGACCCACTGCACGAACAATGCAGAGCTATGGCGCCCTTCGGGGTCTTGCAAGCTCGGGTCCACGGCGGTGTGCACGTACCACTCGATGGTGGGGAAGGCCGGCAAACGGCCGTCCTGAACGTCGGCGAAAGCGCTCTTGAGCGAGGCGATGACGCGGTCCTCTTCGGGCAAGAGGTGCACCGTGGCGCCGCCGGGCCCCACGCCCTCGGGGAGACAAGAGAACTTGGGCAGCGCGCGCAGCGCTAGGTTGATCTTGAGTGTGCTGCCATCGCGCTCGTACCCGTCGATGCGTTTGTTGTATTCTGCAGGAAGCTTGTTGGCGCCGATGAGCCCGCGCATGCGGAACGGGTCCGCATTGCACACCACGACGGCGGCTTTGAACTCGCTGCCGTCGGCGCACACCACGCCCTTGACGGCATTGCCTTCCACCAAGAGTTCTTGCACCGGCTTCTTGGTGTGGATTTGCCCGCCAGCACGCAGGAACTCTTGCGCAATGAGCTGCGTGACGGTGCCCATGCCGCCGTCCACGATGAGCCAGGTGCCGTCGGCCTGCGGGAGCCGGCACATGTTGTGCACCAAGAAGTTCATGCCGGTGCCTGGGGTGTCCCAGGTTCCGTAGCAGCCCGAGAAGCCATCGGTGGTGGCGTACATGGCCTTGAAGAGATCGCTCTCGAAGCCCCAGCGGTCGAGGTACGCCCCAACAGAACCACGGCACAAGTCGATGAACGCCTGCCGCCGGGCCGGTCGAACGTAGCGCTCCGCCGTGCCCTCGATGCTGAGGGGCTCCCGGAGCCAGGTGGGGGCAACATCTTCGCGGAAGTCGGCGAGTTCGTCTTGCATGGCCGCGTGGGCTGCAAAATCCGCTGCCGAAAACGTGTGCTCGATGTTCCGTCGGGTGGCCTCGCGGTCCGCGCCCATGAACAGGTATTTGCCGCCGAGCGTGGGCAGGAAGTAGTGCGGGTCCCGGCGCCGTGTGGGGAGCTTGATGCCCATGCGCTGCTCGAGCTCCGGGGGCATGAGGCCGAGCAGGTAGGCGCCAGTGGAGACGCCCAGTTTCGGTGCGAAGGGGAAGGGGTACTCCGTGCGCACGGCCCCGCCGAGCACGGGCTTGTCTTCGAGCACACAGACGGACAGGCCCGCCTTGGCCAGAAACAGCGCGCAGACGAGGCCGTTGTGGCCCGCTCCAATCACGATGACATCGAAGGAACCCATGGCAGATGCGCCGCACTCTACGCGGCCTCGTGCCCCTTGCGGAGTCCCCCGTGGGGGGCGGGCCTGGGGACGGCGCCCCTTGGGCACGAAGTCCTTGCAATTTCCGACGTTTTGGACGAAGACGCCACGCGTACACAAGACTCTCCCGCGGCCAAGACCCACCCCCTGTGGTTCGCCGCCGCGGACACCACCCCCAAAGAGGTTTCCCCATGGCCGTCGAACGCACCCTCTGCATCATCAAGCCGGACGCCGTCGAAAAGAAGAAGACCGGCGCCATCCTCTCGCTCCTCGAGGAGAAGGGCTTCACCATCGTTGGCCTGCGCAAGCTCCACATGGCCCAGTCGGTGGCCGAGGGCTTCTACGCCGTGCACAAGGCGCGCCCCTTCTTCGGCGAGCTCGTCGACTTCATGAAGCGCTCACCTGTCGTGGTGGCCGTGCTCGAACGCGAAGACGCCGTGGCCCAGTACCGCGCCGCCATGGGCGCCACGGACCCGGCCAAGGCCGAGGCTGGCACCATTCGCAAGCTGTACGCGAGCAGCATCGGCGAGAACGCCGTGCACGGCTCCGACTCGCTCGACAACGCCAAGATCGAGATCGGGTACTTCTTCCCGGCCTCCGAAGTCGCCCCTACGGCTTAAGCACCACGCCGTGACCGACCAGGCCCTCGTCGAACAAGCGTTTGCAGACCGCGCCCTCTTGGCCAGTGCCGAGCACCGGACCGCTGTGGAGCGAACCATCGAGGGCCTGGATACCGGGCTCCTGCGCGTCGCCGAGAAAGTCAGCGGC
>JBIKNA010000180.1:0-13668 GCA_044358965.1 Polyangiaceae bacterium
ATGGTTGTCGGGCACCACGCCGCCGAGGGGTGTGGCCAACCCCGCGCGGTGGCTGCCTGGGTAGACCTCGAGGCATCCGGCCTCGCGCGGCACGTCGTCGAGCGCCGTCCAGATCTGCAACACGGGCTCCTGCGATAGGCCCCAAAACGTGCCGCCGTCTTGGTGCCAAGGCAAGCTGCTGCCGCCGAGCTCGGCGCTCTTGTTGAACACCACAGCGCGGTAGAGCGAAATCTCTGGGCCGTACACGTGCCGGCAAATGGGGGCCAACAGGGGATGTTCGATCCATTCGCGAAACACCGGGTCGCGCTCCAGGCGCTCCACTTTGCGGTAGTTGAGCGTGGGCCCCTCGAAGCCTTTGCCATAGGTGAGATCGTCGTAGCTGCCCGAGGGTGCGTCGATCTGAAAGAACAGGTCTTGGTTGGGCAACCGAGCCATCATCAAGTCGTCGATGCGAGCCCGCATGGCAGAAAGACGGTCTTCCGAGGCCAACACGCCGAGACGGGCGTACCCGTGCTCTTGGTAGTGCGCGATGGCCGAAGTCCAATCTGTGGGCAGCGCGCTCACTTCACCTTGATGCTCTCGGTGCAGCCGCCGCCGGTCACGCTGACGTTGCCGCCAGTCTCGCGAACGGAGGCCACGGGCGTTCCGTTCTCGTTCTCGTCGGTGCTGACCAACAGCACCCGGGCATTCTTGCCCAGGTCGATGAACGCGTAGTCCTCGCTGGTGAGACCACCGGCGCAGGCCCCAAAGCAGCTCTCCGCCGGATCGTTGTCGTCGCAAGGCACCATGGTGCCCTTGACCTCTTTGACGTAGCCACGGATGAACGACGTGGTCTGCGTGCGCACGCGCAGCAGGGCGCCGGTGGTGACCTCGTGCGACAGCTCGCCACCACAGATGCCAAAGGCGAACTCGGGCAGCGCGTGCACCGCCAGCTTGCCGCCGGGCGCGCCAGCCACGACGAAGCGCTCGCCCATGAGGGCGCCGCCAATTTGCACCACCCAGGGCCCGGCCCCTGCGCACTCGTTCTCGCAGATGGTGCGCTTGACCTCGGCGTCGCTCTTGAACTGCAGGCCGGGGTCTTCGCCGCCGCGCTTCTTGAGATCGTCCACCATCTGCGCAAACGCTTCGGTCCACGAAGACGCAAGCGTTCCAGGCTTCTCGGTTCGGTCGATGCGCGCCGAGCACTTGGACTTGCCGTCGAGCTTGCTTTGGGCCGCCTTGGTGGGGTTGAGCGCGTTGGAGCGCGCAAAGTACAGCTGCGCGGACGCGGCCTCTCCGAGCGCATCGGAGATGAGGCCCTGGTTGTACCAAATGGTGGCGAGCAGCTTGTTGTCTTTGGTGCCTTGCGCAGACTTGTCGAGGTCTTCCCGGGCGGCCTTCCAGTCTTTGGCCAACAAGCGCGCGTAACCGCGTTCGGAGAGCGCCCGCGGGTCTCCCTCTTTTTGCGCAAGCGCTGCGTCGAAGGCTTTGACGGCGCCGGCGTAGTCTTTGGCCAGCGTGGCCTTGCGACCTTGCGCCAGCGCGGCGTGGTACGCCTTGAACTGCGCGCGCTCGGCGTCGGTGAGCGGCTTCTTGTCGGTGTTGGGCTTCTTGGCTTTGCCCGGTGCGTTGGAGCTTGCCGGGGCCGCCGAGGCCACCGGGGCGGGGCTGGCCGACAGAGCGACTGCAGCGCTAGCCGACGCCTTGGGGGCCGCCTTGTCGTTGCCGTCTTTGGTGCATGCCACCGCGCCGAGCAGCGCCGAAAGAACGAGGAGCGATGAAGCGTGACGAAGCATCATGAGCGCCCTGGCTATCGCACTTTTGCGTGCGTTTCGCAAATGGCGTCGACATAGGCTACGAGCTTGCTGGCCGGTACCGCCAGCGAGCTACTGGCTCCGCGGTCTGGCTTAGCGCGCGTAGGTGGTGTCGGTGCCGGACCACGCCACGTGCAATGCATCGAGCTCTGCACGAAGCGTATCGGGCAACTTCTTTTCGCAGGCGCTCACGGCGTCTTCGAGATGCAAAACAGAGGCCGGGCCCAGCAGGATGCCCTGGATATCGGGCGTGCCGGCAACGAAGGCATAGGCGAGCTCGATGAGCGTCATGCCGTGGCGTTGGGCCAGGGCTTCGGTGTCTTTGGCACGCTGGAACATGGGCTCGCTCCAGTAGCGCCCGGTGTACAGACGGTTCTTGTGGAACCGCGAGCCCGCGGGCGGTGTGGCGCTCGCGCTTTCGGCCGTGTACTTGCCGCTGAGCAGGCCACCGGCCAAGGGGTTGTAGGCCACGGTCTTGATGGGGTGCGCCCGCGTGTACTTGAAGTACTCGATGTCGAGCTGTCGCAAGATCACGTTGTAGAGCTGCTGACTGACCTTGGGCCCCGGAATGCCGCGCTCTTTGGCCAGCATGGACAGCTCCAAGATCTGCCACGAGGCAAAGTTGGACACGCCCCACGATTGCACGAGCCCGCGTTCGAGCAGCGTGGCGATGCCATCGACGCTCTCGGCCAGCGGCGTGTAGTGATCCGGCACGTGCAGGTAGTACAGATCCAAGTACGCCGTGCCCAAGCGCTCCAAGGTCTCGTGGCACGCCGCCAAGATCCGTGGATTGGAGAGCCCTTCCGGCGCGCCCGCCACGCGACCAAAGCCAACCTTGCTGGCAATGCTGACCTTGCTGCGCATGCCCGAAAGCGCGCGACCAAGGATGCGCTCGGACTCGCCATCGACGTAGGCGTTGGCCGTGTCGAAGTGCGTGAGCCCGAGCGAAAGCGCCCGCTCGACGATCTTGCGCGCCTCGGTCTCGGGCGTGCGCTTGCCAAAATTCATGCAGCCGACGATGAGCGGTGCGGTGGAGCCGAGGGCGGTCATTTGGGGCACTTGAGGTCGAGGTCCGAGGGGCAGGTGAAACCCGCGTCGGGCGTAGGGAACACGGACACGGTGCCGAACTTGGCCGGCGAAGCCCGAAAGAAGAAGGCGCCGGACAGGCCGTCACACGGCTCGTTTTTACCGTCTTTGGCAACGTCGGTATGGATGTCGCGGAACGTGCACACGGTGGTCTTGGCGATCCCGAGGGACAGTGCGTTGGCGCAGATGGGTTTACCTCCGCCGAAGGGGTCGTTGAAGAGGCTCACCACGCCCACGAGTTCGTCGGGCCGAATGCGCCCGACCACTTGACCATCGTCGAGGCGGAAGTTGCCGTTGCCGCGGTCGACCAAACGCGCGGTGACGAAGCCAGAGCGAACATCGACGCGGGCGGTGGGACCAAACTGCGGCAGGGTCACCGGGAAATCTTCCCGCGTCACGAGCACGCCATCGGACACGTAGGCTTCGGTGTCCTCGCCCAGGGCTCTACAGACGGTGCCGTCCTGTCCGCACGGGGTGCCCAGGGCCGGTGGGTTGCCGATGGCATCGTTCGAGATGCGCCAGTAGTCCGTGCCGTCGAACTTGGGCACCACACGCGTGCCATCGTGGTCGGGCCCGCCATCGGGCAACATGGGCTGGGTACCGGCCGAGATGACCGACCGCATGGTCACCTGCCGGTCGTTTTTGCCGCCGTTGTAGCCGTCGATCACGAAGAACACAGTGGTGTCGCCGCGCGCCACGTTGTCTGCGATGCCGTTGCGAAACTCGTCGGCACTGAACCGCTTGAGCAAACGCAAGAACGCGTTGTCCCTGCCACCGGGGCCATCGCATTTGGCCGTGGGGTCGACGTTGGCCGGCGGCGTGCAAGTCTCGGGGCCGGGACATGTTTCAACGCCGTCGAGGTCGTAGCTCGCGCTCTGCTCCGTGAGTCCGCTGTCGGCCTCGGGGATGCCGCTCCACCATTCGATGGCCAGGACAAGCCGCAGGTCTTTGCCCGTGACGTCGTCTGCCGCGGGCCGGGGCGGCACCTTGCCCAGTGGAACGCCCGCGTCGCCCGCGTCGTTACCAGCCTCGACCACCGTCACCACGTCGGCCCCGGCGTCTGCTGCTGGGGTCGCATCGACGCCGTATTTGACGGTGCAGGCAAGCCACGTCCCCGTTGCGGCCGCGGCGAGCAAAGCAGTGAGGGAACGCGGGCGGGGCACGGTTTGGTAAGTGTATCCGATTCGCGACAGGCCGGCCCAATTGCGGTTCGACGGGAGAAATCGGCACAAAAGGGCGCGGCCGAGGCAATGCTAGCCAGAAATGGCCCTTTCCATTAGTAACGCAAATGGGAGTGACCATGACAACCCAAGGCAAGCTCGCAATCCTCGTCGGCGGTGGCCCCGCGCCCGGCATCAACAGCGTCATCGGCGCCGCTACCATTCGCGCGTGCCTATCGGGCGTCGAGGTCCTGGGCTTGCTCGATGGCTACAAGCACCTCATCGAGGGCAGCACCGAGCACACTGTGCCGCTGCGCATCGACGGCACCAGCCGCATCCATTTTCGCGGCGGCTCGTTCTTGGGCATCTCCCGGGCAAACCCCACCAAGAACCCCGAGCACCTGAAGACGGCGTTGGCCACCCTCGACAAACTGGGCGTCACCATGCTGGTCAGCATTGGCGGCGACGACACTTGTTTCTCGGCGCATCGCTTGGCGCTCGCCTCCGAGGGGCGTTTGCGCGTGGTGCACGTGCCCAAGACCATCGACAACGATCTGGACCTGCCCGAAGACACGTTCACCTTTGGGTTCCAAACGGCGCGGCACATCGGTGTCGAGATCGTGCAAAACCTGATGGTCGACGCCAAGACCACCTCGCGCTGGTACTTCGTGGTGGCCATGGGCCGCAAGGCAGGTCACCTGGCCTTGGGCATCGGTAAAGCCGCCGGCGCAACGCTCACGCTCATCCCCGAAGAGTTCGGCAAGCAGACCCGCGTCAAAGACATCGCCGACACGCTCGTGTGCGCCATGATCAAGCGCATGGCCTATGGGCGTTCGGACGGCGTGGCCGTGCTGGCCGAAGGCTTGGTGGAGATCCTGCCCGAAGACGACATCGCCGGGCTTGCCGGTGTCGAGCGCGACGCACACGGCCACATTCGCATCGCCGAGATCGACTTCGGCAACATCATCAAGGCCGAGGTCAGCAAGCGCCTCGCAGAGCTTGGCCTCGGCGTCACCATCGCCACCAAGAACATTGGCTACGAGGTGCGCTGCGCTGATCCCATCCCCTTCGACATGGAGTACACGCGGGATCTCGGCTACTGCGCGGCCCGCTACGTCATCGAGGGCGGCGCCAACGCGCTCATCAGCATGCAAGAGGGCCGCTTCGTGCCCATCCCCTTTGCCAACATCATGGACCCATTGAGCGGCCGCATGCGTGTGCGCATGGTCGACATCGAGTCCGACCGCTACAAGATCGCCCGGGGCTACATGTTGCGCCTCAAGCGCGAAGACTTGGCCGACCCCGTCGAGCTGCAAAAGCTCGCCTCCGCCGCCAAGCTCAGCAAAGAAGCCTTCGTGGCCCGCTTCGGCTCCCTGGTCGACGCCGAGCCACAGCCCATGTCTCTGCACCTCTAGCCCTCGGAGCCCCAACCCCCGTGCCCGTGCCCGATTCTCCGGCCGCATAAGCCTCGCGCCCCTCACGCGCACGAGGCAGCGCTCCGCTCGCCCCCTCCGGGAGCCATCGTTCCCACCGGGCAACGCCCACCGCGCGGACATCCGCCGCGCCGCTTGTGGCTTCCCTATTTCTTGAACAGCTTGCCGAACAGCCCGCCGGCATCTTTGGTGGCGGCGCCGCGCGCACCGGGCGGAATGGACTTGCCGGCCTTGTCGCCCGTCTTGCGCATGTTGTGGAGGCGCACCTCGCGCTGCGCGTCGACGTTACGCGGGTTCAGCTCCGAGGCCTCGCGGAAGTCTTTGATGGCAGCGCCGGGCTCGTCGATGCGCTTGTAGAGCATGCCCCGATAGAAGTAAGCGCGCTCGCACTTGGGCGAGCGGTTGATGGCACCGTCGAGGATCTTGATCTTCTCGAGGGTCTTGTCGCGCGAGGTGAACTCGGGCTTTTGCGCCTCGAGCCAGGTGAGCAGCGCGAGATAGTCGGACTGCTCGGGGTCGGCGGCGTGGGCCTTGCGCACAAGCTGCTCGGCCTGTGCCGGATCGTTGCGCTTGAGACAGACCTCGGCCTTCTGGAAGTCCGTTGCGGCTTCGAGAATGGCTTGGACCTTGTTCTGCTCGTCGGCGGTTGCGCCACCCTCTTGCACTAGGCGCAGGTACTTGATGCGCTTGTCGTTGTCGGTCAGGGTGGCTTGGGCCTCGGAGATCTTGGCGAACAAGGTGGCGCAGGCGTCTTTGACGCTGCTGAGCGCCGGAGGCAACCGGTCCGGGTGGTACGTCTTGGCCAGCCCGAAGTACGCCTTTTGGACCTCTTCGCGGGTGGCCTCTTTGGAGAGCCCAAGCATCTCGAAGAAGTTTTGCGTCTGGCACTTGGCCGCGCGCTCTTCGATGTCTTTCTTGAGCTGCTCGTGCTCTTTGCTGAGCGGTGCGGCGGCCGCGGGGCTAGAGACCGGCGCCGGCGGGGCCACGGCGGGCTTGGACACCGGGGCCGGCGGGGCCACGGCGGGCTTGGACACCGGGGCCGGCGGTGCCACAGCTGGTTTGGACGACGGTACCGGCGGCGCGCTGGGCGGCGGTGGCGGCGACACATTGCCCGGCACAATGGGGGGTGCCGGTGCGTGCAGCTTGTAGGCTGGAAGATCGATGCGCTGAGGCAGCGGGCTCGCGATGCGCTCGTCGGCGGGGTTGCGAACGGCAACGACCTCTTCGGCAACCACCGCGCGAACCACGGCCCGAGACTGGAGCTTCATGCGCGCGAACGCTTGGGAGGCCGAGGCAATGCTGCCCACCACGCCTTGGGTGGGGATCGCGGGCATGGGCGGGGGCGCCGTGGGCACGCCGTCAGGATTGGTGACGGGCGCATTGGCATAGGCCGGCACTGGAACCGTGGGGTTCGAGCCGGGCATGGCCGGCGGAGCCTCGCTGATGAGCGGCTGTGGCGGGGCAACGGACACCCCCGGCGCAATGGGCTGGGCCTGCGCGGCCACAAGCTCGATCTGTTTGGTGGCCACGAGGCAGAACACGAACAGCTGCACCGCGGCCTGGGGCACGACCTGCTGCTGCATGAGTTCGTGCACTGTGCACGGTTTGGTCCGGAGCAGCAGCACCAGCGGACCGAGCTCGGGCTGGAAGCCAAAGCGCTCGGGCTGCGCCGCCTGGGCAAAGCGCAAAGACGCCCCGCCGACCTGTGACAGCGTGCTGCTGACGTGATCCCAGGCGGGGTTGCGCGCAACACCGGCCCAGAGCGCGCGCAGCGGGTCGATCTGCAGGAGCTCGGGGCCGCCGTAGCCCGCGAGCGCATCGAAGCCGTCGAAGTACTCGAAGGTGCCGGTGTGCGGCAGCGTCCCTGCGTACTCGAGCTTTCGATCGAGCTGCAAACGCAGGGCGCCCTGCAGGCGCATCTCGTCGATGAGCCCTTTTTCGAGCAACAGCGCGCCGAGCAACATCTGGCGGCTCTCGCGCTCGGCCAGAAGGTCCGGCAACGCCTCGGCGGGCAGCATCTGCAGCTCGACCAAAAGCGCCCCGAGCGGGCACACCAGCTCGGACGTTTGGATCTTTGCCGGAAAGCCGCCGCTGACCATCAGCGTGACGGTTTGGTTGCCCGAGCGCAGCACACAAGAGCCCGAGAGCTGCCGCTCCAAGAAGTTGACGAGCAGATGCGGCAAGGGGGTAGCCGCAAGGGGCCCCCCGGCAGACGGCTCGGTAGGAAGCTGCTCCGCTGTCATGCTCGATGCACAGGGGGGCGACCCGCCGCCCCCGAGGTGGAAGAGTGTACACGGTATTCGCTCGGCGCCGCCAGCAGACAAGGCCCCACGGGCAAGGTGTACTATGCTCGGGCCTCAAGACCCACGGCGCGCATGACCAGTCCCGGATCCCCATTCCCCGCACAGCTTGCGCACTTCGACGTGATTCGAAGGCTCGGCGCGGGCGGCATGGCCGAGGTCTTCCTGGCCAAGAAGCGTGGTGCGGAGGGCACCTACAAGGTGCTCGTGGTCAAGCGAATCTTGCCCGGGTACGGAACGTCCCGGCGATTCAAGGCCATGTTCATCGAGGAGGCCCAGCTCGCCACCCGGCTGAACCACCCCAACGTCGTGCAGGTCTACGACTTCTTCGACGCTGGCGACGAAGGCCACGTGCTCTCCATGGAGTACGTCGAGGGCTGCGACATGGGCCTGCTCATGTCGTCGGCCAAGGCCCAGGGCACGCGGGTGCCCCCTTGGATCGCCGCCTACATCGTCGCCGAGGCCGCCAAAGGTCTGCACTACGCCCACGAGAAAAAAGACGAGAGTGGCGCCCCCCTCGAGATCGTCCACCGGGACGTTTCGCCACAGAACATTCTCTTGTCGTACGAGGGCGTGGTCAAAATCGCCGACTTCGGCATTGCCACCGCACGGCTCTTTCGCGAAGAGGCGGGCGTGCTCAAGGGCAAGTTCGGGTACATGTCGCCCGAGCAGGCACGCGGCGAGCGCGTCGACCGACGAAGCGATTTGTACTCGCTCGGCGTGATCCTCTGGGAGTGCCTGACCGGCCGCCCATTGCACGGGGGCCTTGGGGGCGAGGCGCTGCTCGACATCGTTCGCTCGGGCCAAGTCGAAGCCCCAAGCGTGTACGTGGCCGATTTGCCCCACGAGCTCGAGGCCATCGTCATGAAGCTGCTCGCCGAAAAGCGCGAGGACCGCTTCGAGACCGGGCGCGAATTTGCGGGCGCCGTGGCCATGGCGTTGCTTCAGCGACAAGAGCTGGTCGACGGCGGCACCCTCGAGGCAACCATCACGAGCTTGGTCTCCCCCGAAGCACGGGCGGCCTCGGCGCTGCCACCGGCGCCAGCCGAACATCGCACGCAAGCTGCCGCGCCCGACGCCCTGTCGGCCAACGAAGGGCGCAGCGCGTCCGAGGCTCCGTCCGCCGAGCGGCAGCGCTCGAGCAGCATGCCCGGCAGCAAGCGCGCCGTCGAACCTCGCGAGGTCCGGCACGTTGCGCTGGTCACCGTGCGGCTCATCGACGGCGAAGAGGTGAGGCCCGAGTGGCGTGTTGCCGCTGCGCGGGCCAAAGATGCGCTCAAGGCCATGCTCGGGCACATGGCCTACAAGCGCGGCATGCGCTGGATCTGGTCTGCGGAGCACGAGGGCCGCGCCATCGCAGGGCTCACCGCCAAGCCCGCCCGCGCCGCCGAAGACGCCGCGTTGTTGGCGCTAGAAACCCACGAGGCCTTGGCCGGAATCAAGGACGACCTGCCCGCGCCGCTGTCGGCATCGGTAAGCATCGTGCGAGGCATCGCGTCGGGCACCCGAGACGCCGAAGGCAACCTGGTGCGCTACGTGTTGCACGAGCCCGTGAGCTACCTGGCCGACACGCTCTCACGTACCACCCCCGTTGGCGGCACCTGGGTAGCTGGTGGCTTGTACCGACTTGTGCGCCGGGAGTTTCGCTGGGGAGACGCGCCCACGCTGGCTTTGGCCGAGGGCGCAGCACAAAACCTGCCGCCCAGCATGCGCATCTATGCGCTCGAGCGCAGCCTCACGCGCGAAGAAAAGCAGGCGGAGCTGGCGGCGCTGCCCAGCACCTTGGTGGGACGCGAGGCAGAGAAGGCAGAGCTCGCCGCGGCCTTCCACGCATGCGTCAGCGGCACCGGCGGCGAAGGTCAGCTCACCTGTCGTGTGGTCATTGGCGAGCTTGGCATCGGCAAGACAGCGTTGGTGTCGTCGTTCCTCGACGAGCTACCGCCCAACGCCCGGGTCATCCACGTCGAGTGCATGCCCGTCAAACAAGAGATTGCCTTTAGTACCGCGGCAGAGCTCATTCGCGACGCCATTGGCGCCACCGGCGAAGAAGACTTTGGTGAGGTGGCCATGCGCATCGCCCGGGTGGGCGGTGGCACCGCGCAAGGCGACGGTTCGAACCCCATCGTTGCCCGCTTGGCCGAGCTCGCTACCAACCGCCGCGCCCCGAGCCAAGACGACGACGACGCCCACTACCAACGGCGTCTGGTCGTCAGCGGCGTACGCCAATTGCTCGGCGCGTTGGCCCTCGGGCAGCCCATTGTGGTGGTGGTCGACGGCCTGCACTGGGCCGACAAGGCCAGCTTGGACCTGCTGGCCGAGATGGCCCGACACGCGGACCCGCTGCCCATCTTGCTGTTGCTGGTGGCCCGCCCCGAAGACCGTCTCGGTCTCATCCTCGAAGACAAGATGCGCATCTCGCTAGCGGGGCTCGAGGACGACGAGCAGGTGCGCCTCGTGGAGACGCGCCTGGGTGTTCGCGAGGGCGTGGCGCAGATCTGCGCCGAGCTGAGCCCCCGGGTCGGCGGAAACCCGTTCTACTTGCTCGAGATCGTCGACGCGCTGCTCGAGCGCGGGGCCATCGAGATCCAAGGCGATCGCCTGGTGCGCGAGGCCCGCGCCGAGCACGGCTTCCGCGAGCTGCCGTCGACCCTCGAGCAGCTGCTCGCCGACAGGATCCACGAGCTGCCCGGCGCCGAGCGCATCATCGTCGATTGGCTCGCCATTGCCGGCGGCCCGCTGCGCGTGACCGATCTGGCGCAGCTGACGCGACAAGGCAGCGACGAAGCGATCCCGCGGCTGTGTGCCCGGGGTCTGTGCGACCGCCGCGGGCCGGATCTCGAGTTCCGGCATCCGTTGACGCGAGAGGTGGCCTACGCGGCGCTCGATGCCCTGCCCCGCTCGCGCATGCACCGTGAGCTTGGCGAGCACCTGGCCAAGACATCGCTGGCCCGGGGCATCACCGCAGCCATCGTGGCGCGGCACCTGGCCCGGGGCGAATCCCTCGAGCGCGCCGGCGAGTTCTACCTCGAGGCCGCCAAAGCCGCGCGCGCGGGCTACCAGACGCAGCTTGCGGTGCGCTATTTCGAGCGTGCCTCGTCGTATCTGTCGGTGCAAGACCGGCGGCGGCTAGAGGCCCACGAGGCCCTCGAAGCCCTGTACCGCGTGCTGGGTCGGCGCAACGAGCGCAAGCGTCATCTGGCGCAGCTGCGGGCGTCGGCCCGGGCCATCGGCACGCCCATGGTGGCGGCGCTGGCGCTCTTGCGCACTGCACGATTCAACATGGACGACGGCAAGCTCACCAAGGGCCTGCCCATTGCGCGGCAAGCGGCGCAGCTGGCGTCGTCGTCCAAGCAAGATCCCGAAATCGAAATCGAAGCCGAGCTTCTGGTGGGCGAGCTGTTGCGCGAGCTTGGCGACGTGCAGGGCGCCCTGGCCGCCAACGATCGAGCGCTCGCCGCCTGCAACCCCAAGGTGCACCCCAACGTGCCGCGGCGGCTCCGCGCCGAGGTCTTGCGCACCCGCGGTGTTTTGTTGCGGCGCGTGGGTCGCGTGCGCGAGGCCGTGGACGGCTACGTAGACGCCATCGCCATCTTCCGCCGCGCCGGAGCCCGCAGGCAGGAAGCGCGGGCCAAAAACGCCCTGGCTTATGGCATGTTCGTGCAGGGTCGCTACGAAGACGCCATTGCCCTGGCGCTCGAGTCCATTCAGATCGATCTCTCCATTGGCGGGCGCTTCCAGCTCGCCAAGACCCTCACCAACATTGGACACTCGTATTCGCGCCTGGGCGACATGGAGCGGGCGCAGGCATACCTCAAGCGGGCCCGAGAGACACATCAGCGCTACGGCGACCAAGACAGCTTCGCGGACACGCTCATCGTCTCTGCCGAGGTCATGATCGAGCTTGGGGACTTTGTGCAAGCCAAAGAGCTGCTGGCGAGCGCCGGCGATATCGTCCGCGAGAGCGATTACGCTTACGACAAAACCCACCTCGCGCTCATCGAGGCTGCACTCGCGAGGCAGCGGCGCAACGCCAAACTGGCGGTGGAAAAGGCGCTCTTGGCCCGACGCAGCGCCGAGCAACAAGCGCTTGTGGCGTATCACTTCTATGCCTTTGCCATCGAGGCCGCGGCGAGGGTCGACGCCGGCGAGGTGCACGCAGCCACCCTGCTGGCCACCACGGCTTTGGGCGCGGTGGAGAACCTGCAGGGCTGCGAATACGGCCTCGAGATCCGGGTTTTGTGCGCCGATGCGCTGAAGCGTGCGGCCTCGCCCCAGGCGCCCGGCGCCCGCGAGCGTGCCACCGAGCACGCCACGGCCTTGCTCAACACCATTCGCGAGCCCCGGCTGCGCAAGCTCTTCTTGGCGCGCCCCCTGGTTGCAACGTTGTTCGACAACACGCCGGTCCCGGGTATCATCGGCGCTGCGGCGGAGCCTGGGGAGGCGTCGCAAGTCCCGACGCGCCCATGAACCAACCCCAAAAACAAAACGATCGCGTCGCCATGATCCTCTCGGGCGGCGGCGCCCGCGGGGCCTACGAAGTGGGCGTGCTCTGGTACGTCTTCGACGAGTTCGCGCGGCTGCGCGGACGGCCGCCGCGGGTCGATATCCTGTGCGGCACCAGCGTCGGCGCCATCAACGCCTGCTACCTCGCAGCGCACTTGTCCGATCCGGCGCTGGGCATGCGGCGGCTGGTGCAGCTGTGGAGCGACCTCGAGCTCACGCGGGTGCTGGGGTTCGGGGTGCGCCAGGTGCTCACCATTCCCCGGCTGCTGCTCGGCGGCGGCAGCGGCGGCAAAGGTCTCTTCGACGTGACGCCCATGGCCACGCTGGTGCAAAAAGAGATCAGTTGGAAGGCGCTGTCGCGATCCCTACGGCGCAAGCAGCTACGGGCCCTCACGGTGTCCACCACCGAGGTCTCCACCGGGCGCACGGTGGTCTTCATGCAGACCTCGCCAGAGACGGTGATCCCCAAAGAGGCCCCACCGCGCACTCTGTTCCGGCACGATCACATCGGCCCGCATCACGCGCTCGCCAGCGCCGCGATCCCCATGTTGTTCCCGCCCGTGCCCATCGACAACGAGCTCTACCTCGATGGCGGCCTGCGACAGAACACCCCCATCGCGCCGGCGCTTCGTCTGGGTGCCACACACATCTTGGCCATTGGCCTCTCGCGCGACGTCCAGGGTGTACAGCTGGCAGAAGGTGCGCCCGAATTGCACCGTCAACCCGGTGCGGCGTTTTTACTCGGGAAGGTTTTGAACGCCTTCTTGCTTGATCACGTCGACGTGGACATCGATTTCCTGGAGCGCATGAACAATGTCATCCGCGATGGCCGGGCCATCTACGGCGATGCGTTCACGTCACAGCTGTCTGCCGAAGCCACCAAGCGCGGTTTGCCGCCCTACCGCTATGTCGAAGCGCTCACCATCCGGCCCAGCGAAGACATTGGCAAGCTGGCCAGCGAACACGTGCGCAAGGGCAAATTCCTGGGCAACCCCATCCTGACCAAACGGGTGCTCACCATGCTCGACATCGGCGCCGGTGACGAAGCCGACTTGGCCAGCTACCTGCTGTTCGACGGTCAGTTCTGCCGTCGGCTCATCGAGATGGGCCGCGCCGACGCCCATGCCCGTCGCGAGCACTTGATGCGCTTCTTTGGCGATGTCGAAGCCCAAGACGATGGCGGCGCCACCGACGAAGATCCGGGCGAGCGAAAATCGATCACGGTGCCCATCGGCACATGAATCCTCGCCGCTACCTCTCGTGTGGGGCACTTTTGTCCCTCGGCTCCCTCGGGCTCTACGCCTGCGATCGTGCGCCCACCACCAAGGCTTCGTCGACAGTCGAAGCGCCGGCGAGCGCGGCCGCAGTTACACCTCCGCCGAGCGCCAAAGCA
>JBIKNA010000009.1:0-43879 GCA_044358965.1 Polyangiaceae bacterium
GCATGCGCCTGGTTTGCACGTGTTGCTTTGGCAGCTCTCTCCCGCGGCACACGTCTTCGGGCAGGTCTGCATGGCCAGGCCCGTCCAGAATTTGCCGCAGCTGTTGGCGCCGCACGAAGGCGCCGCGGTTCCGGCAAAGAACGTTGCGTCGAGGTACGTACCGAACTCTTTTTCGACGCTCGACGTGCCGGTTCCGTCCGCGTTGACCTGCACCACCCGCGCGACGGTCTTGTCTCGCGGCGGGCGCCCGGCGTTGAACATCCACGAAGGGTCGAACAGTGAGTCCCGGGCCAGCAGAATGGTGATGCCGCCAACAGCTGGAGGCACCGGCGCCGCCGCCGAGACCATGAGCCCCCAAACGCCGTAATTGGTGCCGCCTTCGGCACCCTTCTCCACGCTGATGCGCTTCCACCCTGGCGTGCCGTCCATGTTTACGAAGCACACAAGCTCTGGCGCCACGTCGCGGCGGATCTCGAGCACCCGCCCGCGCGGGCCGGTGCCGCGGTCACGTACGTCGAACTCGGTGGCGCACGCACCGCGGAAGCCCGTGGTGGCCATGGGGTGGGGGAACATGAAGAAGCTCGGTCCGGCGATACGGTCGCGGGCGGCGCCCAACACCGCGAACAACTCCGTTTTTCCGTCGGCGCTTGTCTTGGCCACCAGGTTGCCGAAGCGCTCGTCTTGCGCAAACGAACCCACAACCGTCTCGTCGGGGCCGTCGGTTGCCACCTGCAAGAACCCGACGCTCGGAAGCGGAGCGTCCGGTTGTGTCGTCGAAGACTTGCAGTGCAGCAAGGCAAACCCCGAGAGCAGAACGAGCGCTCCGGAGAGCATGTTGCGAGTGCGGCTCATCGGCCACCTCCCACAGTGGTGGTGCCGTAGACGAGCTTGCACTCGCCGGAGAAGGGCTTGCTTCCTGTGCAGTTCGACACGGTGACGCTCCCTTTGCATTTGACCCCGCAGAAGAACCCGCCGTTCAGCAAGCGACCCGCTGCGTACTTGACCTCGGCGATGGACGAGCCCTCGAGCGTACCGGTTCCGGACACGCAATCTTCTTCGCCGCAGGCGCCAGACTTCTTGGTTTTGGTTCCGATGAACGAAAATCCGACGCCAGCCGTGTATTGCACGGAGACGGTGACCCGGATCCAGTCGCGCCACCAGCTGTCCCGGCCGGGATCGTAGAGGTTGACCTTGGCGCCAGCGCCAACGGTGGCATTCATGCCGCCGCCACCACCGCTGGTGACTTTTTTGCACTCTGCACACGGTTGGCAGGTGCCTGGGGTGGCATTCTCGGTGCTCGCAGTGGTTTGCCCGTTGGCAGCGATGCTGGCGGTGACGTTGACCTCGAACTTCTGGTTCAGCCACTTGACCAGATCTGCGCACTGCGCATTGCCCTCGGGGCACAGGATCAGGTTGCCGAGCCCAGCTTTCTCCACGAAGTTGCGCCGGAGCGTTCCCTTGTTGGTCAGCGAGTCGGTGTGCGTCTGGCACGACAGCTCCGTGCACTGGTACGCGTCGTCGATGCACTCGGCGCAGCGCTTGGTCACGTCTTTGGTTCCAGACGTCCCTTCGAGCGACACCTGAAGCGCGCACACGGTCACGGTGCCCGAGCTCGTGGACTCTCCTTTGGATTCGGTGGAGCAGTTCTCTCCGCCTTTGGTGCTGGTGCTTACGGTGGCGTTGGACGAGTAGCCGAGCTTGAGATCGTTGTTGCCTGCCGCCAGCACCGGACCAACGTACGGAATCTTGGCGATGAGACCGCAGATCGCCTCTCCGTACGGCACCAGGTACTCCGCCGAGCTGCTCGAGAAGCTCGACGGTCCGCCGGGGCCGTTGGGTATCGGGCCGGTGCACGTGCCCGCGTCGAGGCCCGGGCCGGCATCGGTCCTCGGCCCCCCGGCATCGGTGCTCGGCCCGCCGGCGTCTCCGGCGTCACCGCCGTCCGTGGTACCCGCATCGCAGTCGTTGCTTTCGCAATAGCAGCCGTACCCATTGGGGCCGTCCTGCGGCATCGAGCCCCCATTGGCGTCGCAGCACATGCACGGCTGCGGCGGGGCGGGGCAGGCGTTGAACGTAAGGCGAACGCACTGCTGGGCAAGCGCCGGGGCTGCCGTGAGCGTGAGTCCAACCGTGGTCAGGGCCAATACGAACATCCGCATCTTTTTGATGGAAGCCGCCCGGTTGGAGATGTCACGTTGTTGATTTTATTGCCGATTGTGGGCGAGGGTGGCCCGCGGCCATACAGTGAAGGCGTGGCGACCGGCGCCTGAGGCATGGCGCCAGTCGCGCCGGGCGAACCGGGGCCCTGTACAAGTGCGCTCCTGCTGGATCTTTCGATGCCCCGGCAAACCCCTCAGGGCCCTGTCGGGGCGGTGTATCCCGCGGGAAACACTGGTGTCGCCCATGGCATACTACATGTATGCACACGTGGTATGCGATGCCTCACCCTCGCGTTTGCGCTCCTGATTCCTGGTCTGCTGGCCACCGGTTGCGCCGTCGACGCCGACGACGCTGAAGGTGAGGGCGACGAAGAGGTGCAGAGCTCCGCGGAGCAGGCGTTCTCGCTCGCGAATGCCGACTACAAGCGCATTCCGACCCCCAAAGGGATGCCGAAAGTCTGGTCGCAACCCGACTCCCGCGGTGTTCTCGACGCGCAGGGCATGTGCGGTCCCACGTCCGTTTCCAACCTGCTGCTCTTCTACGGTCGGAACATCTCACCCGAAGGGGTCTACAACGGCGGTGGCATCTCGCTCGTGGGCACCACGGGCAGGCGCATGGAGAACTACCTCGACGAGAAGTTCCCGCAGCTCGACTGCGACTTCGGACACGCGAACATTTTTGCGCCGCTCAAGTTTCTCCGAGACCAGCTCAAGCTTGGCCGTCCAGTCAACGTGATGGTGGGCATGTCTGGCGCCCAAGCGCACTGGGTCACCGTCGTTGGCATCACCGGCACCGACGAAGCTCCGAAAGTGCGCGTGATGACCTGGGGCAGCTATCGCGAGATCGAGTGGAAGAAGTTCCGGCAGAACTGGGACCTCAACTACGGCGGCGTGTACCCCTACGTGTCTTGTGCGCCGCGCACGGCGTTCGCCTTCCCGCACTGACGTGTGCCGAGCGCACTCGCTGAATCGCCGAGCATGATCTTCGATCAAGCTCGCCGTTGTGGCTACGGGTTGTACTCCGGCGCCACACCGAACCAGAGGGTCGCCTGGGACAAGCTCAACAAGGACACGCCCATGTTCGTCGCGAGTCCGACGCCACCATCGACGTGCCGCTGCTGCTCTCCGGGCTGCTCGAAGTACAAGGCGAACCCAGAAGCCCGCAAAGGCCATGATCCAAAGGCACGCGTCGTGAGCGCGTGAAACCCCGCGTGGATGCTTGTCTGCGCAGTGCGCTCTTTTGTTCCGCACTGCGCACTCGAGCATCTCATCGAGGCAAATGCTCGAAACTGTTGGACACTCGGGAAAAGCACAATATCTTGTTGATCTGAACGTCCGGGCCCCTGTATGTAGTGGTTCGTGACTGGTTCGCCTGGGCATTTGGCCAGGCTCTAGGGAACCCGGTGTAAATCCGGGACTGCCCCGCAGCGGTAACGAGAACGACCTCCGTGCCATGCACTGGCCAGCCTTCACGGGCTGGCTGGGAAGCGACGGACAGTAGGAAGCCGGCGTTTATGCCGGGCGCGCTCGAAGTCCGAAAACCTGCCGGCCACCCGCTCGTGGGGACACATCCCATGGCGGCTTCGACCAGCACCTCGAGGGAGGGTGCGCGGCGCCATCGATTTCGCACGTCTCTGCGCGCCACACGCGAAGAGCACGTCGCTCGTATGCGCCTCCTCGCTCTCTTTGTCGTGCGAGCGCTCGTGGGGGCGCGGTCGGGCAGGCGTTTCGTGACGTGTACGGGTCGCGCGGCGGAGCTTCCGCTCGCCTACGGCCCCAAAGGAAAGCCCATGAACTTCGAGATCCACCCGAGCAACGGCGCGTCGTCGTTGCGCGCTCCCAAGGCCCAAAGCAAGGACACGTCTTCCGAGGGTGATCGCGAGGTCGCCTCGATGCCGCCGCCAACCACCATGCGGGTGACCAAGCGCAGCGGGCACACCGAGATCGTCGACCTAAACAAGATCGTCCGGGCCGTTGGGCGCTGCGCCACGGGCCTCAGTGATGTCGACCCCATGCGGGTCGCGACTCGCACCATCAGCGGACTCTACGACGGCGCCACCACCAGCGAGCTCGATCGACTCTCCATCCAGACCGCCGCGGGCTACATCGTAGAGGAGCCCCAGTACGCAAAGCTTGCTGGGCGCTTGCTTGCAACCTACATCGAAAAAGAAGTGCGAGGACAAGACATCCAGTCTTTCTCGCAGTCCGTGGCGACGGGCCATCGCGTCGGCCTCGTGAACCAACGGCTGCTCGACTTCGTCAACATCAACGCCCGCAAGCTTAACGACGCCGTCGATGCCAAGCGCGACCGGGAGTTCGAGTACTTCGGCTTGCGCACCGTCTACGACCGGTACCTGCTGAAGCACCCGACTTTGCGCCTCGTCATCGAGACGCCGCAGCACTTCTTCTTGCGCATCGCTTGCGCGCTCTCGGACACCGTTGCCGAGGCGTTGGAGCTCTACGAGCAGTTCTCCACGCTCTCCTACTTGCCCAGCTCACCCACGCTGTTCAACGCGGGGACGCGGCACGAGCAGCTCTCGAGCTGCTTCTTGCTCGACTCGCCCGATGACCACCTGGAGACGATTTACCGCAAGTACACCGACGTCGCGCTGCTCTCCAAGTTCTCCGGCGGGATCGGCCTCGCGTATCACCGTGTGCGGTCGCGTGGCTCCCTCATCGAGAGCACCAACGGTCACTCCAACGGCATCGTCCCCTGGCTCAAGACGCTCGACGCCTCCGTGTCTGCGGTGAACCAGGGCGGCAAGCGCAAGGGCGCGTGCTGCGTGTACCTCGAGCCCTGGCACGCAGACATCGAGGAGTTCTTGGAGCTCCGCGACAACACGGGCGATGAAGCCAGCCGCACGCACAACCTGAACATCGCCAACTGGATCTGCGATCTGTTCATGCGACGCGTGGAGCTCGACGGCGATTGGACGCTCTTTGATCCCAAAGACGTGCCGGCGCTTCCGGACCTCTTTGGGGAGGCCTTCGAGAGGGCCTACGTCGAGGCCGAAGACAAGGGTCTCGGAAAGAAGACGGTGAAGGCCCGTGATCTCTACGCGCGGATGATGCGCACGCTCGCGCAGACCGGCAACGGCTGGATGACCTTCAAGGACAAGTCCAACAAGGGCTGCAACCAGACGGCGCTCCCTGGGCGCGTCGTGCACCTGTCGAACCTGTGCACCGAGATCCTCGAGATCACGTCCTCGTCGGAGACCGCGGTGTGCAACTTGGGGTCCATCAACCTCGGCAGGCACCTTCGCCGCGCCGATGATGGCGCGCTGGTGTTCGACTGGGAGCGCCTCGCGCGAACGGTGCACATCGCCATTCGGCAGCTCGACCAGGTCATCGACCTCAACTACTACGCGCTCGACACCGCGAGGGTCTCCAACGACAAGTGGCGCCCCGTGGGCCTGGGCATCATGGGTCTTCAGGATCTGCTCTTCCAGCTACGGCTGCCCTTCGACGCGCCGGCGGCGCGCGAGCTGTCCAAGAAAATCTCGAGCGAGATCTACTTCCACGCCCTCACGGCATCCGCAGATCTCGCCGAGAAGAAGGGCGCGCACCCCGGCTTCGCAGAGACGCGCGCCGCCCGCGGGGAGCTTCAGTTCGACGCCTGGGCTGTCGTGCCCGAAGACACCGCGCGCTGGGACGCGCTGCGCGAGCGCATCAAGCAAACAGGCCTGCGCAACTCTCTCACCGTGGCCATCGCGCCCACGGCCACCATCGCCTCCATCGCTGGCTGCTACGAGTGCATCGAGCCGCAGGTGTCGAACCTTTTCAAGCGCGAGACACTCTCCGGAGACTTCTTGCAGGTCAATCGCTACCTGGCGAGCGAGCTCAAGACGCTCGGGCTTTGGAACGATGCAACCCGATCGCGACTCAAGCTGGCCGAAGGGTCTGTGCAGGGCCTGTCGGAGCTCCCCGAGGAGGTGCGCGCCATCTACCGCACTGCCTGGGAGATCCCCATGCGATCGCTCCTCGACATGGCCGCAGACCGCGGTGCCTTCATTGACCAGAGCCAGTCGCTGAACCTGTTCGTGGAGAGCCCCAACATCGGGCAGCTCTCGAGCATGTACTTCTACGCCTGGAAGAAGGGCCTCAAGACCACGTACTACCTCCGCTCAAGGCCCGCGACGCGCATCGCGAAGGCCACTGTCGAAGCCGCCCCGGCTGCGTCGTCGCCCGAGGGAGATCCACGCGCGGTCCCGGGGTGGACCCCTGCGCCCTCCGCCGCCAAGGACGCCGCCGCGGTGGCGTGCTCGCTCGAGAACCCCGAGAGCTGCGAGGCCTGCCAATGAGCGCCGTGGCCCGCCCCGCACGCCTGCTCGATCCGGGCATGTGCCTCACGCTGCGTCCGATGGCCTATCCAAAGTTCTTCGAGATGTATCGTGCAGGGATCAAAAACACCTGGACGGTCGAAGAGGTGGACTTCGGCACCGACGTCGGTGATCTGCGAAACAAAATGTCGCCTGCGGAGCGTCACTTGGTTCAGCGCCTGGTCGCGTTCTTCGCCACCGGCGACTCCATCGTGGCCAACAACCTGGTGCTCAACCTGTACAAGCACATCAATGCGCCGGAGGCGCGCATGTACCTGTCCCGGCAGCTCTTCGAGGAGGCGCTGCACGTACAGTTCTACCTCACGCTGCTCGACACCTACGTGCCCGACCCGGAGGAGCGTTCGCGCGCCTTCGCGGCCATCGAGACGATCCCGTCGATCCAGAAGAAGGCTGCGTTCTGCTTCCGCTGGATGGACACGGTGGAGTCTCTCGAGGCTCTGGACACGGCAACCAAGCGCCGACAGTTCTTGCTCAACCTGATCTGTTTTGCTGCTTGCATCGAGGGCCTGTTCTTCTTTGCGGCCTTTGCCTACGTATACTTTCTCCGTTCACGCGGTCTTCTGCATGGTCTCGCGGGGGGCACCAACTGGGTGTTCCGCGATGAGAGCGCGCACATGGCGTTTGCCTTTGAGGTTGTGGCGACGGCGCGACGCGAGGAGCCCTCTCTCTTCGACGACGAGCTGGCCTCCAGCGTTCGGTGCATGATGGCCGAAGCCATCGAGTGCGAGGTCGCCTTTGCCGAGGACCTTCTCGGTGGAGGCGTCGCGGGGCTCTCCGTGCGGGACATGAGGCAATACCTCGAGTTTATCGCCGACCAGCGGCTGACGACGTTGGGTCTTCCCAAGGTGTACGGAGTCAAGAACCCCTTCGCCTTCATGGACCTTCAAGACGTGCAGGAGGTCGCAAATTTCTTCGAGCGCCGCGTGTCCGCCTACCAGGTTGGCGTGACGGGAGAAGTCTCGCTCGACGCAGCCTTCTGAGCGGAGAAGGAGGGGAACAGGGACGCTGGGTGTGCCCTGCGTCCCCGTGCGCTGCGATGCGGGCTGGCTTCCACACGGCAGCTTCGCGACGACCTTGCCTACTGCATGACGGCATTGTTGCAACTGGGTTGCAGTTGTGGGACGGTGCGGAGCGTCGATGCCGCTACCGATCAAGCCGAACACAGACCGCGGTTCTCCTCGGGGGTCCCTGCGTTTCGGTGTCGGCGCTTTCGTCATGTGCAACATGGGTCCACACGGCTGGAAGCTCGGGAGGATCATCGCGCTGCGCTACCGCGAGGACGATTGGCCAGCGGGAACCGAGGCCCCCTACCAGGTGGCGCTCGAGGAAGATCACGACCTTATTTATGTTCCCGAAGACGACGCCTCGTACTGTCGCGAGCCCACCCACGAGGACCTCAGAATCGCAGGTCGCTCGGACGCCCTCGCCGCGCTCCCGCCGGGCCTTGAGGCCTCCGCCCCGGAGGTCGAACCGACGGGCAGAAGCGCGGCAGTAGAGCTCCGCTGCCGAGACGGCGCCGCGCTCATCGGCAGTCCGTCCTACCGCAGCGGGCGATGCCACTGCTGCGACTGCTGTCCCCGAAGCTGGTCCTACGCCGAACTCTACAGCGAGCACTATCGCTGTGCCGCACGGAACGGACTCAGGGTGACGCGGCGCTCCGTCGACCTAGGCCGCGTGCGGGTCGGGCAGTCGCTGCGCCATCCAGCGAGCGACGGACCGGCGAACAGGGGCGGCTTCATGCAGTGCCCCACCCTGGTACGCCTCCCGCCAGGCATCCGCTTCACCGACGACGGTAGCCTCGCTGGCGAGGTGCGCTTCGACCCGCATCGAGATACGGCGTACGCCGTCGAGTTTGTCGCTGTGAGCACGACCGACTGGGATGATCCAGCGTTGGGGATCGTCCGTCTGGAGATCACCTTCGTCGTCGAGGGCAACGAGCCACCGGATGAGTTCGACAAGGACGCTTTCGTTCGGGAAGAACAGAGGGCCCGCAGCGCAGCCAGTCTTGCACTTCGCGAGCTCGGCGATGCGTGGGAGTGTTGGGAGCGAGGTGAGGCAGGCAACCGCGAGACATGTGACCGGATGAACGCTGCGCTTCGTCGACTGCGGGAGCTGCTGGAGGTGCACCCAAGGCTCGACGGTGGCCGATGGTGGGCCCAGCTCGGCGGCTATCACATGAACGTGCACAAGCTGCTGGAGAACGCTCTCTTCGAGTGCGAGCTCTACCTCGGCTATGCGCTCTCTTTCGGGGACCCCGAGGTCCGGCGCCTGGCAGAGCAGAACCTCGCGGGCTGCTATCAGAAGCGCCTCCTCGAGGCGGCGCGGTTCATGTGGAGTGATGGTCTCGAACAGATGCTCCGGGGCGAGTGGTCCGCCGCCGCGGAGACGTTGCGTCTCGCCGCGGAGAAGAAGGATGGCTGGGGGTGGGCGGTCAACTACGGCGACATTTGGCTCGCCGAGGCGGTCGCACGACTTGTACACGGTGCAGAGCTTGCAGCACGCAACGGGGTGAAGCCCAACGACACCTCACGTTGGATGGATGAAGCCGCGCGACTGCTCGAAAAGTGCGTCGCGAGAGCCGACGATGCGGGCGTCTTCGGGCCGGACGGCCACCCGTGGGCGGCCGAGGTTGGCGCCGCGCTCACCTCGTACCGCAACCTGGGGGACAGCGGCCAGCGCGTGGGCGACTGGCTCGACGCACTCAAGCTGAGAACCGTCTACTGGTGCTCGCACGCCCTTGGTGGAGCGGCTCCCTTTCCACCCAGGCCAAGGCCGCGCCTCGAGGATGCGGGCGCCTTGCTGCAGCGCCTCCCGGGTCACAACGACTGATTCCATACGCCTCCGCTCGACCACCAGACACCATGCGTCCCGCTTACGGTCCAATGCCCTCGCCGAGCGGGTAAACAAGCGCAGCAGCGAACGCGTGGTTGCGATGCTCGCAGCAACGAGTCGGCACGCAAAAGATGATGCCTGGCTTCTTTGGCTATCCGACTGGCCGCGCGGCGGGTCAATCAGTTCGAGCGACTGTTGGTCATGACATCCACGGCGGCGGCGGCGAGATTCGCGTCGTCGCTGAGCGCGTCGCTACCCCTCTCCTCCGTCAGTGTGCCGCGCGCGAGCGAAGCCTCGATGCGCGGATGGGCCTCGGGCCCCGCAACGCGGAGAAGAAGACGCCCGGCGGCTGCTCGCACCTCCACCGGTTGTGCGGGGCTGTCGACGACCTGCAACAATTCGCGAGGCTGGAGGGCTGGTGCGCGGTAGTCATCGCCGGTGCCCGCAGGGGCTGCGTCGACCCGGCGAAACCAGTCCGCGACCGGCTCCCCCGGACGCTGTGCGAGTGCCGGGCGCTGGGCGACGATAGCTGCCCACGGGTCTGCGTGACCACGCCTCGCCGCAACTGCAGCAGCGACGTGTGCTGTCACGATCGCCGCTTGGGCAGGAGAGTCCGCGTCTACCAACACTCGCTCGCCAACATCGGAAACGAAGTAGAGCTCGCGCGTACCGATCCGGTGTTCCACGTACGCGGTTCGTTCGAAGGGGTATTGGCCGCTGCGAGCACGCTCATGCGCCCTCTGCGGCGGGCACAAGGTGGAAACACCAGCGCTAGAGAGCAGCAGGCCAGTGCGCTCTCGACCGGGGATGATGCGCGCCAACAGCACGCAGAAAAGAGCCGGATACGGTAGCGCAAAGAGAACCAGGTCCAGGCCGCTCGGCACAATCGCGCCACCGCGAAGGAGCGTCCACATGTATGCGACCGCCGGGATGGTCGTGAGAAACGCGACGATGCTCGCGACGATCTCTCGAGGGTTGTGCGACTGCGGCCAGTGCAAGTCACCGTTCGCGCGTGGGGCGGGCAGCGCGTGCAGTGTCTTGCGCAACGCATCGGAATCGTCCACGACGATCGTTTGCGGCGCCAATTCGCCTTTGAGCATCAACGTCAACGCCACGCGACCGTGGAAGGGGCTAATGCGTGCGCCCTGAACGTTCTCGGCAACAATGCGCAAGCCCAGACTGGATGGCTCTCGGACCTCGCCGGGGCTCACGCGCAAGCTCGTCGTCCGCGACGACTGCCTTCGAGGACGGATCATGCCTGCCAAGGCAATGAGCGGCGCGCCGAGCAGCGGATTCGTTGTGCGGAGGAGGACGCACGCGGTGCCCGTGAGGAGCAGCGGCACCACCAGCGCGACAATGGCTTTCAGTACGCGCGCCCGTCGGGGTTCGGCAGCGAGGACCAGCTGGGCCTTAGCGCCCATACAGAGTCACGATGCTAGCAGCGGCAACTCTCGAACTGCCGTGGAGCATAAGTAGTCCAAAGCCACTTCCCGCGAACAACCCCTGGGCCACGTAACCCCCGATTGCGCGCCCAGTGGCGAGCCACACCCCTTTCGCTCGCCTCGCACAAGCTGGGCCACCCTTGGGCAGCGTGGACCGTCGTGGGTAAACCAACACCATTGCGGGCCGGCAGAATCGGCTGCTGCGATGGGCCTATTCACCTGTGAGCTACTCGAAAGTTGATGGCTCTTCCCTCCGTAGATACGCTTTCCCACCAATCGAGGGGAGCTCCTCCGTGAAAAATGCTTCGTTCCTAACTGTTGCAACGGACATCGCCTTTGCGGGCATTGGCAGCCTCATGACCGCGAGTTGCGGCGATGATCCGATCACCGTCGCCGCCAACGACGCCGGCGCCACCATCGACGCAACGTCGAGCTCAAGCTCAAGCTCGGGGAGCCTCGACTCCGGACCACCGGCGCCAACGTGTACTGACGCGCAGAAAAACGGCGCCGAGACCGACATAGACTGCGGCGGCACGTGCACGACCAAGTGCGCCACGGGCAAGACCTGCGGGTCTTCCGATGACTGTCAGGTTGGCTTGCTCTGCAACGACTCCAAGGTCTGCGTCGAGCCCACGTGCGCCGACGCCGTCAAGAACGGTACCGAGACCGACATAGACTGCGGGGGTACGTGCGCGAGCAAGTGCGCCGACACGAAGTCTTGCGCTGTCGCGGCAGACTGCGTGAGTTCTGTGTGCACCGCAAACAAGTGCTTGGCGGCCACCTGTACGGACGCGGCGAAGAACGGGACCGAAACCGATGTTGATTGCGGTGGGACCTGCGCCACCAAGTGCGCCGATACCAAGAACTGTGCAGTGGCCGCCGATTGCATGAGTTCCGTGTGCACGGCCAACAAGTGCATCTCGACGGCTGCGGCCTGCGCCGATACCGTGAAGAACGGCACCGAAACCGACGTCGACTGCGGCGGCGCTTGCGCCACCAAGTGCGCCGACACCAAGGACTGCGCAGTGGCCGCTGATTGCATGAGTTCCGTCTGTACGGCCAACAAGTGCATCTCGACGGCAGCGGCCTGCGCCGACACCGTGAAGAACGGCACCGAAACCGACGTCGACTGCGGCGGCGCCTGCGCGACCAAGTGCGGGTTTGACAAGGGCTGCAACGTGGCGTCGGATTGTGCAAGCGGCATTTGTACGGCCAACAAGTGCGCAGAGCCGAAAGCCGCAAACCTCATCGGACACTGGACATTCGGGGGCGCCGAGCCCCTGAAGGAACTCACCGGAAACTGGGCGGACCTCGGGTTCTTTGGAACGGGCTCGTCGGTGGCCTCGGGCAGGCTCCGCGTACAACCCACTGGCTATGCACGGGCAACGAAGGTCGGCGCGTTCGCTGCGCCTCTGCGAGAAAAGACGCTCGTTTCGTGGGTGTCGCTCCAGGCATTGACGCCGAGGGCGGGCTCGGCCATCACCATCGACTCGCCCAGCGTCGATAAGTTCGACGGCATCATCTTCAGCGAGAACTTCACGGACAACCGGTGGCAGTCTGGGAGCAACGGTGGCACGCGCAACCGCGTCGCTACGACCGTGGAGGTACTGAACGTCAATCAGACCGTGCAACTTGCCATCGCGTACACGCCGAGTGTCAACAACACGCAGGTGTCGATGCGGATCTGCCGCAACGGCGTCGAAGAGGTGGTGACCCCGGCAGGAACTGCAGCGCTCGCGGAGTGGACCGGAACCGACGCCGAGATCCTCTTCGGCGCTCGCCACACGGCGCCCGGCCAGATCGGTGGCATGGACGCGTTCATCGACGAGGCGCGCATCTACAACGTTGCACTTACCTGCGCAGAGGTAGCGCTGCTCACGCGCCGTTAGACAAAGATACTCCGAGGCCAAGAGAGCGCGGTCCCAACGGGCTGCGCTCTTTTCCTTTGGGGCCAGGAGCACCAAGAATCGCTGGTACGCACCGGCGACAGCGACTGCGAAGGTCCATAGTCACCACAACGCGAAGTGCAGGCTACTACTGCTGACGCATGTCGGTGACCCAGCGGCAATTCAATGCTGTCTTGGTCAACCGCACGGCTCAACCCTGAGGTACGAGTGCAAGATGCTCGCCCTCGGCAAGAGCCGATTTTCGGCGCCTGGCCAACGAGCATCTCTTTAAGACCTGCGAGGTCGTGTCCTGTCCACGGTTGCCAAGTGGTCTTGGGCGGGGCTCACCTTTCTGTGACGGAAGCGGCGCCTTGGTCCCAAGAGAGGGCATGAAGCGAATTCTTATGAGCGCCCTGCCACTCATGATGCATGCCATTGGGTGCGGGGGGACGACCCTCCCCGGTACGGATCCTGTGCCTCGCACCGCAGCGGCTGACGCTGGCGCGGATTCCCCAACCGAAGCCGGCAGTCCCAACCACTCAGACGCCGGCAAGGTTGGCTCGACGCCCGACGCCTCGAGCGAACCGGCCACGTTGGCGTGCGCGACTGCTGCCGACTGCAACGGTGGCTCGTGCTTCGACGGCATCTGCATGTGCCCCGAGAACCAGTGGGTCCAGACCGATGGTCGCTGCAGCCCCACGGCTCCGCCGTCGTGTGCCGCGCAGGGTGGAACGTGCGAAACCAACGTGCCAGGTGCACAAAAGTGCCCCAATGGGAACGTGGTCCGAAGCAGTCGCGGTGGTTGCGGCGACAGCCCCGAAGACGTTTGTTGTATCGACCGTGCACAATGCAAGGGGGCCGACAAAGTCACAGACTGCTACGTCCGCGGCACCGACGCCGCTTATGTCCCAGTCTGCATCAACGGATGGATGACGTGCATGCCCGGTGACTCACCCAACCTGAACATCGGCGGAAGGTAGCTAGGCCTAGTCGTTCCACAGAGGCAAGGCCATCAAGCGCCGCGTTGGTTCGTGCCTCGCGTCGTGTCGACGTGCCAGTGGAGGCGACAGGGTCAGCAGAGTTCGCAGTGCTCGGGGCTGCATGGGCTTGCCAGCCGTAACCCTGGACCCCGGGAGGTCCGCCACCGGCCTGGGGCCGGAGCCGCTAGACGGCCGGTCGCGGCTTGGGCTCGACGCGTTCGCGAACGCAGCACACGGGGCCGATGGCCCTTTCGGCGGGCACGCCTCCGGCCAGCTTTGGCTGCCAAGCCGCCGCCGAAACAACACAAGCGCCGGGCCTCGGCGCACCGAAAGCGGTGCTGAGGTCATGATCGCGTCGCGGAGCACCCATCGGACCAGCTGCCGTAGGGGGCGTCCCTGATGCGTTGCGCCCATCACCTGCGGTCCGTGGGGCCCCTCAAGCGCACCTGCTGGCGTCAGCGCTCCCCGATGCATCGAGGCTAGCGTTGGGGGCCGCAACGCCATCCGGTCGGGATCTGCGTCTACTCTCGCGTGCCACGGGCATGAACACTTTGTTATCCTCCCCATATGCCCCCCCGATTGATCCCGCCGCTCTAAAATTGACCCACTTGGGCGCTCCCAAATTGACCCACCTGGCGAGTTCTTTATGACTTCTTTTTGACCGTGGGCAAGGTGCCCGGTTGGGTTTCGTCGGGGGCCGGATCGTCGCCGCGCTTTTTGCGCATCCGGAAGCTCTTGCCCTTGGTGACGATGACCGTGGCGTGATGGGCAAGCCTGTCGAGGAGCGCGGTGGTGAGTTTCTCGTCGCCACCAAAGACCTTGGTCCACTCGCCGAAGGCGAGGTTGCTGGTGACGAGCACGCTCTTGCGCTCGTAGCGCTCGGCGAGGAGATTGAAGAGCAGCTCGCCGCCTGCACGGTCGAACGGGACGAAGCCGAGTTCATCGACGATGAGCAAGTCGACCTTGTGCATCTTGCGCTGCATGCGTCCAAGCTCCCGGGCGTCACGTGCTTCGACGAGGGAGCGCACGAGGTCGGCCGCGCGGACGAAGACAACACGGCGTCGCGACTTCGTTGCCTCGATGCCCAAGGCGATGGCGAGGTGTGTCTTGCCCGTGCCGATGGGGCCCGCCAAGATCACATTCTCACCGCGGGCGAGCCAGTCGCCGCGAGCCAGGTCCGACACAACCTGGGGTGTCACCGCGCCATCGCTGGCGGCGAAGTCGAAGGTGTCGAGGGTCTTCACCTCTGGGAAGTGCGCCTCGCGCAGTCGATGCCGCACGACAGACTCCTTGCGGGAGACAAGCTCTGCGGACAGCACCTCGTGAAGGTAGTCCTCAAAGCTCCAATGCTCTTCTCGAGCTTGGCGCGCGAGGGCTTCGAAGACACGCAGGAGCCCGGGCATCTTGAGGCTGCGCGCCTCTGTCTCGATGAGCCCTTGCGTCACAGCGGCGCGGCTCACGAGTCACCTCGCTGCTGAAGAAGCTCGTCGTAGTCCGACGCGTGACCGGACAGGATCTCGATTGTCTGCAAGCTCGATGGCAAAGCATCCTGCGCCACCGTCGGACTTGGATCCGGCGCGGGCGCGAGTGCAAGCAGCGGCGGCGTGTCTTGCGCAAGCGCCAGCTCCAGCGTGTTCGCCACAGAGTCGATACCGCGCAGCTCCACGAAGGACAGGACCTTGGCGAAGATGCGCGAAGCTTGCCTCGGCCCGTGGCCGTCGACGAGAACTCGCCAGGTGGCCGCGTAGCTTGGTCCCAGTGCGGCGATCAGCGGCGCGGCCACTTGCCGCATTGCCTGCGGTTTTGTAGCGAGTTCTCGAATGTAGTGTCTGTAGTCGATAGACCGCTGTCCGAAGCGAACACGAGGGTGCACAGTGCATGCACCACCGGGGCCGACGATACGAACATCGTCAGCGCCGACGTGCGCCGTAACTTCGAGGCCCGCCCAAGTACACGGCACCGAGTACACCCCGGCCTCGATGCGCACCAGCGAACGCCGGGTCACCCCCACGACGTGGGGCTTGCTCGGATCAAATGGTGCTGCGGCCAGCGGCAACGAGCGCGCACGCTCCTCCGCGAAGCGTTCCTTGTCGTAGCCGTGGTCGAGGCGCTCGATGAGCGCCTCTCTCATCGGGTCTATCTTGTCCGCTTTGGGGATGGGCACGAGGTGCTGCCAACGAATGCCTTTGCCGCGCGCTTCGACTCCGCCCTTGTCGTGGCCCGTTCGAGGTCTGCAGAAGCTTGGTTCGAAGAGGTAGTGGCTCGCCAGTGCCTCGAACCGCGGCGACAGCTCGCGATCCGATCCCACCAGCAACTTTTTCACTGCAGCCCTGAGGTTGTCGTACGCGATGCGCTGGGGCACGCAGTCGAAGTGAGCAAAGGCTCGGACGTGCCCATCGAGGAAGCTCGGCTGGTCTTGTCGAAGGTAGAGCCACGCGAAGTCACGCCCCGAGTGCATCCATCGCATGACGAACATCCAGGCCTTCTGGCGCTTGCCGTCGAGGTCGATCAGCACCTCGAAGAAGTCCACCTGCGCAAGCTCACCGGCGGTGTACACCAACGGTACGAACACCTCGCGTCGTTGGCGCCGCCACTCGGCAACGAGTTTGCGCACCGTGGTGCGCCCCACCTTGAAGCCCTCGGCCAGCAGCATCGCGTGGACCCGCGCGCCCGTCAGCCGCTGCTTGCCTCCGGTCCACTGCGGCGACTCGCTGAGCAGTTGCGCCACCCGCGGCGCGACCAAGTCCGTGACCGGCTTGCCGCGCCCCTTGACCACCACCCGTGCCGGTACCGCCTTGGCTAGGTACTTCTTGACCGTGTTGCGCGAGAGCCCGAGCTCACGCGCAACGCGGCGAATCCCGACGCCCTCTACGAGCACCTTGTGTCGAACAACATGAACCTGATCCATCCTCAGCATCCTCCCCACGGCGTAGCCGTGGCGTTGGGGCCAGGTGGGTCAATTTGGGAGCGCCAAATGGGTCAATTTGTGAGCGTTGGGACCACCGATCGAATGGTCAGCGCACCGCTGCCGCATGCGTCCTCGCCATGGCCTGTTTCGTGGCGTGTTCGTCCGACCCGCAGTCGCCGGCGCCCGCCGCGCAGCCGCCGAACACGACCGTTCCGACGAGTGATCTGGACGCCATCAAGTGGGCGCCGAGCTTTCCGCCCGACGTCAACACGCTTCAGCCACGGCCGGGTGTTGATGTCGTGGACCCGCGGCTCTCCGATGGTGTCGTCGTCCTCGAGAACGAGCTCCGCTTCCCCGCGGCGACGTCGCAAGACGTTGCGAACTGGGCGCCGGGACGCGTGGTCGTCGGTGCGCCGAGCGCCGTTTCCGGAAACGCCCGCAATGCGTTTGGCTTTGCTCGTCGTGTGGTGTCGGTCACGCGCGCCGGCGATACGTTCGTGGTGGCCACCGACCGGCTAAACTTGTCCGATGTGGTGATCGGCGATTTGCGCGTTCGCTTGGACGACAACCCTGCCGCCAAAGAGGTCGACCTGGCGCAAGTCGACTTGGACTGGGCCGCAGCCAACCTCTACGACAACAACCCGAACAACTTCTTCATGCCGTCCTTCGAAGGACTCGTCGATGACGCGTCTTCGCCCTCGGCGGGGGCCGCCAGCGGGGCGCCGGTGGGAGGGCAAGGCCTGCGGCCGCTGTTCAGCCTCGGCGGGGCGCTACGAACTGTCGGCAACAAGGTGGGTGGGGCGGCGCAGGCGTTCGCCGACACCGCGCAGACTGTCGTGTCGGCCGTGACGCCAGCCAACTTCTCCGACGCGGGATCGTTCACCTCCACCATCGAGGACAACTTCGAACCGCAGACGTTCGTCAAAGACTTCTTCTACGAGAAGCAAGTGCGTCAGAGCCCGCCGATCACCGTCGGCGTCCGCATCAACCGCATTGGGATGAAGAACGGGAAGTTCAAGCTGAACCCCGGCACGCAGTTCGCCGTGAGCATCCCCAATCCGGCCAACACGGGCGCCGATCCAGTCAAGGTCGACTTGGACATCCAGGCGCGGTCGGAGTTCAGCGCAGACTTCGAGTACGATATCGAAGCTTCGGCGCGCTCGGGCGGCGGTGGTGCCGTAGAGATTGGAGCACTCGCGCTCAACAACGCGTTCATCGACTCGGTCGCGTCCAGCGCTGCGGAGAAGAAAGCGGTCTACGACGACCTTCACCGCGCCGTCTTCGGAGATCCCGATCTGAAGCTCCCCGGTGGCTGGAAGCGGGTGCTCTACATCACCAAGCCCAAGGCGGTTTACGTCCAGGCTGGGCCGGTCCCCGTTCTCGTTACCGTGACGGTTCAGTTCGACCTTCAGTGCGGCTTCATGGCCAAGGGCACCGTGAAGGGGGAGCTGGGCTTCAAGCACGCCGGTGCGTTCGGATTCTCTGGAGGATACGTTTCGGGCGGGAACTCTTCGATCAAGCCGCCGGCCTTCACCCAGGCCACCAACGTCGTCAAGAACACGATGACCGGCGGCGGCGAGCTCACCGTCTCCTGCGGCGTCGTCCCGCGCGTGAACGCGCTGCTTTATGACTCCGTGGGCATTGGCGTCGGCATCCGCAGCTCGCTCGGCACCAAGATCGTTCCCCAACGCGTGTGTCCAGGGACCGACGCGCGTCCGGCCTCGCCCCGTGGTCGCTTCAACTTTGATTTCAGCGCCGAGCTCGCAGCGCAGATTTCAGGCCGCGTGCAACCGCCGGGGGCCAGTCTCGCGCAGAAGGCCGGAGAGAAGCTGGGCGTGGAAGTGGGGCCCGCCGAGCCGTTCTTCCGTTCGTTCCCGCTCGGCACTGCGAGCGTCGACGTCGGCACGGTCTTTGGTGTGTGCCCCGGCGCGCCTGGAGCGCCAGTCCCGGCCGCCGCGCCGGGCGCGCCCAGCTGTGGCGGTGCGGCGCCTGGTTGCGCCGTCAGTGCGGGTTGCGCGGCCAACAGCGATTGTGCGCGACCGGCAACGTGCAGTGCGGGCGTCTGCGCCGTGGGGGTGTCTTGCACCAACGGCGTTCAGGATGGCGTGGAGACCGGCCCGGACTGCGGGGGCTCTTGCCCCAACAAGTGTGGTCTCGGAACCGGCTGCAAAGACGACGCAGACTGCGCCCAAGGAACGTGTTCGCAGAAGACCTGGCAGTGCGTGTCCGACCGCTGCAACGACGGCAAGCGCAACGGTGACGAACTGGGTACCGATTGCGGCGGCCCAACGTGTCGCAAGTGCCGCGTCGGTGAAGTGTGCCTTCAGCCCAACGGCGCCACTCCGCACTGCGAGAGCGGCTATGTCTACAACGCCTACTGCGCAGCGGGCGTGTGCTCGAACGGCGCGAAGGATGCGAACGAGAGTGACGTCGACTGTGGCGGCACGAGCATCTGTGGCAAGTGCAACCCCGGCGCTTCTTGCACAAGCAACGCAGACTGCCAGCCCGGCAGCGCATGTGCGAGCGAAGGCGGGCGCATGGCCTGCAAAGCGCCGCAGTGCGGGTCCGGGGGCAAAAACGGCTCTAGTCCGCCGCCCGCATGCAACGACAGCGTGCAGAACTGCAGTGAGACGGACACGGATTGCGGTGGCGTGTGCAGCAAGTGTGGCACGGGCCGCAAGTGCATCTCGGGTGCCGACTGCGACAGCGCGGTCTGCACCGCGGGCGTATGCGTAGCGGCCGCGTGCAGCGACGGCGTGAAGAACGCTGGGGAGACCGGCGTGGACTGCGGCGGTCCCACGTGCCCCAAGTGTGGGGCCGGCCAAGCGTGTCAGTCTGGCTCCGACTGCGAGAGCCGCGCCTGCAACGCAGGCGTCTGCACTGCAGCCACTTGCACCGATGGCGTGAAAAACGCCGCGGAGACCGACGTGGACTGCGGTGGTCCCACGTGTCCCAAGTGCGCCCTCAACAAGACCTGCAACTTCGCCTCGGACTGCGCACTCAACATTTGCACGAGCGGCACGTGTCGTGATTCGTCGTGCAGCGACGGCATCAAGAACGGCAAAGAGGTCGACGTGGACTGCGGCGGCAGCGACTGCAACAAGTGCGCCGTGGGGAAGATGTGCGTCGGGGACTCGGGTTGCCTGAGCAACAGCTGCATGGGTGGCACCTGCCAAGCACCCACGTGCACCGACGGACGCAAGAACGGTGCGGAGACCGACGTGGACTGCGGCGGCGCGGCCTGCACCAAGTGTGCGGCCGGCAAGGCCTGCGGCGCACCGGCGGACTGTGCGAGCAACCTCTGCACGGGTGGGGTCTGCGAAGCCCTGCAGTGCCAGAACGGCGTCAAGGACGGCACAGAGACCGACGTGGACTGTGGCGGACCTACGTGCGCGAAGTGCGGACCAGGAAAGACCTGCGCGACCAACGCCGACTGCCAGACAGCCACCAGCCTGTGCTCGGCCAGTCAGCTCAAGTGCGTGAGCTTTGCCTCGTGTGGTGACGGACTAAAGAACAACGGCGAAGACTTTGCCGACTGCGGCGGTGACGCGTGCGTGCAGTGGGGCAAGCTGTGCAACGCAGCGAATACCGGCCTGGCCGGCAACCCGGCGGGTGGCACCTTCCTCGACAACGTCGGTCTCGGCGACTTCTCCATCAAGCTCGAGTTCCGCATCGCCAACAACAGCGTCGACGTTGCCCTTGCAGATCAACGAGCCGGTTGCGCCAATGACCTCACCCCAAAGTGGATGGCGGTCATCGATGGCGTTGGGAACCTATGGGTCCTGCTGCAGGGCGCTGCCGGTGCCACGTTTCTCATCTCGCCGGGACGCGTGAACCACGGTTCCCCAGTAACTGCGTACATCACGCGCTCGTCGGGGATCTACTATATGAACATCAACCAGGAGACCGTGCGTATCCAGGCCGACATCGGGCTCAACTTCACGCCCGGTATGGCCCCGGTAAGGTCTGGCACGAACGAGTGTCAACCGCAGTACGCGGCGTTCCCGAATGGTGTCGGCGGGCAGTACTTGTTCCCGCCCACCGTGCGGGTTCGTCTCTAAGCGGAGCACTCACGTCAGAGTGGCAACAGGTGGTGTGCGGGACCGTAGTCCGCCTCCACTCCGAGCCTTCTCATCGTCACATCACCGTCGTGCGTGTGCGCCTTCTCGCGGTCTTGGCTCGAACAGAACACCAAGTGGATGCGGTGGTGTCGGCGTGGCGGAGTGGGGCATCGGTCACTCCCCGAGCCCCAACGAGACAACAAGCTCCTGAACCCGATGGCCGACGCTGCCTTGGCCTGACGGATGCAGGAGACCCGCGTTCCTTACCTTGTCCCTGCGCAAAACTGCGGCGAGGCACAAGAAAGAACCATGGCTTCTCGTATGCCACTCTAAAGGGGCGAGAGTCGAATCGCGTTCGGTCCTTTAGCCGGAGGCCGACAGCACGCGTCCGAGTGTTTCGAGCGCAATGTCCAGCTGCGCCTCGGGCAGCGACCAGGCAATGCGGAAGGCATCGGGCTCGCCAAAGAAGACCCCGGGCGTCACCAACACGCCGTGGATGTCGAGCCCTTGTTCGATGCGGGCGCGCAGATCACCCAGGTGGCGCTTGGGCCAGGCCAGGCCGAACAGGCCCGACGACGGTGCGCTGAAGCCCAGGTCTTCTTCTTTCATCCACTGCCGCACGCGCTCGCGTTTTTGGCCCAAAAGACGCTGGCTACGCAGCGCAAGGGTGGGTAGCGCATCGAACAAGCGAACGCCCACTTGGGCGTGCGTGACCGGAAGGTGCCCGAGGGTAGTGAGCAGCACGTCTTCGGCTGCGGCAACCAGCTCTTCGGAGCCCGTCAGCCACCCCACCCGGTGTGCGCCCGCACCAAAACACTTGGTCAGACTCGACACCGTGACCACATTCTCGCCGTAGGTACTTGCACTGTGCACCAGTCGCTCTCCGTCGAGGAAGCTGTCGAAGGGCGCGTACACTTCGTCGACCAGCAGGGTGATGCCTCGGCCGGCGGCAATGCGCGCAAGGGCGCGCAGGGTACCTTCGTCGGCGCGTACGCCGCTTGGGTTGTGCAGGTTCGAAAGCGCGATGACCTTGGTTCGGTCGGTGATGGCGGCGGCCACGCGGTCGACGTTGACAGCGTAGCCCTCGGCCCGAGAGCGCTCGAAGGTGTGCACCGTGGCGCCTAGGCTTTGCGCGGCCACGCGCAGGGGCTCGTAGTGCGGAGCCTCGACGAGCGCCACGTCGCCGGCGGAGAGCATGGCCGCGTAGGCGACCCAAAGCGCGTGCGAGGTGCCCAGGGTTGGCAAGACGCGCCCAACCGACAAGCCGTGCGCCTTGGCGATGCGGCCTCGCAACTCTGCGACGGCGTTTTTGGGGTCTGGTCCACGGGATACCGGCGGCGCCACCTCGTCCAGCTCGAAGCCGGGCATGCCGCTGATGGCCAAATCGAGTCGAATGCGCGCGTGCCGGGCGATGGCCCAGCGCAGGTACTCCGTGCGCGGAAACATCACTCGGCTCGTTTGAGCGTAAACGAAGCCTCGCGCAATGCGCCGGCGTTGCCGCGAGAGGCACGCAAGATGCCCTTGAGCTCTTTGCCTTCGACGGTGGCGTAGAAGCTGCCCGAAAAGCCAAGGTCGCCGGCGGTTTTGCGCAGCATCCAGCCGCTAACGATTTGCTCTTTGCTGGTGCCAGACAGAAACACCTCGCCCAGGGCGCCTTTGCCCGTGCCGCGAAGCACACCGTCGGCGTCGATGGTGATTTCGAGGGAGCCCTCGCCGATGCCGTCTTGCCCGACGTCATCGCCCTTCCACTTCACGTCTTTGGGCAGGGTTAGGTCCGCGGCCTTGGCGTCGTAGTTGCCGCGGAACGTTTGGGCGGTGCCGGGGCTTGGGGCCTTGGCGGTGGCCGAAGAACCTGCGGGCGCCGCGCCCGACGCGGCCGCACCAGTCGAAGCTGCGCTGCTGGGTTGGGGCGCCGCCGAGGAAGTCGCGCTGGGCGTGGGCTGGGCGCCGGGTTTCTTGTCGTCGTTGCTGGGGCACGCGGTGAGCATCAGCCCAAGGCCAACAGAGAGCAGGGTCGTTGCGATGGTCTTCATTCGGTCACCTTCTCGGTGATGCGTACGCCCACCTCTCCGTCGATCAATACCAGGGTGCCTCGGGCGAGCTCGGTGCCGGACACCCGGAGCACCACGGGCTGGGACGGCTTGACGCCCAGGGGAATGACATCGCCGGGGCGCAGGGCAGCCCACTCCCGAGCAGGCATCTCGGCATGGCCTACCTCTACGCGCAACATCACCGGGGCGTCTTCGAGGACGTCTTGCATGGTGGGTGGCGCGCTGGGCACATCTTGTTCCGGCAGTGACATGTTGGGACCATGATCTCTGGGCTCTAGGCCCAACGCAACGGGCTCGAAGGTTACCTGCAAGCCCTCGTCGGTTAGGGTTGCGCCAAAAGCGCGCTCGCTTGTGCCTTGGACCAGCGCACAAGGCCCGCAAAGGCCCCGCTCGGACAGCGTGTGTCGCGAAGGCTGCGGCACGAACACGTCGCCGATGCCCAAGGCCCGGACCTCGGACACAGTTGCCTCGCAGTGTGCGACCACCAGCGTGAAGCGCACGGGTACGTGGCTGCGCCGCACGTCGCCACTGGGGTGCGTGGGGGCCTTGTCTGGCCGTCCGCGCCAGATGGCCGCCGCAAAGGTCTCGGCCCCGAGATCCACCCGCGCCGTTTGGCGCCACAGTGGGCCTTGCACGCGCGCGAGGTCTCGCGCCAGGTCTTGCAGGGGGCCTGCGGCGAGCACACGCAAGGGCCAGCCCGCGCGGCGCGCCAGGCTCACCAGCACCGCCGCCGTTGCACCACACAACGCCGCTGTTGGCCGCTCGGCCACGATCACGCGCGGGCGCTTTTGCCCGAGGGCGCTGCACACCATGGCCGAAGCCAGCGCACCTTCGGTCTCGACGAGAAATGCCTGGGCCATGTTCGCCGCGTCCGCGTCGCAAAGGATCACGCCAACGTTGGTGGCATCGGCGCTTGTCATGTCGCCCCTTGCCACGAGGCCCCCGAGGCGCAGCGATGCCTTGCACTGCAAGAGATCTTGCGCGCCATGGCGCAACTTGTCGGTGTCTGGGTGCCGCAAGACCTCTTGCACCGCGCGTTCGGCGTCGAGCTCTTGCCTCGTGAGTGACGGCACCTCGTGCCAGGGAAACGGGCGCGTCATGATGGCTTCCGAAAACAGAGGGTCCAGTGACGATCGCTGCTCATGGTGACGGCACCGGCGGGCACCCCCAGTGGCTCCAGCATGGTTTGCACCTCTTCCACGCGCAGCGCCGCGTGGAGCGACGCCCGGAAGAGATGCACCTGGCGCTGCCATGCGGCCACGCTGCCTTCGTCTTGTGCGCTGGGCGTACCGCCGTACTGCGCAACCAATCCATCGAGGGCGGCTTCGGTGTGGGGCCGCGCCAAATCCCGCACAAATACCAGGCCACCAGCCCTGCACACCCGCAACATCTCTTGCAGTGCCAGCCTCGGCTCGGGGATGTGGTGCACGATGCTGTTGCTCATGACCGCGCTGAAGCCGGCGTTGGGCAACGTGGCGGCCTTCGCGTCCACCAACGAGAGCGTGATGCGGCCCCCGAGGCCCGCTTTGGCCACGTTGTCCGTGGCCCGGGCCAACATGTGTCCCGACAGATCGGTGCCGAGCACTCGGGCCTGGGTCGACAGCCGGCAGAGCGCAATGGGGATGAGTCCCGTGCCGGTGCCTACATCCAGCACGTGGCCGACGTCGGGCTCGGCTGCAAGAAAGTCTTCGCAGAACCGCTGGTTCACCGCGCCATGGTCCATGGCGTCGTAATCCAGCGCTTCTTCCTCGGTGTCCATCACTTCGGGCTCGAGGGTGCGGGGCAACATTCGGACGCGGCCAAGCCTACACCGAGCCTGCTTTCACGGACGTCGACTTGCATTCCTTTTGATTTTTGCGTGGAATGGGGCCGGGCTAGAGGAAGAATGCAAGAAACTCGCGCAGCTGCGCGCATCAACACACGTTTCTGTGTCGCCGTGGATGGCATCGATCCCGAGGTCACACCGCGGGCGGGCAACATCAGCGCAACTGGCGTGTACTTCGAGTCCGAGCGAGAGATCGGCTCCGTGGGCACGGTGCACTGGCTGCACGTGGCCTCGGCCGACCAAGCCAGCTGGATGAGCGTGATGGCTTGTGTAGCCCGCGTCATCGAGCTGGTCGAAGGCGGCCGATCCTTTCGCGGCGTGGCGTTCCAGTTCATGCCGCTCAGCGACGACCAGGCCGAAAAGCTCCAGGACTTCGTCCGCTACGTGCTGGCGTCGGCGCCGGACGAGGGCCCCGAAGCAGCCACCGTCGACCAGCGCCTCGAAGCGCGCGCTGTCAGCGAACTGCCCGCGCAACCCGCGCAACCTGCCGAATCCATCTCAGACATTCCGTCCGATGCGGTCGTGAGCCGGCTCTCCGTGCGCTCTCTGGTGCTCGACACCACCTGGCCCGTCGAAGAGGGCACCACCGTGCGCGTCGAAATCGCCGTTCCCGGGCTGGCCCAAGCGCTGGCTCTCAAGGGCCGAGCGGTACGCGTGCGTACCACTTCGATGATCGAATCCGACCCGCGGTACCAGATCGAACTTCGCGTGCAAGACGAGCGGGGCACCACGCCGCGGGCGCTCACGGCGCCGCCCCCGGCCCCCTCGGGCAACTCCGTGCGTCCGGGCGGCTCGGCGCGGCCACCGGCGGTGCCTGGCTCCGTTGCTCCGCCGCCGCCACCCATGCCCAAGGCCGGTGGCTCGGTGCGACCGGGCACATTTCCACCCGACCGTAGCTCGTCTGGGCAACCCGTCGACGCCGCAGTGTCCGAGACGCTCGATCAGCTCTTTTCGTCCATCATCCAGCGTCCGGTCGAGGCGCCGGCGCCAGCACACAAACACCTGTCCGGCAGTCTCGATCGCATTCGCTTGCCCACGCTGTTTGCCCTGGCCGAGATGGAGCGCATGTCCGGTGCCCTCGACGTCAAACAAGGCACCCAGACCTCGCGACTGTTTCTGCGCGACGGGCGCATCTTGGACGTCGAGCCCATGCCCGAGGGCAGCACCCATCGGGCCGAGCTGTCGCGGCTGTGCGCTTGGGACAACGGCACCTTCGAGTTCTTCATGGAAGTCATCGACAGGCCCGACCGCGTGGGCATCGCCACCACAGCAATGCTCTTGGACTTGGCGCGCGAGGCCGACGAAGCCAGCCGTGACGAAGAGCCCAAGTTTGCCGAAGGCGACAACATCTAAATCGCCGAGCATGCGCTCGGTCATCTAGGGCGGAGCCGGGCGTCTGCCATAGGCGCTTGGCAAGCTCGCCCCCCGCGGGCGCATCGGGTAGGCTCCCTCGCGTCATGAACCGCCTCCGCCGCGCCACACTGTTTGCCTCGCTCTCTTTGGGCATTGGCGCCACCCCGTGGCTCGTGTTTGCCGGTCCGCCAGCGCAAGGGCCGCGGCCGGCGGGCAGCGCCCGGGTTGTGCCAGCGGCTTCGTCGTCGTCGGTTGCACCCAAGTACGATCCCGACAACATCACGGGCATCAGCCGCGCCGTCGAGACACTGCTCGGCGGCCAAGCGCTCTTCATCAAAAAAGACTTCACCGGTGCCGCCGAGGCCTTCCGCAAGGGCATCCAGCTCGGGCCGCGCAACCCGCTTGGGCATTACCTCCTGGCCGAAGCGCTGCTCGCTGCGGGCAACGCCACCGAGGCCCAGGCCGCGCTCAACCAAGCCGAAGAGCTGTCTGACGATCGAAGCCCCGAGCTGCGCGGTCGCATCCTGTTCTTGCAGGCCCAGTTCGCCGAGCGCGAGCGATCCATGGACGCCTCGGTGGCCAAGTGGACGGCCTACGGCGACTACGCGGCCAAGCATGCAGACGCCGGCACGCACCCGGGCACGGCGGCCGCGCGCCTCGCGGCCATCGACAAGCTGCTCGCGCTCGAAAAGGCCACCGAGGGCGTTCGCGCCCGCATCGAAGCCGAAAAAGACGCTGGCACCGACACCGGACCGGCGCTCAAGAAGAAGTAACGCAAGGGTGAGGGCGCGCCGGCAACGCCGCCCGTGTTTGCGCCTGGTCCCTGTCGTGGCCCTTGCGTTCGCTACCAGAGAGCGTTGTCACAAGTGGCCAGGCGGCCAGACCGCGGAGCCTCAGACCCCCCGAACCCCAAAGCCCCGAGCCCCGCTCACGCTCGCAGCAGCCCGAACCCGCTCGGATTGGCTGACGGCAGCGCATCGCCCTATGGCGACGTCGGGGCCTCGCGCTTCGTGCCCAGCAGGTTGATCTCGCGGTGCTCACCGTTGACCGAAGGTGTGAACGGCGCTTCGGCGTGGGAGCCATCGCAAGTCTGGGCGTGCAGTGTGTACGGATGGGGGCCAAGGCCCTCGAAGCGAAAGCCCATGGCGTGGTCTCCGCTGCCGGGCACGCTTTGGTCGCGGATGCCTCGCACGAGATCTTGGTTTGGGCTCTGCGCGCGGATGCCGACACTCTTGGCGTCGCACTCGGACCGTACGAGCACCGTTAGCTTGCGCGGTACGCCCACGGCGACCCGTGTGGGTTCGGTGCTTGGACCGGCCCAAGGTTTGGGCATCTCCATCGTTGTGGGCGCCATGCCCGGCGCGACCACGTGCACCGTGGTGCGGCGAGCGTCGCCGATGCGAAGAGGTCCAAAGCCTCCGTAGTAAACGAACCCGGTGGAACCACGGGTCGCTTCGTCCGCGGCCTTTTGACGCATGCCCGAAAGTTTCCCAGTGGGGTTCTCGATGCATGCCTTGCCATCAGTGCCGCTCGTGGCCTCGGCTCCCTTCACCTGCAGAACGTTGCCGCCTTCGGTGTAGAATGCACCTTCGGGGCCGGCCCACGCGTGCACCTCGGCGTGAACAAGTGCCCCAGCCATCGGTGTCCCGCGCTCGTCGTGCACAGCCACTGGCAAACACGGGCTCGCGGCTACAGAAACCGAAGCTGCAGGCTTTGACGCGTGGCAGCCGGAGAGCGCCAACGCGACCGTGACTTGTAGGGCTCGATGCGACACGCCCCTTAGACGGCAAGGCGCCTCGAGATCTTCAGTGTGGGAGGCGACCTATGGCGCCCGGCGCTGGGCAGCCACGGCCTGTGTGTTTCTGGCCGCGCACCAGGCGTCGCCCCCGCGGCGAGACCCACAAAACCGGGCCAAAACGCGGTGCCGCAGCCGTGCTCGGCCTTGGCACGGCCCGTGAATGCCAGTGTTCGGCATGAACGCCTGGTTTCGCGGCTCTCTGGTGCTTGTCTCGTCGATGTTGGCCTCGTGTGCGCTCGAATCGGGCCAAGAAGATCCCACGTTCGGCGAAGGAAACCAGGTCGAACAGGCCCCCGCCGTGGAGCCGACGCCGGCCGTTCACGAGGGCGCCGGCGCCGAGAGCAAGCAGGGTGTGTCAGAAGCGTCGGAGGTGTTGGCCGCTGCGGACGAACCCCAGATGCCTTCCGGAGCCTTCGAAGACATCGCGGCTCTCTGCCGGGCCCAAGAACGTTTGGTCGAAGAGAGTCTGCGCAAGGTGGAGCTGGCTCGTCGGGAGTACGAAGCCGAGTTTTCGCTCAAGCCGTCGTGCGCCGTTGACGGCGCTTCACTGAAAAAGGCCAAGGTCACCCTCGGTGGGCCATTTCTGGACGTCAAGGCCATTGCGGCCAACGTTGCCAGCGGTGCGGGCACCTTCCTGGTGGTGCGCACGGCCGATGGCTGGCGGGCACTTCCCCGCGCCTCCGCCATGGCTTGGTACAACGATCCCGGCTGCTTCAGCATCGAGCGCGATGCCGGCATTGCGCAAGTCAGCGTCATGGGGACCGACGACGCGCCTGCGCTCGTGGTGGTCGAGTCGACCGATCGCGGCCATCACATGGAAGAAGACCTCGATTCCGAGACGCATCCGATGGTCTTCTGGGAAGAGATCAAGACACTCGCGGCAGCCTGCCGCCTGGGCGCCGATGGCGTTCGATGCGACGCACGCCAAGTCGTGCGCGTAGAACTCGTGCCGAGCACCCACGCCGGGGGGCGCAGCACAGCCGTGCACTTTGGCACCAGCTACCGGGTCGACGAGAAGGGCACCTTGCGCACCGAGGCGACCTACGCGGCCGAGTAAGCACCGGGAAGCAACCGTGACGCTGGGCCTTCGGTGATACCCTAGGCGCCCATGTCCGAGCCTCGCCTTGTCTCGCCGAGTCATCGTGGTCGTGTGCTGATCCTTGCAGGGTCCGATTCGGGTGGCGGCGCGGGTTTGCAAGCAGACATCAAGACGGTCACGGCGTTGGGCGGGTACGCGGCCACGGCGGTCACGGCCATCACTGTGCAGAACACCCTCGGGGTCACCGGTGTGTTTGCGGTGCCCACCGGGGTCATCGAGGCGCAGGCCCAAGCCGTGCTCGGCGACATTGGCGCGGACGCGCTGAAGACCGGCATGCTGGGCGACGTTGCCACGGTCGAGGCGGTGGCGCGGATCATTGATCTGGCCGCAGGTGTGCCCGCCGTGATCGACCCGGTGATGATTGCCAAGGGTGGCTCGCCGTTGCTGGCGCCGGAGGCCATCGGCGCCGTCAATAGCCTGCTTTTGCCGCGCGCAGCGCTGCTTACGCCCAATGCACCCGAGGCCGCTGCGCTCACCTCGTTGCCCACCAGCACCACCGACGAGCTGCGGCGCGCGGGTCGCGCGCTGCTCGAGATGGGCGCCCGCGCCGTACTCATGAAGGGTGGGCATATCCAAGGGTCGCGCCTGGTGGACCTGCTTCTGACACGCGACGAGGAGTTGCTCTTCGAGAGCGAGCGCATCGAGACCCGCCACACCCACGGCACTGGCTGCACGCTTGCCTCGGCCATTGCCACGGGCCTGGCGCAAGGTTTGCCGCTGCGCGAAGCCGTGCCGCGCGCCTGCGCGTACGTTCACGAGGCCATCCTCAGGGCACCCGGTTTTGGCGCCGGCCACGGCCCGCTCGATCATGCGTGGCCGTTGCGGAAACCCTGACCGCCGCAAGACCCCGGCTCAGGGAACACCAACCTCGAAGGGCCAGCTTCCAAGGGGTCGCGTTCGTAGCGTCGTCCACCGCGTCGTGCTCGATGTCACCGGATCGATCACGTAGGCAACTCGTTCGTGGCATGCATCATACACGGGAACAATGCGGTGCTCGCCCGCGGGCAACGCGCGGAGGTTGCGCGCCAACTCGGGCGTGTTGCGTTCGAGCACGCGCAGGTTCTCTCGTACGTCGCGTTCGTTGCGCGCGCCTTGGGGGGCCCCAAACGTGCGTGCGCTCGTCCAATCCACGTCTGCCAGGTAGACCATGGGGTCGGTGCCACAAGGATCGACCGGCGGGCGCGCCGGACGAAGGTGTGGAATGGCGATGAGGGCAAGGACCCCTGCGGCGATGGCTGGTGCCACGCCCGGCGCTGGAGTCGCTGCCGTTGCCTGTGCGTTGGCTTCGGCCTGGGCCGGAAGCAAGGAGAGCAGCGCGAAGGTGGCCACGGGGAAGAACACCGTGGCCAGGATCTGGACGCCCTCGGTGATCCACGGGGGCAACAGAGGCAAGCTGACGAGGATGCCGACCAACATAGCAGCGAACGGAGGCAACGGGCCCGGCGCTGGCCCTCGCCGCCACCGCCATCGGAGCGCGCGCCACACGGGGGCGAAGATGCCGCGAAGGACCCCCACCACGAAGGCAATGGACAGGGCACCCAGCGCCACGGTGTTCACCAGGCTTTGCACACCCAAGGTGCGGGTCCACAACAGTAGCGGCCCTGCCATGCCGTGGTCGCGGATGGCCGATTGCACCGTGGCTCTGTCTTCGAGCACCCAGTCATCGGGTGTCCACCACACGAAGCCAAAAAAACCTTGCGGCAGATAGAACCAGGAGGCCAAACACGCGGCCGGCGCGCGCACCACAAGCGAAGGTTGCGCAAGAAGATCGGACCAAAGCAGGCCCCAGATGCGCGCGGCGCCCGCACTCAACGAAAGCGCCTTGAGCTCTGGGTGTTGCCGAAAAACAAAAAGACCGTCTTCGCCATGCACCAGGCCGTACAAGATGCACGGCAGATCCCAGTACGACGTCTCGGTGGTTGCGACCTTGCGAACGACGTACTGGATTGTCCAGGCGATGGCGATGGCGAGCACCCCCGGCAACAAGATGCGAATGCGCCGCCCGGACGACGCCCGCGCGCACCCGTAGACGAGCAACCCCAGCAGAACGAAGAACGGCCCTGGCCGCGCCAACAGCGAAAGCGCCTGCAAGAAGACGGCTCCGTAGAACGTGTGCTCCCACTGGCGTTCGAGCAGGCGCACGCGCCACAGAAGTCCGAAGGCGAACGCACCCAGCGGCGCGCCCAGGCCCTCGCTGTGCACGAGACCCACGTAGCGCCGGGCGAACATGGCGAACAGCACGAACAGGGGCACGCCCATTCGCGCGCCATGGGTACGCCACACGGCCGATGTCGCGAAGGCCCCGCCGGCAGCCCAGAAGAGCAGCGTCGCCACGTGGGCAAGCTTCATGCTGCCACCGCCCAACACCATGACGCCCCCAAGCACCGCCGCCAACAAGGGCCGGCGTGACCCCGTCGAAGCCATCTTCAGGCCGTGCAAGACGCGCGCGGCATCCCAATAGTATTCGCCGGCATCGCTGATGGGGAACCCCGCGGCAAACACGTGGTTGCGACCCACGAACCCGGTCTGCCACAGATGCAACAGCGCGCTGCCGAGCACTGCCGCGAGCAGCGCCGTCAGGGCCCAGGTGCGCCTTGCCTCGCTCGCGCCAACCAGCCAGGCCGCAGCCCCCACCATGGGTACGAACAGCAGCACGTCGTGTGCGGGCACAGCCCGCAAGAAGAGCAGCAGCCACGCGTGCACCAAAACGAGCGTCGTTGCGACGAGGTATCGATACCGAAGGAGCAGGTTCTGCAAAGCTCGCGGGGAGCTTACCCCATTTGAGCGCTCATTCCGGGCGACGGCCGTGCACCGGGTCCGCGCACGGGGCAGGCGATCTTGCGCCCTCGGTTTGCCGACTACGTTGCAGTGCTCGACGCGCTGGCAAACACGAACACGTCGTCCGGCGCCCAGATGTGTCCGTCCCAGGAGCGATAGCCGCGCAGCCAAAGAGTGCCTTCGATGCGCCGCAAGTAGAACCCCTTGGGCGTTTCGTCGTCGTCGCTGAGCGGAGCCGAGGCCACGGTGATGGACCCCGGCGGCGCCCGGTGTTTGCTGGGAGCGTTGCCCACGGCGCCTTCTGCTTGGTCTCGGAAAGCCAGCCGCAGGTGTGGCCCCAGCTCGAGAGGGCAGAGCGAAAGACCGTGGTCCACCGCCGCCGCGACGATGTCTGTCATGACCCCTCCGTTGCGCAGGCCAAGATCGCCTGGTGTGACTTGGAAGGCATGCAGCGTGGCAGGATGCGCCGACGTGTAGAACCTCTCGTCGGCAAAGAGGTCCAGCCCGGCGGCATTCAGCTGCACCCCTGCGGCCACCAAGCGTTCCAGAAGCTCTGCCTTGGGCACGCCGCCAAAGGACACGTGTCGACCAAGCTGTGCGATGCGGGCCTGTGCCATGGGATCGGGTGCGACCAGTCCTTGGCGCGGTGGGCGCCCCTGCGCTACTTGCCGACGACGATCTCGCGGTCCGTCAGCTGATCGGCTTTCTGCACGAAGGCCACAAACGCGGCGTAGTCGGCGCCGGGGTTCACCCGGCCCGCGGGCAAATCCACCGTGCGGGACAGCTCGATGGCGTGGCCATTCACGGTGTCGGCCACACGCACGGAGCGATCGCCATCGCGCATGTCGGCGGTGGGCAGGCTTGCGGGCATGCGGAAGTCTTGCGGGAACACCACCTGCACGTGCACATCGAGGTACGACGCGGCGCCCAGAAGGAGCGCCGTTTGCCGCTGCGGCAGCGTGGCAAGCTGCGCCAGGTGCACCGGGTACAGGCTCTTGAGCGTGCCGCGGTTGGCTCCCATGCGCACGAGGTCGGCCATATCGACGACGAAGCGCACCACCAGCGGCTTGCCGGGGTCGTCTTGCTGCTCGACGGTCATGGTCTTGAGGCGCGCACCGGGCAGGTTGCGACCAAGCAGCCGCGTCTCGGCGAACTCTTTGCGCTGCCCCTCGGGGATCTTGTCGAACACGTTGCGCAGGCCGATGGCCAGCTTGCCCATGTACGTGTGCGTCAGCTCGCCATGCGCAGAGCCGTCGGCTTGCACGTCCACGCGGCCATCGATGCGCACACCGTCTACGGAGCCGCCCGCCGGCACGGTGCCGCGCGGGTTGCCCGGCACCAGCATGATCACGGGCTGCCCGCGCATCTCCGCGGGGATGTACCCAAAGGGCGCGAACTTGTCGCGCACCGTGAGCCACCTCTCGCCGGACTCGGTTTGCAGCCGAAGCGCCACGGTGTCCCAGGTCTCGATCTCGCTGGTGTTGCCAACTGCAGCCGTGGCCAAGCGGTTTTTGACCAAGCCAAAGGCCTGGGGCACGCCCATGTGGCGCATCAGTTGGTAGAACGCGGCCTGCCGCGAGCCGCTCTTGCCGGTGATGACCCGACGCCCGTCGGACTCTTGGCCGTCTTCGACCTGCTGGGTCACGAACTTGTAGGCCAGCTGCGCTCGCTGCTCCAAACTGGCCACCTTGGTCTTGCCCAAGATCTCCATGGCGCGGCGCGTGAGCCGCGGGTCCAGCGGCGATTCGTCGTACGTGAGGTCCGACAAACGCTGCGTCGTGTCGGCCAGGCTCATGCCCCAGGCCACACGCACGCTGGGCAGCACTTCGCTGGCGGGCGGCCCTTCGGGCTCTTCGGTGGCCGGCGGACTCTCGTCCACGCGGAACCGCCGTTCGACGAAGAGCCCACGCTCGATGACCTTGGGCGCCCCCACGTCACCCCGGGACTCGACCTCGACGGGGCGGTCTTTGGGCGTGATGACCACGAACTCGCTGCGCCAGTAGCCCTTGTCGGGCTCCCGGAAGAACCAGTGCGGCCCCCGGTAGCTGCGGCCGCGCTTGGCTTCGCCGCCCATGGACGTGATGTGCTCGATCTCCAGATAGTCGCCAACCTCGAGGTGCGGCATGGTGAGCGTGGGCTTGCCGGCAATGGCCTGGGGCTCCAGCACGCGGCCGTCGGGCTTGAGCACGCGCAAGCGCAACACCATGCCCTCCGGCGGCTTCTGCTCGGCCTCTTTGCCCACGGCTTCTTGGGACTGCATCTTCAGGATCTCGTGCTCGAGCATCTCGCTGGAGCCATCGGGGTGCACCCAGGTGGCCGCGTAGTCGAGCACCCGCGCAGCCACGCCTGCCATCTTGTGGCCGGACTTCTCCCAGGCTTCGTACTCGGCGATGACCTTGCGCGGGTCCATGCGGTACGGCTCCAAGAACGATGCGCCCTCGATGAGCTCCAGCGCCTCGCGCAGCTCTCGGCCTTTGCCGCCAGCGCGAATGGTGTCGGCCAGTGCGTTGTGCAGCGCGTCGCTCTGGCCTCGGGCAAAGGCCATGTCCGCCAGACGGAACCGCGCGGCGGCATCGAGCGGGTTCTTGTCGAGGGCCTTGCCGAGCTGCGCAAAGGCCGCGCTCGGATCGCCGGACTTGAGCAGCACGTTGGCGATGCGCCCCGCGGTCTCTTTGCGCTCCGGGCGTCGGGCCTGGATGCGCTGCAGCTCCGCGAGCGCCGCCTTCCAGTCTTGCCGGGCCAGCGCGCGCTCCAGATCCACCTCGGCGTCGGGGTCCAGCTTGCGCAAGCGCGCCGCCACACGATCGGCGTCGGAGAGCGAGCCGTCTTCTTCGAGTGCGGCAACGTAGCTACGCAAGGCGCTCACGTCGTCGGGGAACCTGGTGGCCATGTCTTCGAGCACCCGCAGGCGTTCGGCGCGCCAGCCCAGCTTGGCGTACACGCGGCCAACCTGCTCGCGAATGTCGGGCTCGTCGGGGAACTCGGCGGCCAACTTGCGCAGGGGCTCCACTAGGTCGACTACGCCCTTTTGCTCCACCTGATCGAGCACGAGCCATGCCCGGGAGTACCAAAGGCCTGCGTCCCCGCGGGCGGCACGCTCGCGCAGATCACGCTCGACCTTGCGTCGCACGTCGTCGGGGTAGATCGGGTCTTGCGAGGCCGCGTCCGCGGCCAGCGCCAACGCCACCGGGGCCGCATCTTTGGGGTCCACCAAGGGCTCCATCAGATAGGCCGCAACGTCGTTCATGGAGTCCACCCGGGCCGCGTGCGCCGCCAGGGTGCGCCGCAGCGGCGACATGGGCTCCTTGTCGGCCAGTGCGGCCTCGAGCGGGTTCGGATCGGCACCGCGCGTTGCGGGCAACAGGCCAAAGGCGCTGCCGTCTTCGACCTCGGTGGGGATCTTTGCGGCGGTGCCCTGCGGCGTAAGCACCCGCAGTGACGTGGCGTCTTGCGCCAACTTGATGACGACGCGATGCCGCCCGGGCTCCAGGTGTGCGACGCCCCCAAAGCGCTGCCACGAACCCCACACCCGCGGATCGCGATCGACGATGAGCACACCATCGACCCACACGCGCAGGGCTCCTTGCGCCGCGAGCAGCACATCGCGTGCATGTTGCACGCGAAGGAAGGTCTCGGCGTAGAAGATGCCGTCTTCGGTCTTCTCCGTGGCGGTGATCAAACATCGGTGCCGGTCGGTCTTGAGCACCCGTGGCGTGGAGCCACGGCGCGGATCGTCGGGCCACGCCGTGGGCCAAGGGGCGCGCTCGGCGGCGAAGGACTCCACCCGGTCTCGGGCCACGCCGTAGCCAAAGGGCCCAGCAATGCGCATGTTGGTCGCACAGCCAAGGTCCGCAACGATGCCCTCTTCGAGCTTCTTGTCGGCGACTTGTGCGCGGTCCAGGTTCTCTTGGGCGGCCCACTCGGACAGCTCCGCCACGGCGCGAAAGCCCAAGGGCCCCGGCCGCGTCACCAGGTCGGTGATGGCCGCTTTGTTCTTCTCGAACAGGTCTGGCACCGAGCTGCGCAGCCCCAGGAGCCGGTGCGCCGCAAACCAGGCCATCAGCGGCACGTCGCCGGGCTCTTCGGCCGAGGCCACCGCGCGGAGGGTCTCGATGTAGCCCTCGGCGGCCGGCCGCGGGGCGCCATGCATCTCGTCGAAGAGCGCCCGGGACAGCCAGCCGTAAGCACCCTGGGGTTTGTTCAAGCGCGCCCGGGCGTTCTTGCTGGCCTCGTAGGTGCCACCGGGCTCGAGCATCTCGGCCAAGAGCAAGCGGCCCACGGCTTCGGTGTTCTGTGCCTTGCCGGCGGCGTCGCGCAGCTGCGAGAGCGACGAGGCATCCCGGGGGCCGGCGCCGGCGCCACCACAGGCGGGAACCAGGGCCAGCGTGCCCGCTGCCAGCAAGGGCCAAAGGTGCCGAGACAAAGTGGAAGAGCTCATTTGCTTAGCGACCAATGGTGTAGGTTACACGTTGTCCGAGGGCGCGATCGGCGCTCTCGGCGAAGGCCCGGAAGGCCGGGTAGTTGGCGGCGGGCACCCGCGATACGTCGATGCTGACCTCCGTGCGTGCGTGCACCACTTGGCCCTTTGTCTCGACGGTGACCTTGAACGATCCAAAGGGCGTGGTGCCGCTCTGCTCTTTGGGCACGCTCGTGATTTTGGCCCCGGGCGGCAGTCTCAGCGTCCAGTCGGTGTTGCGCTGGTGCTTGGGGCCCAGGCGCACGTCGGTCTTGCGGGCCGTGAGCGAGGCAAACTCGCGCACCAAGTACTCGGAAGGGCCCGCGGGCACGGAGAAGCTGTCGCCGTCGCGACGGCCGAACTTGCCAAGTTTACCTTTGCCCGACAGGCGCACCGGCGTCTCGATGTCTTCGAGGTTGGCCGGCGCGAGCTGCGTGAGCTCGAAGCCCGGGTACTCCGAGGCGATGTCTTCTTGGACGCGGGTCTTGCGGCTGGACTCGGCGTGGTAGCGCTGGCGGTAGGTGCTGGCGAAGGCCCCGGACACCTCCGGGGACCACTCGAGTACGGCGCTGCCGTCGGCGCTCACCGTGGCGTCGAACTTTCGCGAGATGATGCTCTCGTTGGCCGGCGGGTCTGGCAGCCGCACCAGCTTGGGTTTGCCCTCGTTGATCTGCAGGGCCAAGGAGCCGCGGTCCATGCTGGGCAGCTCGTTCGAGCCGGTGTACTCCGCCGTGCCGTCCAGATACAGACCCAGCGACGGCACGTAGGCGATGGCGTGGTCGAAGGGCGCCAAGCTGGCCGGTGCCTCGTCGAAATCACCGCGCATTTGCGTGCGCACGATGACGATGGTGGCCGGGATGCCGGCCTCGCGCAGCATGGTGACGATGAGCGTTGCCTTGTCTTTGCAGTCGCCAAAGCCGCGGGCAAAGATCTGCGCGCAGCGGTACGGCTTGAACCCGTGGATGCCGAACTCCAGGGCCACGTAGCGGGTCTTTTGCACCACGTAGTCGTAGATGGCGCGCACCTTGGCGCGTTCGTCGGTGAGGCCCCGGGTGATCTCGGCCACGCGGCGCCGCACCTCGTCGTCGGCGGCGAACTGGTCTTTGACCAAGCCCCAGTACCATTTGCCCATGTCGTCCCACGATTGGTAGGTCGACACGTGCACGCGTCCCAAGATCTCCGAAGCCGGCGCCTGCAAGGGCTCCGGGTCTACCGGCGGCACGTTCTTGGCCACGAAGCGCTGAATGCGCGTGTCGCCCTCTTCGCGGGTCTCTTGCGTGAGCCCTGGCACCTTGGGTTGGTTTTGCACCAGCGCTCGAGACTTGGGCGTGATGAGCACGTACTCCGCATGCGCTACCGGCTCTTGGGACTGCATGTAGTTGACCTCGCCGAAGTAGTCGGCAAAGGCGTTGCGCTGCGCCACGTCTTCGACGCGGTACAAGAGCTCCACCACGTCCCCCGGGTACAAGCGGGGAAAGTGCACATAAAAGACCCGCGCGCTGGTGTACATGACGAGCTGCGGGTTGTCCGCGGGGGCGTCGCCGGTCTCGATGGCCTCGTCGACTTGGCCATTCTTGCGGTACACCCGCGCGCCGCGCATTTGCACCACCTCGCTGTCGGCCTCGAAGCCAAAGGCGTACTCCCGGGCGGCGGCGGCGGCGGCATCGGTCTGCGGCTGGAAGACCACTTGATGAAAGCGGCTCGCCAGACCGTTGGCGAACACCGTGGTCACTTGCAAGTCGACCAAGGTGCGGCGGCTGACGCCGGCCACGGGGGTGTTGCGATCTTTCAGGAACTCCGCCGAGGGTACGGCGTAACGCTCGTCGGCCTTGGGCTTTTGGGGCTCCGTGTGCGCGATGTACTCGCGCACGTCTTTGCTCTGCGGCTTGAGCTCGAGCACCCGGCGCAAGAGGGCCATCTGCTCGTCCGTTCGGCCGGCCACGGCATAGGTGCTGGCCAGCGCCAACATGGTTTCCGTGTCTTCCGGGGCCAGCTCCAGCGCGCGCTTGTAGGTGGCAATGCCTTGCGAGCGTTGGCCCAAGGCGATGTACGTTTTGGCGGCGATGCCCAGGCTGCCGGCGCTGTCGGGCGTCAGGTACAAAAGGCGATCGACCCAGCGCGCGGCCTGGGCCTCGTCGCGCCGCGCCAGCGCCAGCTCGATGTGGTCTTTGATGTACGACGTGTCGTCGAAGCGCAGCGCGGCGTAGCGCTCTTGCAGCGCCGTGGCCTCGGCGTTGCGCTCGAGCTCGCGCAAGCTGGCGGCGGTGGCGCGAAGCAGGGCCACGCTCTTGGGGTTCTGCGCCAAGGCCTTCTCCAAGTACGAGCGCGCGGTCTCGCGCAGGCCCGCCTCGGCGTACACCTCGTAGCGCGACAGCAACGCCTGCGTGTTGCCCGGGTCCAGCGCCAACACCGTGTCGTAGTACGGAATGGCGTCGCGGTAGCTTGGCCCGCTGCGCGCGTGGTTGGCCCGGGCAAGCAAGAGCTTCACGCGATCGCGATCGCTCAGCGTCTGTTTCTTGGCCAGGGCCTCGGCCTTGTCGAGCCATACGCCCTGTTGGTTGCGGTCTTCGGCGAGCTGTCCCGCCAACAGCAAGCGCTCGATGCTGGGGGATTTGTCTGCCGCGCGCTGTGCAAGCTCGCGGGCCTTGTGTTGCACCGGATCGTCGCCCTGGGTGGCCACCAGGTACTGCGCAAAGGCCGTGAGCGTGGCCAGATCGCCGCCCTTCTCGGCGCGTTCGAGTGCCGCCAGAGGCCCGCGGGGGGGCGCCAAGGGTTTGTCTTTGCCGGCCGGCTCCGACGCCTGCGCCGCGTCGCGGGCGTGCGCCAGATCCACCGAGGCCTCGATGTCGGGCTGCGGTCCGCCGTTGGCTGCGCCAAAGCGTAGCGAGAACATGGGCTCGTCTTCGTCGCCGCAGATCTTGACGATGACGCGGTTCCAGCCAGGCTTGAGCGTGATGTCTGCGCCGCGGCGATCCACGTCGAGATCGCGGTACTTGTCGTCTTTGAGCACCAGCGCGCCGTTCAGGTAGACCTTGAAGGCGCCGGTGGCCCCCAAGAACACCGTGGCCGGCGTGGGCTTGGTGCTGGTCTTGTGTCGCACGAAGGTGGTGGCAAACGCGCAAACACCGTTGCTGGGCCGCACCCACGCGCCCACGTTGACCCAGCCATAGGCCGCGGTCTCCGGCACCGTGCGATAGCGAACCTGACGCTCTTTGCCGTCGTAGGTGCGCCCGAGGCTCAGCGCGTCGCGGCGGTCTTCTTCGGGACCGAACACGCGATCCAGGCCGCCTTTGCCCTCGTTGTCGAAGGGGCCCACGGCCAAGAACTTTCCGACAAACCCCAGCTGCGCGATGCGAGTCCGTGCGCCATCGAGATCGCCGCGGCGCCGGCGGGCGTAGGCCTGGAGCACCTGGGCGTAGACCCGTGCCTCGGGGTCCAAGCGAGCGTCCGTGGTCGCAGCGTTGAGGAGCTCTTCGACGGCGGCCGGGTCGCCCTGGTCCCACTCTTGCCAAAGGCGCCGCAGGCCCAACTGCGCCGGAGTACGACCATCGAAAGTGCGTGCGTACTCTCGCTCGAGTACGCCGGGCAGTGGCTGCGCCGCGCTGGGCGTTGCGTCGCCCAACACCACCGCAGCGATGCCGAGCGCCATCGCGCAACGCGACGCCACGCCGAGGCCAGGAACACGAAACCGACCGCGGGCATGGGAGGTGCGCATGGGCCCTAGGGTTTCACAACGCACGGTCCCGCAAGTCAAGGCGCCTGATGCACGCCCGACGCCCGCGAGTGGTGGGCACTGCCCGCCGGTGCCGCCGTGCCGGCACCGTGGCCGGCGACGCCGTGGTGCGCCTGCGGTCTTTCGACGAAATTGGGCTCAATTCTCCGCTGCTTTTTGCACTTTGCACCGCGCGCCCGCCGCAGGTTTGCGCGCGTCGTGGCCCGAGACCAAGGAGCTGTCGCCAAGGGGGCCCAGGTCGTGTAAACACGGATGAATCCATGTCCGCGCCGGACCCCGCTCAAGCCGAGGCAGCCACCCCCGCTGCGGCCGATTCCAGCCGCTCGCTCGAGGCCCAGGCGCGCAAGGAGTCGTCGAAGGAGTCTTCGCTCGTTCGCGGCATGATCAAGACCGTCCGGCCGCACCAATGGGTCAAGAACCTGTTCGTGGTGGCGCCCATGTTCTTCGCCAAAGACGTGTTCATCACGTCTGGTGGCATTCCGGCGCTCAATCTCCAGGTTACGGGCCGCGCCTTGGCGGGCACCGCGGTGTTCTGTCTGCTTGCCGGGGCGGTATACACCATCAACGACTTGGTCGACGTCGAGGCCGACCGCGTGCACCCGGTCAAGCGTTTCCGTCCCATCGCCGCGGGCATCGTGCCCGAGGGCCTGGCCCGGGCCATGGCCATTGGGCTCGTGGCCTTCTCGCTTGGCCTTGGGTACCTCATCAACTGGAAGTTCGCGGCCGTTGCCCTGCTCTACTTCGTCGAGAACATCGCTTATTCCTTCAAGCTCAAGAAGGTCGCGTTCCTCGACGTGGGGCTCATTGCCTTCGGCTTCGTGCTCCGGGTTGTCGCCGGCGGCTTGGCCACGGGCACTGCCGTCAGCAACTACATGCTCGCGTGCACGGCCCTGCTCGCGCTTTTCCTTGGTTTTGGCAAGCGAAGGCACGAGCTGGCCCTCGACAACGCCGGAAAACAGCGTGCCGCGCTCGAGGCCTATTCCCCCGGGGCCCTCAACGTGGCGCTGGCCCTCACCGGGGCCGCCACGGCCGTCACCTATGTGGCCTACACGCTCGACCCGGCCACGCAAGAATTCTTTAAATCCAACTACTTGTGGCTCACCGCGCCCTTTACGGTGGCGGGCATCGTCCGCTTCCTCATGTTGGTCTCGGGCAAGGCCGGCCGGGGCCTCCGGGCCGAATCGCCAACCCAAGAAATGTTGCGCGATGTGCCATTCGTGCTCAACCTCGTCCTGTGGGTCGTCGTTGTCGTGGCCATCGTGTACCGGCTCAAGCCGGCATAAAGCGCCGCGTCTCGGTGTTCCCTAGGGGGTCGCGGGAGCACACATGGCCGAGGTAACCGTCAAAGAGCTTCGGGCCAAGCCCGGCGCGTGGGTCGACCTGGGCCTCACGTTGCCCTTGTTCATCGTCTACCACCTGGGCGTCGTGTTTCTCGGCGTCAAGAACGGCACCGATTTCGTGACGGGGCAGGTGCTGCACCTGGCCGAGGGCAGCACGCCGGCATACCTGGGCATCACGCTGGCCATTGGTCTCGCGTTCTCCATCCCCTTCGTGTTGCTCGCCCGCGGCCAGGTCTTCCAGCCCAAGAAGTTCTTGCAGATGGCGGTCGAGGGCAGCATCTACGCCACACTCATGGGTGTGCTCGTGCCCATGGCTGTCGGCTACTTGTTCGCCGGTGCCGGTGTGGCCTCGCAGGGGCGTTTCGCCGGCTTCATCATGTCGCTTGGCGCAGGCTTCTACGAAGAGCTCACCTTTCGCGTGTTGCTCTTTGGCTTGGGCGGCAAGCTGCTCTTGTGGCTTACGGCCAAACAAAAGATGAGCGCCCTCGATGGCGCGCAAGTGCAGGGCACGCTCACCTTGCGCAGCATGGGCATCTTGCTGTCCTGGGCCATCGTGTGCGCCGGCATCTTCAGCGGCATTCACTACGTGGGCGAGCTGGGCGACGCATTCCAGATGCGCTCGTTCGTGGCGCGCACACTCTTGGGGCTCGCCCTGACGTTCATCTTCGTGACCCGCGGTTTCGCCGCCGCCGTGTGGACGCACGCCATCTACGACATTTGGGTGTTGGTGCTCCGCCCATAGACGTTGCGCCGCGCCGCCGCTGCCTCAGGCATGGGGGTAGGCACCCTGGCGGGTGCCGGGCATCCGTAGTAGCCTACTTAGGTGTTTTCGGCCCGCAGAGTGCACCATACGTATGCCGACTATGTGCAGCTCGAGCGCGATAGTCGGGTCAAGCACGAGTACTGCGACGGGGAAATCTACGCCGTGGCGGGCGGAACTCCCGAGCACGGTGCCCTGGCGATGCTCCTTGCCACCATCTTGCGAGAGCAGCTGCCCGCGTCGTGCAACCTTCTCTCGTCGGACGTAAAGGTTCGAATCGCTGCGAGTGATTTGGCAACGTACCCCGACCTGTCCGTCGTGTGCGGACCGCTCGAACGAGATAGCGTCGACGCAACGGCCATCGTGAACCCTACGGTGCTCGTCGAGGTCACGAGCCCGTCCAGCAAAGACTATGATCGTGGCGAGAAGCTCAGCCACTACAAGCAGCTTCCATCTCTCCGGCTCGTGATCCTTGTCTCCCACGAGAACCCGCGTGTCACCATGGTCGAGCGTGAGACCCAGGGTTGGAGCATCCGAGAGTTCCGTGCCGGCGAGGTTGCGCTTGCCGAGGCGCCTGCATTGCGTATCGACGTAGATCGACTCTACGCCGTGCTTGGCACGCTCTAGACCTTAGGGCGTCGGAGCGCAGCCGGCGCGCAGCGTGGCCGGGGTGGCTCCGCGACGATAGCTCGCATACAGGACAGCGAGTTCGTACTGGGGCCCCACGAGGCCGCCGTTGGCCTTGCTGCGCAGCACGCGCCCATAGGTAGGCTCGGGCTTACTTGCTGCGGCGCCGAACCAGGGAGACACCGCCGCGGTCACCTCGGCGTCGGTATAAAGCCGGTGCTCCGTGGGGTGGTCGAAGCCCTGGCCACATGCGGGGGGCAGCGTTCCGCAGGAAAGCCCGCGCTTGGCCACCACGGCCCAGGCTCCGGCCTGCACGGCGCTGCGACCGGCAGGGCCCGTGCTCTTGGCCTCGAGGATTTTGCACGCTGCACGCGTGGCCTGCTCTGTTTCGGCCGTGAGCAGCAGCAGATCGCCGAGCAGCTCGGGCAACGCCGAAGCGTCGGAGCCCTGCACCATGCGCTCGACCAGTGCAGCGCAGGGGGCCACGTCGTCCGCGCGCTTGGGGCACAAAGAGAGCCTGCGCAAGAAGGGCAGGGGCACTTTGCCTCGGCTCGGCTCGGCGACCCGGCACGCCGCACCCAATGGGCTTGCGCAGCCGGTGCGTTGCAGCTCTTCGAACTCGCCGGTCGGGAGCGTCGCGGCGGCTTCCATCCACGGGTCTTCGTCACCTTGCGGTTGGCGCTCGTCCCAGACGGCCCCCAAGAACTTTCGCAACTCGTCGGGCCCGCGACTCTTCATGAACTGGACGACCCCCCGGCGGTGGCCCGGCTGGCAGCCGTACAACACTTTGGCCTCGCCCCAGATGGGGCCCACCCCGGCAAACGCGGCAGCCTCGCCGCGTCCGCCATCTTTCATGCAATGTACATAGGCATCTTGGTTGGGGCCCAAGGCCACGAGGCGGTGCACCTCGCCACGTTTGCAGCGAAACGAGATGGTGTTGGACGGAACATCGTGGGCAACGGTGATGCGGTCGCCGGCGCTGCAAGGGGTACGAACGGGCTCGCTCACCCCGCTGATTTCCAAGCTCAGCGCCGGGTCATCGGGCTTCTGGCCTCGCTTGGCCACCACACGCACTGGAGCCTCGAGCAAGATCTCGTCGCCAGCTTTTTTGGCCTCGCAGGCAGACAAAAGCAGCACCGAAGACGCGAACAATCCGTACGAAGCCAACTTGCGCAAGACCACGGGCCGACTCTAGCAGCTGCTCCGCAGACGAACACTCCGCGTGGCCGCGTGGGGTAGGCCGCTCCGGAAAGATGGGCGGTCGCTTGCCCCCGACGGACCTAAGGGACCACATGACGCCCAATCGAGTTTGTGCGTGTACGGGCACGCGCCCGGGCACGCTTACGGGGAAGACAAGTATAGGGACAGGCCCTTAGTGCACAACCAACGGGTTGTTGGGGTTCGGCACCACCACGAACGACTTGTGCAGCGGCTCGATGGTGTAGGGGCCC
>JBIKNA010000579.1:0-4115 GCA_044358965.1 Polyangiaceae bacterium
CCACATCGTAGGGGTCCACGTCGTAGGGGTCCACGTCGTAGGGGTCCACGTCGTAGGGGTCCACATCGTTCGAGGGCTCGCCGTAAGGAGCGAGACCGCGACCGATGGGGGGGCCCGTGTCCCGGCCGCCGTCCTGTGCATCGGCCTTGAGAGCTGCGTCCTTGGCGATGAGGCCGCCGCAGCCTTCGACCCCGACGAGCACCCCTAGGCCGCTCAAGAGCAGCGGCATCAGAAGGACAACGCTCCCTAACCTGTGTGCGCACCACCCCCTGCGACTCATGGGTTAGAGACCTAGCAACAACCGGGCCGGAACAATCCACGCGCGATTCGCCGTACAACGCGTCCGGTAGGGTTCGAGGGTGACCACATGCACCATGGCGAGGGTGTCGCGTGCCACGTTCGGTGGCACCGTGATACGGGGGCAACTCGAGGCGCTGGACGCTTCGTGCCCAGCGCCTCGAGCGGAACTTGGCATGGCGCAGTCCGACGCTACCGACGCCGAATGTAGGTGGTGTACAGGTCCCATTCCGTCCAGACGTCTTGCGACTTGGGACGGCCCCCGTACGGCAGTCCGAACATGATCTGTGTCGATGCCTCTGGGAGGAGCCAACCACTCGCGTCGGCCTTGATGCCGATGTTGTGTGCCCCCTCCATCGTCCCGGTCAGTTGCCGGGGGTTGGACCAATGTTCGCCGTCCACACTGCTGCGAACTTGCGCGAAGGCGTATTGCTCGTGCGCATTCGCGATCTCGAACATCATGAAGGATCCGCTTACGGGATCGAACTTTACTTCGCCCGAATGGATGCCGGTCAGATTTGCAGATCTCGCTTCCTGGCGGGCCCACACGGTGGGGTCGCTCGAAACAAGGTGAAAGTAGGGCCGCGCCTGGTCCCGAAAGTCGCTTTCCTCGAGGTTTGAATCATCCACGAACCAAAGATGGATCTGGCCATCTTTGACCACGGCCGATGGCCAAGCCAATCCGATCTCCGTTGGGTGCCGAGACGCAGAACGACGACGGGCCGGCCCCATAATGATTTTGGGATAGCGAGTGTTGGCTTCCCATGCGCCGTCGGTATTCAACGTTTCCCACTGGCCACTGAGGCTTTGCGCACGTGCGATCTGCAAAACATTCTGCTGGAAGTACTTCCCTCCGGCGTCGTTGGTCTGAATCGCACTGCTGTAGAACATGTAGTAGTGGCCACCGAAGAAGACGACGTTCGGATCGCAAGCAGCCAGATCGAGACGGTCTTGGGCAAAGCTGTAGACGGGGACCTTGATGTTCATGTCATTGGAGTTGAAGTAGCGAACAAAGTCGTACCCCTGCCCTGCGGCACCGTGGGAGCAATAGAAGACGTGGTCGACCCCGTTCTCGCTCACAATCGCCGGCGCATAGGCATAAGAGCTCCTCGCCAAGGTTCCGTTTTCGTCGATCGGTTTGACAGTGGTGTCGTAGGCGCAGGTGCCTGCGGCACTGCAGTCCAAAACGCGCGACAGCCCCCCGGTGTATGAAGACGGCAGCGGGGGCTCACTGGGCTGCTCCATCGAAACCAAGGGGCTTCCAGACTGATGGCCCTGGGGCTCGGCCGGCTGGGGCTCTGCGCATCCACCGATGGCGGTGACCACAGTGAAGCCCATGCAGGCGAGCGGATGAAACGGAATGCTGAAGGTTCTGCGGTCCATGTCCTTGCATTGGCCGACCGTTCGCGCATCTGTGGCTCGCGGCCGACAGGCCAAAGAAAAATCCAAAAACCTCGTGGTCACGGGCAATTGAGCCACCTATCTCCACCATGCCTGCGTGAGCCACGAAGCCGATTCTCGGTCGCTTCGGGGAGCGTCACGGTGGAAGCGGCCACCACACACCGGTGGCACCGGAGATCCGCGATTGGCAGCAACCCTCGAAGCAGCGCTGCTCGAATCCTGGCAATCCGCAGGGACACTTGCTCACGTCTGGGGGCAACGGCCAACATGCGTACTCACCCGTGCTCACGCGCGCCGCAGCCCGCGCAGCCACGGCGAACATGCCGCACTGCCTCGTGATGATGGTTGTGCACTCGAGGTCGCTTGTGCACGTGCGATCCTGCGGAGTGAGCCACGGGACATTCGGATCGATCGCGCAACGGGCGCTGTCCACGCTCACTTGCAGCGGCGCCGAAGTCGCAGGCCTAGATGGCGCGAGTGCGCGCGACGGTGCACTCGGCGCCGAGGTCGGCGAGTCCGCCGTGCGCCCGCAGCTCATGGTGCTGCAGAGAATCAAGGCAGTGAGGGCGGCGGCAACGCTGCGCGCGCGCCCACGGCGGTCCGTGCCTCCCGCGTACGGTCCGAGTTGTGTCAGAGCACGGGACATGGGGCGTCAGGCCACAATACGCGCATTGGGCGGTGACCTGGGCGCTTATGTCGCCCAGTGGTCATGCGCCAACGCTGGCACACGACGGAGCGCCGGGCGGCGTGGGCGCTCGGCAGCGAGTGCGCCGTTGGCTCATCAACAGCATGCCGCTCCGCATGTTGACCTTTGGGATGTCTCGCGGTCTAGACTCGCCCTATGTCCGAGGAGCAGCCGAACGACCGCGCCGTGAACATCGAGATTGGCCTTCGAGGCATTCGCCGCGGCCCCCCGCGACCGCGAAAGAGCGCGCTCACGGGCGAGCAGGAGATCTACGCCGAACTCGAGATGGTCGACGAGGAGTACCGCGCCGCCACGGCAATCATGGCGCGTTATGGCGGGGTGGACGAGTATGGCGAGGGACGGTTGAGCCTCCCGGCGGCACAAATCGAGGTCTGGGGCTTCGAGTACGACGGCTGCATGATGAACCTGAGCGGCGACCTGCGGGCGGCGTGCGACTTCGTCTTCGAACTCGCCACGGCCGCGCATCTCGTCGTCCAATTCGAATCGGTACAAGGCGACGCCTCGGCACTCGTCACGACACCGGATCTGCTGAAGCGGGTCCAGGCGCTCGACGACGCGGCCCACGAGGAACTCGGTCCCATCGTGCTCGTGGCGGATGCTGCGGCGATGTGCGAGCGGCTCCAGTCTGTTGCGACGACCGTCGGGCCCCCGTAGCTACAGGCGCCCGCGCAAGCGCGGGGCTCAAGACACGAAAATGCGATCTTTGGTCACCGCTTCCCGCGAACGACGTATGGGATGACGAAGGCCTTCGTCTGAACCTTGCATCCTACACACCTCTTGGCCCCAGCAAGCGCGAACGTTCAGCGTGAGGAGCGCCACGCATATCCGGCCCCAATCGCGACCATAACAAAGCCATGCAAAACAAAGAGTGCCCCCGCCAGCACCTTGCGAGCGAGCTTGGGTGAGCCGAGAAGTGCAGCGCAGAGCGAGCCCAGGTAGAGAGCCTCCACCGCCGCCAAAGCTGCATTGGGGGCCCACGGTTCTTCGTCCGAAAAGAGCGCCAGGGCGAGCGGCAACGCAACACCCGCGCCCGCGCGCAGGAGGGTCCACAAGCGCACCTTCGAGATCCCAAGACATAGGAGTGCGCCGAGTGCGACGTCGATAAGCAGCGCGACGACATCCCGAACGCCCAACTGGGCGCGCGGTCCGTAGACAAGTGCGGCCTGTCGAAGGACGATCAACACGAAGGCAAACGTTGCGTTGAGAAGCACGAAAACGCCCGCAAGGCGCACCGCCGGTTCGGCTTCTACGTATACCGGTTCGTACGCGTACGGGTCGTCGTCTTCGGGATCACGGGGGAGCGTCATCAGAGTTCCTCGCTCGGACACCAGGAGACCCTAGCAGGATGTCACGGGGTTGCGGCGGATGCCCGGTGCTCGGCAAGCTGCAGCAAGGCTGCATGGTATGACTCCATCGCTCGATTGGCTGCGCTGTCTCCTTCTGCGCAAGCGTCCGCGAGGCTCGACCGGAGAGCCTCGGTACCTTGCGCAACGGCCGCTGCCAGGATGCCGGCCAGCTTCGGCGAGATGACCCCGCCTCCGCTCGGCGCAAGCTTGGGCGCGGAGCGCGCGATGACTTCTTCCAGTTCGGCGATGGGTGCAGCCACGGTGTCTTCGAGTTCGTGCTGCCGGAGCACGCGCTGCGCGGTCTCCAGCGCGGCGAGCACAACGTGACGGCGGCCCACCTCCGCATGTTTACGCCTGAACGCAGT
>JBIKNA010000578.1:0-4115 GCA_044358965.1 Polyangiaceae bacterium
GCCGCAGGCACACGCGAGGGCTACAGCGGCGGCGAAACGCCTGCCATTTCTGGCGGTGGGTCCAGCGGCGGCGCAAGCGGTTCGGTGCGCAATGGCGATCAGGACAAACCGGATGCAAGCTTTGGCGCCTGCGCGTCGTCGAGCTACGCCGCGAAGCTGCTACCGGCGTCGGTGATGTTCGTGTTGGACAAGAGCGGCACCATGGCGCAAAACGGCAAATACGCCGCAGCGCAAACCGCCATCGCCCAAGCCATGGACGACGATGCCTTCGACGCGTTGCACATTGGTCTGCTCGGGTACCCCACGCAGAACGTGGCGGGTCCGGCGTGCCTCTTTGGTTTCCCGGTGCTTTGCGGCGTTTCGGGCCTGCCGCAGGTGCCGCTTGCGCTCGCCGGCAAAGACAAGGCAGCGGCAGGAACGGGCGTTCGTCACAGCATCTACCAGTGGCTCGCGAGCAACGCGCCGCAGCCCGGTAACGGCGATGCAAACCCCACCTACGATGCGCTCAAGTCGGGCATCACCGCGCTCAAGGGCTGGACGCCCCAGGGCAAGCGCGTGCTGTTCTACATCACCGACGGCGGCGCCTCCTGCGCCTCGCTGTCGTCGCGGCCGGGCTACAAAGACGGCAACGGGTGCAACGATTGGGAGTACCCCTCGTCGATCATCAAGCTGGTGCAAGACGCCCACGACGACGCCAAGGCTCCGGTGAACACAATCGTGGTGGGTGTGCCCGGCGCCGACTCGCACGGAGAGAGCCAGAACGTCCCTCCGTTTAGCGTTCGCTTGGCGCTCAGCGCCTATGCAGCGGCCGGGTCGCCCGAGACCATTCCGCCGCAGTGCACCGGCAAAACATTTACGCAGTCGAACACCGATCCGCAGGTGCCGTGTCACTTCGACATGACCCAAGGCAACTACTCGGCCCAGACGCTCGCCGCGGCCATCGCCCAGATCCGGGGGCAGCTCCTTGGCTGCGTATTCGAAGTACCGCAGCCGGAAAACGGCGCCCCGGTGGATACCGGCGCCGTGAACGTGCACACCACCGTCGAAGGAACCGGTACCGATTTGTACCGCCGCAAGAGCGCGTCCAACGACTGCGCAAATGATGGCTGCTGGGACTACACCGACGACGGCAAAATTGAACTCATCGGCAAAGCCTGCAGCGATGCCAAGAAGAGCGACGTGAAGGTCGACATCGTGGTGGGCTGCGCCACGGTGGTCAAGTAGCGCGCCGGCGGGCGTGGTCCAGCGAGAAGTCGTTGGACCATGCCTCCGCCTGGCCTAGAACGTAAAAGGTGACCACCAACAAAGACCCGCTGCACGGCATCACCCTGGAGATGATCGTGACGACCCTGGTCGAGCGCCACGGCTGGGCGCAGCTGGCGCAGGCGGTTCCCATTCGTTGTTTTCAGTTCGACCCAAGCATCAAGTCGAGCCTCACGTTCTTGCGGCGTACCCCCTGGGCCCGGGCCAAAGTCGAGGCGCTGTACCTCGCAGGCACCTAGAATCCCTCTGCACCTCGCCCCAAGCCCCGGCCTCCGTGCTGGCCCAGCCCCAGACACATGCCCCGCACCCGCACCCGCACCCGCACCCAGCCGCTGAAGACCAGAGCATCACTGCCCCTCTAGCAACGAAGCTGCCCAGCTACTCGAGACGCACGGCCGGGAGGTTCGCGCCCATTTGCGCGGGCGTGGCGCCCCGGTTCGACGTGTCGCCCATGCCCAACTGCCCGCCGCTGTTCTCGCCCCAACATTTGACCGTGGCATCGTCGAGGATGGCGCACGTGAACCTGCCCGACGAGGCGACCTGCACTACGCTGCGACCGGGCCCGAGGTCCACCGCCGGCAGTGCGACGCCCATCTCGCCCGCTTCGTCGCCACGGTTTTGTGTGTCGCCGATGCCCAGCTGGCCCACGTCGTTCCAGCCCCAGCACTTGAGCGCTCCGCCCACGAGTCTGGCGCACGAGGCTCCCGCGCCCACCTCGGCGACAACACCACCAAGGTCCACCGCTGGTAGGTTGTCTCCCATGTCGCCGGGGATGGAACCCCGGGGGATGGCCGTTCCGAGACCATTCTGACCGCTGAAGCTGCTGCCCCAGCACTTGAGCACCCCACCGTTGAGCTGGGCGCAGGTATGCCCGAAACCGCGGGCGATGTTCTGCGCCGTGAGGCCGGTGCCAAGCGGCACCGCCGGCAAGCTCCCGCCCATCTGATTGGGCGCGCCACCACGGCTCTGTGAATCTCCGAGTCCGAGCCGACCCGCGGGGTTGTTGCCCCAGCAACGCACACCCCCAACACCAACGCTGATCACGCAGGTCGTATCGTTCCCGGCGACGATCCTGCCGATCGGACCGGGGCTGATGTCCACCGCGGGGAGCGCCGCGCCAAGCTCGCCGGGAGTAGCACCGCGACGGAGGGTGTCTCCGAGTCCGAGCTGCCCGCTCGCGTTGGTTCCCCAGCAGCGCACGGTCTCGTCTTAGAGTCGGGCGCACGCGTGGGAACCGCCAACCGTCAACGCCGTGGCTTTTCCGGGCAGCAACACCGCGGGCAGGTTCGCGCCCATGCTCGCGGCCACGCCTCCGCGGGAAAGGGTGTCGCCGAGCCCCAACTCTCCGCCCAGGTTCTGCCCCCAACACTTGATGGTTCCGTCCGTGAGACGGGCACACGTGTGGCTGTCTCCAAGCCCAAGTTCGACGATGGGCGAAGCGCTGCCCAGGTCGACAACGGGGAGCGCTGCCCCCATCTGCCCGGGGGCGACTCCACGGGGGACCGAGTCCCCCAACCCCAGTTGACCGCTCCCGTTCTGGCCCCAACACTTCGCCGTGCCATTCGAGAGCAACACGCAAGCGTGGCCACCGAACGAGCTGAGTGAGACATAGATCCGGGACGGCACAATGGGCGCCGGCGCAACGTCTGCTCCGGCATCCGTGCCGGTGTCACTGGGCGCTGCATCGGCCAGCGGGGTATTGGCGTCGCCAACGACGCCTGCATCTCGAACAACGCCAGGGCCTTCGGCCGTGTCGCCCTCGATAAGGCAGCCCGCAGGGCTCGCACAGGCCAAAGGGTCGACCGCAGCGGACACACACTTTCCGAGTGCGTTGCACGTGCTGTCGTCCGAACAACGAACGCCCTCGCAAGAGAGGTAGAGCGTGACGGGAACGCGCAATCGAGTGTGCGGCTCGAAGCGCAGCGTACGGCGAGCAATGATGCAACCGGTGAGATCCGCATCATCGGTGCACGAGGCCGCGGAGCGCCCTCGAAGCCCCATGGCCGCGCGCAGCACGAGCGCTGGCCCCCGGTCGTCGGCATGAGGCACCACGGCTACGGTGCCGATGCGCCCGTCGTCTTGCCATGGGGCCCCGGACTCGAGCGATGGCGTGGACAGGCGTCCGGAGTGTGATGCCCAAAAAGCGACGGAATGGCTCCGGTCCGAGGGCACGGAGGTTCGCAGCGCGGCCTCGACCTGCGTTGCGTCTCTGCACGAGGCGACAACTCCAAGCGACAGGCTCATGCATACGGCGACTGCAGGGCCCGCCCAGCGCATGCTTCGCAGCGTAGCACTCCACCACCGGCCGCGGCCTGCATTCGTCTACGGCCCTAGTAGCGTCCGCAGCATGTTTACCGCCTGCGCCAGTTCGGCCCCCGAGGCACTCGGCCCGTCACTTTAGGTTGGTGCAGTTGGCGCGCATGGACGGGGTGATCCACGTGAACACCGGGACGTTGCCGATGGTCTTGTCTGGAATGGCGGGGTAGTACGACAGGAAGTTGAAGCACATCTCCTCGTCGGTGGCCTCGCCGAAGCCAACGGTCTGATCGGACATGTTCTTGAACCCGCAGCGCGTGCGCACGACATCGCCCTGCGTCAGCGTCGAGTCCGCCGGGTAGTTGGCTTGGTTGCCAAAGTCGAAGGCTGGGGTGTCGTGAATGGTTGCCGGAGCTCCCTTGCCACCAGCGAGCCTCTCCGAGATCATCGAGGCGCCGCGGGTGTGCATGTGCGGCGAGGCGTTGAACACCTTGACGTTCTTGAACTCTGCGCCGAGCCTGTAGTCGCACTGCACCACGGTGGTGGCGCGCGGCGGCAGCGAGAACTTGGTGCTTCCGAAGGCGAGCACTCCGGCG
>JBIKNA010000580.1:0-4110 GCA_044358965.1 Polyangiaceae bacterium
GTTCTTGCCGTTCTGCGCGAAGCTGATGGTCTTTCGCACGGCGTCGGCGAGGTTCTGCTGGCCGCGGAGCTGGTTGTCCCAGGTGGGGGTGTTGGCGTCCTCGAAGTCCGCCATGAACACGCTGGCGCCGCTGTTGAGCGCGTTGATGACCATCTTGCGGTCCGGAGGACCCGTGATCTCGACGCGCCGATCGATGAGATCGCCGGGCAACGGAGCAACCTTCCAGTCGCCGTTGCGAACCTCTTCGGTCTCGACCAAGAAGCCGTAGGACTTGCCCTCGCGCAAGGCCCGGGCGCGCTCTTGGCGCGCGGCGAGCAGCGCATGCACCCTCGGGCGGAAAGTCCGGCAGAGGTCCACGACGAAGGCGAGGGCCTCGGGCGACAAGACCGGGGCGAGGTCGGCGGGCACCTCGCGGCGGAGCTCGACGGCGGGGGATTCCACGGATGCTGCGTTGCGTCGAACGGGGGTCACGGGCGTCATGTCGGGCTGCCCAAAGCTTGCAGCGGACCCCACCCCTTGGTCAATGAAATCCCGTAAACAGCTAGAAATGCGGGTTTACCAATGTCAATTCTCGGGTGTAATATTGTAAATCATGTCAATGACGCAGCCCAACGGAAGGAAACAACTCCCGAAATCCGGTGCCCGTGCGGGGGGAGCGTCGTTTGGCGGCAAAGTGCGAAGCCTGCGCCGACGGGAGAACCTGACGCAGGTGCAGCTGGCCGAGCGCCTGGGCATCAGCCCGAGCTACTTGAACCTGATCGAGAGCAACCGAAGGCCGCTGCCCGCGGCGCTGCTCATCAAGCTGTCGCAGCTGTTTGGCGTCGACGTGCAAGTGTTCGCGGCCGACGACGATGCGCGCCTCGCGCGCGACTTGACCGAGGCCTTTGCCGATCCGCTGTTCGAGGACCACGAGCTCACGAGCGTGGACGTGCGCGAGATGGCGGCGGCAAGCCCGCAAGCGGCCCGGGCGGTGCTCTCGTTGTACAAGGCCTACCAAGGCGCCCGGGACGCCGCCGACAACCTGGTGTCCCGGCTCACCGATGGCGAAGAGAGCACCGGCGTGGATCGCTCGCACCTGCCCAACGAGGAGGTGAGCGACTTCATCCAGCGCCACATGAACTATTTCCCGGAGCTCGAAGCCGCCGCCGAAGAGCTATGGGAGCGGGCCAAGTTGTCGGGGGACGATCTGTACTCGGGCCTCGTGCGGCACCTCGAGCGTGAACACGGCGTGCGCTTGCACGTGGCGCGTTGGGGCAGCGAGCCCAGCACCCTGCGGCGCTACGACCCCGAAGGCAAACTGCTCACATTGTCCGAGCTTTTGCCCACGCGCAGTCGAACATTCCAGATCGCCCACCAGCTTGCGTTCTTGAGCGCGCGGGCGGTCATGGATCGCCTTGTGGTCGATCCGCTGCTGACGACCAATGAGTCCCGATCGCTGGCGCGGGTGGCGTTTGCCAACTATTTCGCTGGCGCCGTGCTCATGCCCTACGCGCGCTTTCACCGCGCGGTGCTCGACGAGCGCTACGACACGGACGTGGTGGGGCGGAGGTTCCGCGTGGGCTTCGAGCAGGTCTGTCACCGCCTGACCACCTTGCGGCGCCCGGGCGCCGAGGGCGTCCCGTTCCACATGATCCGCATCGACATTGCCGGCAACATCTCCAAGCGTTTCAGCGCATCGGGCATCGGTTTTGCGCGGTTCTCCGGCGCGTGCCCCAAGTGGAACATCTTCAGTGCGTTCCTGACCCCCGGCATGATTCGCATCCAGCTGTCGCGGATGCCCGACGGCGCCGCGTACTTCTGCTTGGCGCGCACCATCCAAAAAGACAGCGGTGGCTACCACGCGCAGCGACCGGTGCAGGCCATCGGCCTCGGTTGTCAGATGGACCACGCCAAAGACCTCGTGTACTCCGACGGCATGGACCTTTCGAACCTGGCGTCCTATGTCCCCGTGGGGGTCACGTGCCGGGTCTGTGATCGCCAAGAGTGTGATCAGCGCGTGCTGCCGTCGCTCAAGTATCCTTTGCACGTCACCGAGAACGTCCGGCGGCTCTCGCTCTACTCGCCCCTCGTCACCAAGTAGCTCCCATGACCGACCACGCGCAAATCAAGAAGTGGCAAGACGAGATCCTTCGGCTCAAGGGGCTCATCCAAGAGCAGCACCAAGAGCGGCGCAGCATGCGCATCTGGCTGTACGCCGCCGCCGTCGCGGGCCCTGCGGGTTTTTTCTACCGGCCATGGCTCGGGCCCGTGCTTGTGGGCTTCTTGGTCACCATTTTTGGCGTCGGTGTGTACCTCACACACGTCCACATCAGCGAACGCACGTTCTTGCTCGAACGGGCGCGAGAAGAGTTGGCCCGGCTGGGCGGTCAAGAGGTCGAACCGGCCGAAGAGAAGGCTTCGCCGGGGGCTCCGGCGCACGCCCCTCAAGGCCCGGCCAGCTAAGGCGCACCGAGGCCAACTTGCCCTGGGAATCAGGGCCTTTTTCCTTGTCTTGGGCCAAGGACGGATAGATGATTGGCACGGATCTTTTTCGTGTGCGCTTTGCCTTTGGGGGGACCAGGCGCACGAAAGCTCACGGAGCCCCGTCCAGAATGGCCACTCGAGAACAAGCGGCAAAAGTAGCCCGATGGCTCAACGAGAAGAGCCGACCGCAAGAGGCTGTGCAGCTGCTTGCCGCGTGGGCCGTCCAAGGTCCCAACGACGCCGAAGGCCAGAGCTTGCTCGCCGAGGCCCTGCGCATCGACCCCAGCGCCAAAGTCGCGCAGCAGGCCTTCGAGCGCATGGAGGGGGTCACGGGCGAAGCCCAGCAAGACCTCGAAGCCGCCATCAAGCTCTTCTCCGTCACGGAGATCGAGCGCCTCGAAAAGGAGATGCGGCGCCCGGGCTTCTTCAAGGCCCAGGTCGGCTTCAACAACAACATCAAGTACCGCGGCCTCGTCTTCCACGTCCAAACCGAAGACTCCGGCCTCGACAAGCCGCACATCATCACGCACCTGTTCGCCGATGGCGGCCGCATCATCAAGAGCCACAAGCGCACCTACGCCCAAGAGGTCTCGCGCTCCGACGTAGCCATCTTCGTGCGCGGGCTCATGAAGTCACAGCACATGGAGATGGCCATCATGCTCCGCGAGGGGCGCTTCGATCCGGTCATCGATGGCAAGGCCATCGGCGGCATGGAGCTGCTCGAGGGGCCGCCGCGCACCGAGCTGCAAAAGCTCGCCACCAAAAAAGACACGCGCGCCGAAGCCGGCGCCCAAGAGCGAACGCCATCCATTGCGCCGCCGCCCATGGTTGCCCCCGTGTCGGCGCAGGCCAAGCCGCGCTTTCGCTTCGGTGTCACGCGCAGCCTCACCGGGGGGCCGGTGGTGTACGAGCCCCCGGGCGACGTTGCCATCCTCGGCCGCGAGGGGGCCATCAACTTGCCCGGCGAGATCTTCTGTCACCCGCGCGAGGCGCAGATTCGCTACGAAAACGAGCACGTCTGGCTGCAAGACCTTCAAGAGGGCAACGGCGTGTTCCTGCGCATCAAGGGCCCCACGGAGCTCGAGATCGGCGACGAGTTCATCGTTGGCGACCAGCTCTTGGCCGTCGAGCGCAACCCCGTTGCCGACGACGCGCCGGATCCGCACCCCACGTACTTCTACTCGTCGCCCAAGTGGCCGTCGTCGTTCCGCGTGGTGCAGATGTTCCAAGGCGGAGCCAAAGGCGCCTGCGTCGTTGCCCGCGGCACCTCCATGATGTTCGGGTCCATGATGGGCGACTTCCTGTTCGCCGACGATCCGCTCGTCAGCGAACAACACTGCCTGGTCGAAGAGCAAGCTGGCGCCATCATCCTTACGGATCTCGAGTCGCGGTCCGGGGTGTTCGTCCGCATCAAGGGCGAGCAAGAGCTGGTCAAGGGCGACGAGATCCTGGTGGGGCGCACGCGCCTGACCCTCGACGCCATCCTTCCTTGAGCTCCTTGAGCGGCATTTTTCGCCGATAGCTGCGCGCTGACGTCGGCGGGCGTGTGCGGCGTACAGGAAGTACGCCTCCGTGCCCGACGACGTCATCGCTTGCTCTGGGCGAAAACTGCTCGCTCAAGGGTTCGCGGGGGTGGCGAGGGGCGTG
>JBIKNA010000581.1:0-4104 GCA_044358965.1 Polyangiaceae bacterium
GGACGGCAGCGCAATGATGGGTTTGCCCCCCTCGGACAGGGCCGCGCCGCGCATGAAGTCCATTTGGCCGCCGATGCCCGAGTACTGGTACGTGCCGATGGAGTCGGCGCAGACCTGCCCCGTGAGATCTATTTGCAGCGCGCTGTTGATGGCCACGACCTTGGGGTTCTTGCGGATGACCGACGTGTCGTTGACCCAAGACACGTCTTTGAAGGCCACAAACGGATTGTCGTGCACGAAGTCGTAGACCTTGCGCGTGCCCAACACGAACGTGGTCACGATTTTGCCGCGCTCGACCTTCTTGCGCTCGTTGGTGACCACGCCGCGCTCGACGAGCGAGACCACGCCGTCGCTGAACATCTCGGTATGGATCCCCAAGTCTTTGTGGTTGCCCAGGAAGCGCAGCACCGCGTCGGGAATGGCGCCAATACCCATTTGCAACGTCGAGCCGTCTTCTACTAGCTCCGCCACTGTGCGACCGATTTGCTCCGTGCCGGCGTCGGCCTCGGCGCCGTAGCGCACCTCGGGCAGCTCGCAAGGCAGCTCCACCGCGGTGTGGATGCGCGAGACGTGCAGGTGCGAGTCGCCCAGCGTGCGCGGCATGCGAGGGTTGATCTGCGCGATGATGATCTTGGCGTGTTTGGCCGCGGCGAGCGCCGCATCCACGCTGGTGCCCAGGGAGCAGTAGCCGTGCACATCGGGTGGGGAAACCTGCAGCAGCGCAACGTCGAGCGGCAAGCGTCCCTCGCGAAACAGCGACGGGATCTCACTCAAGAACACTGGCACGTAGTCTCCGCCCTCGGCATCGACCCACTCGCGCACGTTGGCCGACACGAACAGGGAGCTCAGCGTGTAGTTCTCGCGCACCGCGGGGCGGTTCCAGTTGATCTCGCCCAAGGTGCTGATGGCCACCAAATCGATGCCGCGGAGCTCGCCGGCCCGGTCGAGCAGCGCCGCAAGCAGCGCGGTGGGCGTAGCCGCAGAGCCGTGCACGAACACGCGGTCACCGCTCTTGACGGGGGCAAGGGCCGAAACGGGGTTTTCGCAGATCTTCATGTGGCCTCGGAGAATAGTGCCTGCGCGCCAAAGGCGCACGGAGTCCTATCGCAATGACGGACCCGGGCGCGGGGTCTGGGGCGCAAGCCCGGGCATCGGGCCTGCGCATTGGTCTTGCATCGCAACCCCGCCGGCGCCGCGTACATCAGACCTGAGGGCATTGTGCTCGCGGACCCTGTGGTATCGAGCGGCCTCTCAGGCGAAAGTAGTGCGTTCCATGGCCGAGCCCTCGTCACACGTCGCCCCTCTTCGCCCCTCGGTGCCTCGCGCGCTTGGGGCCTGGGGCGTTGCGGCCCTGCTGTGTGTGGCCCTCGATCTGCTCTGGCTGGGCGTGCTCATGCGCGGGTTCTACGACGCTGCCTTGGGGCCGCTGAAGCGGCCCGAGGCCTATGCGCCGGCCGCAGCCATGTTCTACCTGCTGTACACGTTCGGCATCGGCATCTACGCGGTGGCTTCGGCCCGCAGCACACGCCATGCCGCGCTCCGCGGCGCTGGCCTTGGGTTTGCGGTCTATGCGGGGTTCGAGCTCACCTGCTGGGCCGTGCTGCAGGGGTGGCCCGCGCGCCTGGTGCCCGTCGACACGGCCTGGGGCGTCATTCTCACTGCGACGGTGGCTGCGGCCACCCACAAACTGGTGATGCCCAAGGCACACCCATGATGCACGCGCTGCTGTTCAACGCGCTCACTATCCTGTGCATCGTGGTGCCCCTGTGGCTCGTGTCCGTGTGGCGCAAAGACGTGAGCATCGTGGACCCGTTCTGGTCCATGCTCTTCCTGGCCGTCACCGTCCGAACCTTCGTTACGTCGCCGGCGGGCACCGGCAAGCGCGTGTTGCTGGCGATGGTGGCGTTGTGGGCACTGCGCCTGTGCTTGCACCTCTTGTGGCGCCTGCGGGGCAAAGCCGAAGACCCGCGCTACACCGCGTTTCGCCAACGCTTTGGGCCAGAACGCTACTGGTGGGTCAGCCTGTTTCAGGTGTTCTTGTTGCAGGGAGCCCTGGCCCTGGGCATCTCGGCCCCGCTGCAGCTCCGCATGCTGAGTCCAGGCGGAACCTTGGGTGTCCTGGAGTTCGGGGCCATAGGCCTGTTCAGCGTGGGCTTCTTCATCGAAGCCCTTGCCGACAAGCAGCTCCAAAGCTTCCGCAACGACCCAGCCCAGCGCGGGCGCGTGCTCGACACGGGGCTCTTTCGCTACAGCCGCCACCCCAACTACTTCGGCGAGACCCTGATCATGTGGTCGTTCTGGCTCTTTGCGGTCAACGCCCCCGGGGGCTACGCCACTGTGTTCTCGCCATTGCTCATGACGTTCTTGCTGCTTCGGGTGTCTGGCGTGTCCATGCTCGACGCGCACCTGATGCGCACGCGGCCGGGCTACGACGCATACATGCGCCGGACGTCGAGCTTCGTGCTGTGGCCGCCGCGGTCGTAGTCGCAGCAGCCCCGGGCTCTACGGCTTCTTGGCGCACTTGCTTTGCAGCATGCACACGTTGAAGGCCACGCAATCGGCGTTGGCGTTGCAATCCGAGGTGATGGGCGCCGAGCACTCGCCGCTCTTGTCGGCCATGCAATCGTTGCAGAGCTGGTCGGGCTCTTTGAGGTCGGGCGCGCAAAACGTTTCGGCGCAGGCCTTTTGGCACCGCGACTCGACACACATGCAGTCGTTGACCGCGAGCAGGTACGCGCCAGCACCGTCGATGTACTTCTCGGTGCAGCAGTTGGTGCACGCAGCCTGCGATGCTTTGTCGGCGCATTCGCCCACGGCAGCATCTTTTTTGGCATCTTCGCCTGCATCCGGAGCCGCATCCACCGAGGGAGGCGCTGCATCGGGGGCAGCCTGATCGACGGCGGCTTCGGGCGCCGCAGCATCGCCCGCGTCGGCGAGACCTGTGACCTGCGTGCTGGTGGCGCACGCCGAGGCCAGGGCAAATGGGGCAAGAGCAAAGAATACGGCAGAAAAACGGAGGTTCATCGAATCGAAGTCCCGCTTGAGCGCTGGGGAGCAGGGGCATTAGCACCCGGGCGGCCAAGGTCCAGCGGTCCGGTGGGCACCGCCGGCGACGAAAAGCCGCGAACAGGCAATTCCAGCCAGAACGGAGCATTGCGCAGAGCAGGCCATTATCTGCAGTGTCGCGGCAAACGTGCGCCACAAACTCTGCGCGTGCACCTTGTGCGCGGGGCTGCATGGGGCACGCTGTAGGCATGACCCAGCACCGAGCGATCCGTGTCGGGCTCCTATGCACAGCGCTCCTCACCCTGCTCAGTACCCTCGCCGCCTGCACCGAAGCTCCGGCCACTGGCGTCACCCGCAAACGCAACATCTCGTCATCGAGCGGCAACGCGGCCGACGACGATGACGACGATGACGACGACGGACCTGCGGGCCCAAAGGATCCCAAGCCAGGCAATCCCACGACACCAGGCTCCGGCGTCGACGGTGGAGGCGCCACGGATTCGGCGCCGCAGACCCCCCAAGGCCCAGACTCCACCAAAGGTACCGGCGGCATGACGGGGCAGAACAAGCTCAAGTCCACCGGCGGGCTCAACTACGAGATCAATGCGCCGGCCCCCGGCAGCAAGCCCCGCGGTTTGCTTGTGTTGCTGCACGGCAGCAGGGCCAGCAGCTACGCCACCTTCGTCAACATGATGCAGAACGTGGCCACACAGCACGATTTGATTCGTGTGTCGGTGTTGGCGCCCAACGGCCAAGGTTGGAACGAAGGCAACCAAGTGGCCGCGGCGGATCTGTTGCACCGGTTGGTGCAAGAAGACCTGTTCCCCAAGTACGACATCGACAAGGCCAAGGTGCTGTTCTCGGGGCAATCGAGCGGCGGAGGCTTCTTGTCGAGCCACTTCGTGCCGCTGCACGCCAAAGACTACGGCGGCGGCGCGTTCCTGCAGTGCGGCGCCGCACCGCCGTTCCAGGCGTTTACCCCCGACGCGGCCACCAAGCAGAAGTTCCGTCTGCACTTCGAGATCACCACGGGCGATGACATCTGGCCGCAGAGCTACGCAAGCGCCGTCAGCAGTTACACGCAGGCGGGCATGCAGC